>DAINQB010000007.1:52416-66781 GCA_036743175.1 Bacillota bacterium | reverse complement strand
AAGTTCCTTGATGAGAACCGGTCGCTGGTATTTACAGTTCCGGTTTTTCTTGTTTTGGTTGTGGTTGTAATACTGGTATATGTCCTGGACGGAAACGATAATGTTTCTGAAACAAATCCGCCTGTGACAAATACCAATCAACCGGCCGCTGCCCAGTCAGCGGAACCTGCAGCATCCGAGGAACCGTCAACCGGTGAAGGACAGGAAGTCACCACACTTCCCGATGATGTGCGGGACAAGGACCAGAGCGAAATAACAAGAAATCCATTCGCAGATCCATACAGGGTCAGCGGAATCATATATGACAAATCAGGAAGCATTGCCATAATAGAGGCAGAAAACAAAAGTTTCATAGTGGAACCGGGGGATGAACCGGAAGGCTATTTCAAGGTGCTCAGCATCGAGGCGGACAGGGTTGTCCTGGAAGTAGATGGGATGGAGCTGGTACTTTCCATATCGGGGGAGTGATAGATATATTGGAGGTGTTCTAAATTGGGACGTCATAGAGTGAGAGGGTTAACCAAAAAAGCAGTCGCCGTTGTACTGGCATCGATGATGCTGTTTTCAGCATTGGGCGTAGTTTCAGCGGAAACCACAGGGGCCGTGCCTACAGGAATCAGCTATGAAGAGGTAACTGTTTTCAAGGCTGACAAAGGCGAGGACATATCAATAGAACTTGTAAATGCAGACATCAGGGATGTACTTTCGTTGTTCGCAAAGAAACTCGGGGTCAACATTGTCTATCTTGGTTCCGGTTTCCAGACAAGCTTTTCGATAAGCGGCGTAGACGCAACGACAGCATTTGAAATATTCATGAAGAGCACCGGAATAAGCGGCCAGTCCCTGAGTTATGTCAGGGATGGGGAACTTCTGCTGGTTGGTTCGGCATCAGCACTTACTGCTAATTTCAATGACATGATGGTGTTTACAAGATTCAAACTAAACTATATGTCAACGGATGATCTTCAGGATTATCTGTCACAGCTTGGTGTGAAAGTAACATCTGTCATTGTAAATGATTCCAATGATACTATCTTTGTCCAGGGCATGCCTTATCAGGTATCCCAGGTCAGTGAAATAATAAATTTACTTGACAGGGAAGAGTATTACCCCAATGGCAGTCAGGAACTGAATCTGGTTCCGTACAAGCTGAGCTATATAACGGCAGCAGTACTGGAAGATGTGTTGGGCGAACTTGGTGTTCAGGGTGACACTATAATAATGAATGCAAGTCCCCAGACTCTCTGGGTAAGTGCAGACAGTGATCAGCACGAGGCAGTTACTGCAATTGTGGCACGATTGGACACACCTGATAATATAAGTGACAATGAGTTTGGTGTTTACAGGTTAAAATATATTGACATTGATCTTGTAAATGATGCCATGACGGATCTTGGTCTTTGGACGACTGCAGAAGGCTCAAGCGGAACCGTTACAGTTATTCCGAATACAATATTAAGCGAAGATCCATATGCAATACTTGTAAACTTCAAATACATAGACAAGGATATGGTTGATTTCCTTATTGCAGAACTTGATACTCCTTCAAATATGCCGGAAGACCCATCGTTCTTCATATATACATTTGAAAATATCTCAGCAGCGCTGGGACTTGACAGAATTGAATCTTTTGGAGACAAGAAGACTTTTGATCTTGACGAAGTTGAATTCAAGGAATTTGCCTTCTCCGGTCTTGGAAGCCAGATAATGGTTCTTTGTACCAAGAGTGAAGAAGCAGCCGTCAGAGTATTTCTTAAAGAAATTGATACTCCCGGTTCAACTATGATAGCAGTTGTTGACAGTGCAGGCGGAGACATGATGGCAAGGGTAAGGCTACTTGACAGAATACCGCTCATATCATATATATCCGGTGTTTCGCAGGATAACATGTATGTATCCGGTGATATATCAAAGACAGGAACCCCTCAGTATGTAATGTGGGTTGAGGATACTCCGGAAAACATAGAGAGGGTAAAGGCGGCAATAGCTAATATCGACTCAGGCGAATAGGTATATGAGGGAAAGATGTCAATATACGAAAGAAACGACAGTGATAAATATGTAACAACAATACCTGAACTTCTGAGACCAATGACAGAGAAAAAAATTTCAGACCTGCATCTGGTAGCAGGAGTTCCACCGTGTTACAGGGTTAATACGGACCTTGAGCAACTGGATATGCCAAGGCTGATGCCCGAGAATCTCAATCACATGCTCAGTGATATTATCACTGACCATGAATGGAAGATTCTCGACGAAAAGATGGAACTGGACTTTTCATATTCTATTCCCGGTATCGCAAGATACAGGGGGAATGTGATGAAACAAAGAGGTTCGTATGCGGTTGTTTTCAGAGCAGTGCCATATGAAATACCTCAGTTTGATTCTCTGGGGCTCCCTGCGGACTTAAGGGATCTTTGCAATCTGAAAAGGGGATTGGTATTGGTTACCGGCCCTACGGGAAGCGGGAAATCAACAACCCTTGCCGCCATGATTGATATAATCAACAGATCACGGCAGCTGAACATTGTGACAGTGGAAGATCCTATAGAATACCTGCACAGGCACAAGAAATCCACTGTGCGGCAAAGGGAGGTAGGTGCTGATACACACTCATTCAAGGATGCGTTGCGACATGTACTGAGACATGACCCGGATGTAATCCTGATAGGTGAAATGAGGGACCTTGAGAGCATTTCCATAGCCTTGACGGCAGCCGAGACGGGACATCTTGTTTTCTCGACACTGCACACACAGACTGCCCCCCAGACTATAAACAGGATAATAGATGCATTTGGGGAAAGTGAGAGAAAACAAATCAGACAGCAGCTTGCGAGTACAATTCAGGCTGTGGTATCCCAGCAACTGATGACAAAGGTCAGCGGAGGAAGAGTGGTAGCCATTGAGATGATGAGAGGGATTCCTTCCATCAGAAATCTCATCAGAGAGGGCAAGGAACATCAGATTTATAGTGTCATGCAAACCGGATCGGAGTTCGGGATGCAGACAATGGATATGGCTTTGATAGATTTATATAGAAAAGGTACAATAAGCGAAAAGACATTGACTGAGAACTGTATAGATTTCCAGGAGATCGAAAGGCTTATGACGAAGAAACCCAAGACAAACACACCTGTCGGTGAGTGGTAGGTAAGGAGCCAGGGATGCCCATATACAAATACAAGTGCAAAGCGAGAAATAATGAGGTTGTACTGGGAAAAATCAGTGCAACCAGTCCTGTCTCGGCAATGGAAAGATTACGAAAAATGAATTTCATTGTAGAGGAACTCAAGATTTCGCGCTTTGATGGACTTGAGCGATTCCTTAGGAATGAACGTCCTGTGAAAATCGGTGACCTTAGTTTGTTCAGCAGGCAGCTTGCTTCAATGATCGGTGCAGGAATTCCAGTGACCAGGGCAATATCCACCATAGCAAGGCAGACAAAAAATCCTTCATTCAGAAAAGCACTTGATAATATCGCATCAAATGTTGAAAGTGGCATGAACCTTACGGACTCTTTCAGTGGCTATCCACATATATTTGATGATTTATATGTAAGGCTGATAGAATCAGGGGAACTAGGCGGAATGCTGGAAGGTTCTTTGCTGAGAATATCTGAACAGCTGCAGAAAGACAAACGACTGAAGGACAGTATTAAATCAGCTACTTTCTATCCCAAGATGGTACTGGGCTTTGCTGTCCTTATAATGTTTGGTATGCTTTTGTTCCTTGTTCCCACGTTCAAGGGAATGGCATCGAATAATGCGGAAATACCCGGAATAACACAGGTTGTATTTAACCTGAGCGATTCCCTCAGGGCTCATTGGTACTGGTATATTGTCGGTATAATAGCAATATTTTCAGGAATAAAGATATTTATATCAAGCAGGGCAGGCAAACTTCTCTGGGACAAATTCAAGCCAAAGGTTCCTGTATTCGGTAAGATAGTTCAAAAAACGACATATGCCCGTTTTTCGAGGACTTTCTCCATATTATTGGATGGAGGAATTCCTGTCATCCAGGCCATGCAAAGTGCAGGAGACACTGCGGGAAGTACCGATGTTGCCAATAAGATACGCGAAGCAAGCCTGAATGTTGAACAGGGAAACAAAATTTCGGATGAGCTGGACCGGCAGGATATATTTCCAGGAACGGTCATACATATGATTGCAGTGGGAGAGGAAACCGGGCAGTTACCGGAACTACTGGACAGGGTTGCTGGTTTTTATGAAGAAGAGGTTGAAACTTTATCAAAGACTTTGTCATCAGTCATCGAACCGCTGATGCTGGTAGTTGTAGGATTATTGGTTGGTGGAATACTTATATCACTTTATCTTCCAATTTTCACAGCAGTTTCGTCGAACATGTGAGGTGTTGATATGGTAATTAAAAGAATGGCAGGAATTGAATTTACTGATGCAGCTATAAGGGTGGTGGAGATTTATGGTTCAGAAAAATCTCATAAGATCACAACCCTTGGAAGTATAGACCTGGCTGAAGGGACCGTTGTGGATGGTGTAATTGTAAATGTGCAGGCTGCAACGGCAGCACTTGCAGATCTTATCAGGAAGTTCTCAATCAAGAGCAAGGAAATAACTTTTGGAGTTGATAACAAGTATGTACTTGTAAGGTATGCAGATATTGAGAAATCCTCTGAAAAAAGCTTGGCAAAGGACGTGGATGAACAGATTCAGCAGTTTTTGCCTGTGGATAAAAGTTCTGTTGTTACGGATTATTTTCCTCTGAATGAAATAGAATCTGATGATGGTGAAAAGAAAGTCAAGACTCTTATTGTTGCTGCCGGTAAAAAGATGCTGAATGATTATATTGAGGTATTCAAAGGATGCAGGCTTACAATAAATGATATTGACGTAAATACCATTGCAATTCATCGTCTGCTGTCTTCAACTGACAATGAGAAAAAGGGAACGGCTTTAATAAACTTCAAGAAGGAAATGTTCAATCTTCTTATTCTAAGCGATGGAAAACCATTGTTAGCAAGAAATATGACTGTTGATACCAGTAATGCTGTTGATGAAAACGATTTTGTCAATGAGTATTTTGAAAGCATAAGGAAGGATATAACATCATCTCTTTCCTACTACAATTCTATTACGAGGGATTTCATAGATATTATATATATTACAGGATATGGCGTGTGGAATGAAAATATGGTTCAGTTCCTAAGAGAATCAACCAGTGCAGAAATTAAGGTGATTAACCCATTTTTAAACGAAAGAAACAAGACAGGTACACCTGAAGTTTCAAGACCATATGAGTATGCCGTGGCATATGTCCTGGCTCAGAGGGGATTGGAGAGTGATTGAGTATGACTAAAATACATATTAGCCTGCTGCCTGCCGAAATGAAAAGACAATCTTCAATAATGAAGATTTGGACCATTGTTGCAATGGTACTGATGATCATTGCGATGATTCTTCTGGCTGGCAATATTCTTTTATCATTGTATATCAAAGAACCGGTAGCTGAACTCGAAAGACTTAAAGTAGAACAGCAGAGCATCACTCAGAATATAGGAAGATTGGCATATATAAAGGAAATGTTCGATGAGATTGATGCAAATAATGCAGATATTGACCGGCTCAGGGGAGTAAATCCTGACTGGGCTTATGTCATGGAAATCACAACCGGGAATTCCGGACTATATGGAATCAAAGTCAATAGGATGGATATTGCTATATCAGGGGATGCACAGGGATGTATTCTATCATGCTGGACTAAAGATATAGATAACATCAGCAGATGGGTTGAAAGTTTTGATGAAATAGATGCCATAGGGTATGTTCAGGTCAGAGATATAATAACCAATGTCTTTCCCGGAAATGAACTTGAATTTCAATTCAATGCAGTCATTGGAATAGACAATTGGAACAAGGAATAGGGGGTATTGTTTTGAAACCTATTAAAGAACAATATTTTAAGAAGGGTTCAGGAACTAAACATAATTACCATTTGGCACTGGATGACAGAGGGGTATCAATTACAGACCTTATTATTACAATAGCAGCTGTGATTGTAATAATCATTTCCGTCGTATTTCTTGTTATAAATGTTGCGAATCTGAATAAAATCAACGATGAAATTGACCAGATTAAACTATCCATTGCCGAAAAGCAACAGGTATTGAATCAATTGATTGAACTTGGTGAGAGTGAAGATAAGCTGAAGGAAAACTACGAAAAGAATCAAATGTTCATTCCGGCGACAAGGGATGAAATTGGGATTACATCTGACATTACATCAATTATTCTGGATAATGATGCCATTTTCAGGAAAATCACTTATGACAAGGAAGTTGAAGATGTAAACGGAATAATAGATATCCCCTTTACTGTAAGGGCAGAATGTACATATGATGAGCTTACAAAGATCATAGATGAATTAGGGAAAACAAACCGTCTATATATTATTGAAGCTGTTTCCATCGTTGATTCAGGAGCTGCATCAACAGAAGATCTTAGTTCCGATATTTTGATACATGCATACTACAGGAAGAATTAGAGGCAAAAGATGAATGGCAGAATAGGTAGTCAAAGATTGGGAGAGGTTCTCATCCAGAATGGTATTATCACTGAGACCCAGCTGGAGAAAGCTCTCTCATTTGCAAAAGAAAACCGTGATAAACTGATGCTTCTTGGAGAAGCTTTGGTAAGCCTTGGTTACTGTTCAGAGGTTGATATAGCAAGGACAATGGCACACAAATCCAAGGCCAAGTTCGTCAATCTGAATGATATACAGATTAACATACAGGCGTCCAACCTTGTTTCACCTGAGCTTGCGGCAAAATATAATGCCCTTCCTGTTGATTTCACAGAAGACAATGAAAAATTGATAGTTGCAATGCAAAATCCCACTGACCTCATGGCCATTGATGATTTAAGTCTGCTTACAGGATATGAGATTGAACCGGTTGTTGTTGAAGACAGCCAGCTTAAGTCTGCCATAGAACATTTTGATTATATGAGCAATAACATAAATGTCTATGATGAAGATGAAGAAGAAGTCCAGGTAAAGGATGATGAAGAAAATCTGACTTTGGCAAGGCCGGCAGTGCAGCTTGTAAATCAGATGTTGAATCAGGCAATCAAGGCAAAGGCAAGTGATGTCCATGTTGAACCCGGAGAGAAGCGACTTAAGATTAGGTATAGGATAGATGGGGTTCTCCATGACATAATGCAGCAGTCACCCAAAATGGCTCCCTCAATAGCTTCCAGGTTCAAGGTGCTTGGAAATATGGACATTGCTGAAAGAAGAATTCCCCAGGACGGGAGGATGACGTTCAAGAGCCAGGGGATTATTGCTGATATAAGAATTGCTACATTGCCGACTGTGTTCGGGGAAAAGATAACCCTTCGTATAGTTGATAGAAATTCAAAACTTCTTACCCTTGATAAGCTTGGTATGCCTGAGAAACAAAGAAACGGTTTTTACAAGGCGATTTCATTCCCGTATGGTTTCATACTTATAACCGGTCCTACAGGCAGCGGCAAGAGTACAACACTATATGCTGCACTCTCCCGTCTGAACTCACCTGACAAGAACATTATCACCCTTGAAGACCCCGTTGAAAGAAGGATTGAAGGATTGAATCAGATTCAGATCAACGAAAGAGCGGGACTGTTATTCTCATCAGGACTCAGATCCATACTTAGAAGTGACCCTGATATCGTAATGGTCGGAGAAATAAGGGATAAGGAAACGGCAAAGATTGCTGTCGAATCAGCATTGACAGGTCATCTTGTACTTTCTACTCTCCACACAAATAATTCTGCGGGAGCACTGACCAGACTTGGTGAAATGGGGGTTGAACCATATCTGACGGCTTCATCACTGATTGGCGTCGTTGCACAGAGACTTGTAAGGGTACTTTGCAAAGAGTGTAAAGAGGAGTATAATATAAGCAGGAGTGAACTCCTGAACATACTTCCTGATTTTCCCATTGAACCAAACGAGGACGAGACAAAGATATATAAGGCAACCGGATGTGTTCAGTGTAATAATACGGGATACTCAGGCAGGATGGGTATATATGAGTTTCTTGAGGTTACCGAGGATATTCAGAATTTGATTCTCGGTAAAGTGTCGACCATCGACATCGAAAACAGAGCGGTAGAAAACGGCATGGTGACACTGAGGGCTGATGGATTGAATAAAATTAAAGAAGGTTATATATCCATTGAGGAGTTTCTGAGGGTAATTGTTTAATCGGGTGATGTTAGTGGGAATAAATAAGGCGATATATAAAGATAAGAGCCTTGGGAGGATATCATGAAGAAGTATACAGAAGGAAGAGCCTTGATAATAGTAATAATTGTCATGGCACTGTTGCTTATTTTAGCACCTGCTATTGTTCTTTCATCAAATACAGAAGTCAATCAAACTACGAGATATGAAAACCAAATGCAGGCATATCTATATGCCAGGTCCGGAGTGGATTCGGCATTGGGGTGGCTTGTTGATGAAGGATTTATTAATGAAGACTTCAGGGACGATGACCAGTATGCAGGAACAGCGTATCTGGCAGGAAGCCTTAGCAGTTTTTCGTTGTCTGCATCACAAATCACAGGGGAAAACGACATTTCCGTTATGATAACTGAAGACAGTGATGGTATCCATCTTTCATCAGTCGGAACATATAATGGACAGAGCAGGGAAATAGACCTTTTACTTCAGCTTACAACAGTAGGCGGTTCAGGCTACGTAATGCCAAATATTGACAAGGCAGTGTTTGCAATAGGTCAGGGAGATTCGGACAATCCCTCCATCATTCTGACGGGTTCACCCGGAATATTCGGAGATGTTGGAGCCAATACTACAGGAACTGATTCAATTTATTTTGCATGGAGTGCAACAGTGGATGGAGATTTATATCTTCATGCTATAGATGCTGATGATGTTATTGATTCAGCACGTGGTCAAGGCAGACAGGACGAGCAAATTGATGGAGATATTTACACCGGGCAGCCTGAATGGATTTATCCCATGTTCAGCTTTCCTGAATTCCCATCATATTCAACCTATCCGGACTATACGATAACCAGAAACAGTTCAAGCTTTGCGTTGGTCAGTGGAGGGGATTTAAACATTTCAAGCTGGCTTCTAAGGGAAAGTTATGGGCTGAACACACTTCCAATTAATGGAAACTATGAATTCGGAGATATAACTGCTTCAGGGAACTGGACTTTGAACCTGGATTTAGGTGGAGAAGACAGATATATCGTATGTGATAATCTTGATATATCACAAGGACATATAAATCTTACAAACAGAGGCTCACTTACCATATATGTGCGGGATACGTTTAATTTCAGAGGATCCAGTACATTTAATACGGCATCAGAAGGTGGAACAATAGATAATCTTACTGTCTTCTATAAAGGCAGTGAGATGCCTGATATTGGTGGAAATACAGAGTTTGTCGGAAGCCTTGTAACTGAAACATCCGGTTTTGATATTGGTGGAAGCAATGGAATACAAGGTCACCTGCTGATAGGCGGCGATTTGGTTACCATTCGTGGAGATGCAACATTATTGACAAGAATACTTTATGCCCCAAATGCACATGTCAGCATGACAGGAAGTGGAAAAGTCAAGGGTTCGATTGTTGCAAATACAATAATCATGACCGGTGCTACAACTGTTGAATATGACCCGACGGATATAACAACATTGCCTCCGGGAGTTCTTCCGAATCCAGGTGAACCCGGAGCCGGAACAGGTGGAGATACAACTGAACTTGTTACAAGTTATTACTGGCAGTAAGGAAAAGAGATTTTTACTAAATGTTTTTAATTAAAAACAAAAAAGGAATGACTTTGGTTGAGATAATAATAGCCTTCGCAGTGCTGGCGGTATTGTCTTCTGCATTTCTGTTGGTATTCAGCTCAAGTCTGGTTAATATAATTAATTTTGGAGAAAAATCAAAGTCCCTTGCTGCCGCAAATCAAGCAATGGAAGCAGTGTATAGTATTGCGGAACCAACACAAGAGCTGATTGAAGCTGAACTGGATGCTAGAAACGGTAACAAGATAATTAATTCAGCTTATCTATATGACTATACTGATGGGAATGAGTTCAACTACTTCATTGAGACAATAGACAATGGGGTCAGTACGGGGTTTCAGATCACAATTGTGCATTTTTATTATGGTGGAGAGAAATTCATTGATCTGGAATCATTCGTCAGGAGGGTTGATTAAATGAGATATTATATCAAGTCTAATAAAGGTTTTTCTCTGGTTGAGCTTATTATAACGGTTTCACTAATATTTGTTATAGTGTCGCTGGGATACATTCTGATATCTGCAGGGAACAGTAACTTTGACAGTGGTACCGCCAAGGCCCATCTTCAGCAGAACACCAGACTTTTGGATGAATATATACAGAAGAATCTGAGAAATGCAACCAATATGAATGTTACTTCAAATCAAGAACAGCAATTGGACAATTTAATATTCATTGAGGATAACATCGCAAAGACAAGTGATGTAAATCTCACTGCAGAGGTAATAGATGATATTCAGATTCGTGTGGATGAGAATGGGGACAGACCTATCATTGAATATATAATTAATGCGTCAGGTGACGGCGAAACATATGAACTGATTAACAGCATGGTCATGAACAATCTTCCTCCGACTTATTTTGCCGGTGCTTTTTCAAATTTTACAAGCATCGGAGCAGCAGCTATTTCATTCAACAGCGATATTATACTTCCTCCTGACAGAAGTTTGTCTTCAGATCCTGACGAACTTGTGAGAGGCACTGTCTATGAAGGGGATGATGTCATTGCATTGAATATTTATGTGGATAATGATATCTTCAATGAAGCACTTGGTGTACTGGATGCAACACTTGGCGGATCCATTTCATCACTGTCAGTAATCGATATTGAAAAGGTAAATGATACTCAAATTACACTTACAATTGGTAATGGAACAGTAGTGGATGCAATAGGTGAAGGAACAGTGACAATAAGGGAATCCGCTTTTCAAATTGGCGGAGACCTGAGTGTTGTAATAAGCATTGTGCACCCGGAAATAATTTATATCCAGGTATCAGGAAATAATGTTTTGACAATACCTGACGAAGGAAATGTTCTTCAGGAAACATATACTATGACAGCATATGATATCAACGACAATCCTATTACAAATGAATCAGCTGTCTGGACATTGGTATCATCATATCCCGGAGTTTCAATAGGGGAAGAAAGTGGAGTTCTTACAGTGACCCCTTCAACCGAACCAGGTACAATAACCATCCAGGCACAATCTGAAAGGAATACAGAAATAATTGATGAATTTCAGATTGCTCTTGAAGAATCAACAATAAGCCTTCAGGATATAATGGACTTGATCTTGACTTTACCTTACTCTGATGGATACGATGCCTATGACAGACCAAGCTATGTAACCGTTCCTGAATATGAGGATGTTCTATTCCAGTTCACTGGAGTAACGGGATATCTCGATTTGGTAAACACAACCAAAGTTAAGGTCAAAGACAAGTGGAACCAGGTTAATACAGGGACTATAACACTTATGGGAACTATGGACGGTGAGTCATTGACCAAGGTATTTGATGTCTATATTCCTACCACAAAAAGCGGAGATCCCATAATAATAACCCCGGCATCAAGCTGATAAATCAATGGTTACAACGATACATGCAATTAATGCCCATTGACCTGATGAAGTTGACACTATTCTCCCAGGTACTGGAGGATTGTTTCCTTTTCCAAACAATAAGTTATGACAGTTTCCTTGGATATAAGCCCTCTTTTATGCAGGCTTAGAAGATGCTTGTCCATGGTGATCATACCGCTGGCACTGTTGGTTCTGATGGTGTTTGGTATCTGGAAGGCCTTTCCTTCACGGATCAAAGTTCTGATTGCAGGGTTGCATCTCATTACTTCATAGGCAAGTACGCGCCCACCTTTTGAACATGGTACCAATTGCTGTGATATTACAGCATCAAGGACAATCGAAAGCTGGGCTTTGATCTGTGGCTGCTGGTGCGGAGGAAAGACATCGATAATTCTGTCTATGGTCTGTGAAGTTCCAATGGTATGAAGGGTACTGAAGACAAGATGACCGGTTTCTGCTGCGGTGAGGGCAATTGATATGCTTTCCAGATCCCTCATCTCTCCTACGAAAATAATGTCGGGATCCTGCCTTAGGGCGGACCGAAGCCCATCCGGGAAGGAATTGGAATCCCTGCCGATCTCCCTTTGATTGACGATGCTCTTCTTGTGATGATGTATATACTCTATAGGATCTTCAAGGGTTACTATATGTACATCCCTGTTTATATTGATCCAGTTTATCATTGAGGATAGTGTGGTTGTCTTGCCCATTCCGGTGGGACCTGTAATCAATACAAGTCCTGACTGCAGCTGGCACAAATCCCTCACACAATTTGGAAGTCCAAGTTCCTTGAAACTAAGAATTTCCTCGTTCAGATATCGAAAAGCAAAACTGTACCCGTCACCTACACGATAAACATTCAGCCTGAACCTTCTTCCATCCACTGAAATTGCAATGTCATATTCGCCCTGCGTCTTTAGTTTCTGCCGTTGCCCGTCAGTGAGAAGGGAATTGAAGATTGCATGGGTGTCGTGGACTGTTACTACATAATCATCCATGGCGAGTAATTTGCCATAGAGACGCATTTTGACAGGAATCCCAACAGTGACATGAACATCGCTGGCGTTCTTTTGGGCAGCTTCCAGTAACAATTGTTCAATATTCATAATTTCACCCCCTGAGATATGAATATTATATCAAACTCAAGGATAAAAGAATAGATTGGAAAAGTGAGTTTTGGTATAATTACAAATGATTGAAAACTTTTATCTTTGTGCAAGGTGCATTATTCGGGACTACATTTGCATAAATGATAATTGCAGGGGGGAATATTTTGTTTGTATATTTTCTTATTGTAAGCTTTTTGCTGGGTCTTATAACAGGCAGTTTCACCAATGTGATGATTTACCGAATTCCTGCAAAGAAGTCACTTTGGTATCCTCCTTCTGCGTGCGGTAACTGCGGTGAAAGAATAAAGTGGTATGACAATATTCCGGTGCTCAGCTATTTTATTCTGGGTGGCAAGTGCAGGAAATGCAGTTCTGCCATATCAATTCAATATCCTCTTATAGAGGCTTTATGCGGACTTCTATATGTGATTGTATATCTGGTTTTTGGGTTTAACCTTGATTTTCTATTTCTGTCAGTCATTGCCATCATTTTGGTTGCCATTTCCATTATTGATCTAAAATCAATGACAATACCCAATGGACTTGTCATATCATTGATTGTTACAGGAGTTTTATACTCTGCTTCAAGATTAATTTTCCCGGCTTTGTTTGAAACTGGTATAGTTTGGTATGAACCGTTGATTGGTTTCCTTGCAGCAAGCCTGCCCCTGTTCCTTATTGCAGTACTATCAAAAGGGGGCATGGGAGGCGGCGACATCAAGCTCATGGCTGCTGCAGGTATATTCCTCGGATGGAAGGGAGTGCTGCTTGCATTGCTCTCAGGCAGCCTTGTCGGAGCCATAGTAAGTATAGTACTGATGATTGCCGGTAAAAAGGGCAGGAAGGACATGATTCCATTCGGACCCTTCCTTTGTATGGGAATTTTATTTGCCGCACTTTTTGCAACCGGGGTAATCGATTGGTACATCGGGCTGTTCAGGATATAATGAAAACCTGGTTCCGTTTCTTGTTTTTTACCTGAAGGTAATATATAGTTAAACGAAGGAGCGGGATTTTGAAGGATATCAGATACTCTGTCAGGGCAGGAAAATTCAGGAAATATTTCATAACAAGCGCTGTGGGTCTGTCATTTGTGACAAGCATCTATGGTGTCGGCGGAATATTCATGACAAGCTATCTGCTGTTCCTTGGAGCTACCGCAGGCCAGATTGGTTTTCTTGCAGCCATTCCTGAACTTACAAATGTCATTCAGATATTCTCAATCATGGTATACAGAAAATACAAGAGCCGTAAAAAAGTACTCATTGTACTCAGGATTCTTCAGTATATCTTCATGTACGGAATAATGGTTGTCCCAAGGATTATTACGGGAGAACTGCAGTTTCTTGTCATAGCAGCCTGTTTCTTTTTCGGTCATGTGTTCAGGGCTGTTGCCGGAAGCGGTGCAATAGACTGGAACAATATGTTTGTTCCGCCTGAAATAAAGGGCAGGCATTTTTCGAAGAGGAATCTTATAGGAAATGCTTCATATATTGTTATTTCCCTGACCCTGGGCGCTATACTCGACAGTTACGGAGGGGAATATTCAACTTATATTGCAATTACTGCCGTAACCCTCGTATTCGT
>DAINQB010000007.1:44546-52316 GCA_036743175.1 Bacillota bacterium | reverse complement strand
AACATGCTCTGGGCCTTTACTTCACCTGCAACACAGTTCCTTTATCCGGTTGTCATTGTAACTACCGGAATATTCATGATCGGGGCCAATATAACCGTATTCAATCTGAACTTCGAACTGAGTCCTGAAGAGGACAAGATAATGTATTTTGGCCTGAGGGCTGCTGTTGTAGGGATATTCTCTTTTATAGCGCCGAATATCTCGGGATTTGTCTTCAGGATTTTTGAGGATGTGGCATTTCAGCTGGCAGGCATGTCCATAAGCGGATACCAGATTATTTTCTTTATTTCAGCCCTCGGTCAGTTTGTTGCCATAAGACAATTTGTTGTATACTTGAAACGAAATGGATTAGGAGAAAGACATACATGATCAAAAATAACATTGAAAAGACAAACGACAGAATCCGTAAGTTCGCATCTGCGGAAAAAGGTCTGATTATACAGATCAAGTCAATCAAGGAAATAAGTCCATCCGGCAGAAGGCTTGATTCATTTGGACTTCCCGGAAACATGAAGGAATACCTTGACTACAGGATTGCAAACTTCATTTCCTACTGGGAAAAGAGAGCTGATGTGGATGATGATATGATACCGGCTCTTTCTCCATGGTATGGCATTGCCGAACATACTGCATTCATAGGCGGGGAGGCTGAATTCGGTGAGCTTACAAGCTGGCATCATCCGTTTATAAAGGACTGGGAAAAGGACAGACCGAAGGCATCGCTTGATGAGTCCAATACCTGGCTGAGGCTAGTGCTTGACGGACTGACATATATAGCTGAAAAAGCAGACGGAAGATTTGCAGTCAAGCTAAGGGGCGGAGAAGGGGCAATGGATATAGCAAATATTGCAAGGGGCAATGATATATTCTACGATTTCTTTGAATACCCTGATGAAATACACGAGTTCCTTGATTTTTGTGCAAAGGCGGCAAGATTTACACTTACAAAACAGGCTGAGATTGCAGGTACATATCTGGGTGGAATAATAACAGGATTTGATATATGGCTTCCGGGAAACTCCACAGGTCATTTGTCCGAGGATGCGTCGGTCATGATATCACCCGAACAGTTCAGGGAATTCGGGCTTGTGCATACCAACAAGATCACCGCAGGCTTCGACCATGTATTCATGCATACCCATTCTGCAGGTAAACATAATATTCCTGAAATAGCAAAGATTGACAATGTGGATTACATAGAGATATCAAATGATCCAAATGCACCAAGGTCAATTGATGTTTATAAGGAGCTGGAATCCGAATTGGAAGGTAAGACCATTGTTGTAAGTGCCGGTATGGATGAAATCAGAAACAACATTGAGTTCCTGTCCCGTAGGAAGACCATTCTCTGGTATGATGCAGAAACAGTCAGGGAAGCCATTGAGGCAGTCGAACTGGCAAGGAGTATCTTCTAGACCGGTCAGCGGAGTGAAATGAAAAGGAATAGAGCAGCAGGCTATAAAAGCATAAAAATCAAGCTACTGATAACGGTAGCAGCAGGTATACTGCTGTTCTTTGCTGTCATTATCCTGAACAACCGGTATGCAACAAGATTGATTGAGGACAGACTTGATACAATTACAGATAATATGGCAGGTTTGTCCGGGGAATACATGGATCTCAGGATACGCAAAAGCAACAGCATATCAGGGGAACTGTCAACGGATGAAGAAGTGGTCCTGCTTTCAAGCAACTATCTGGCTGAATCTGATTCATATAAGAGTCTCAGTGAAATAAAGGATTCAGTTGCGCAGAATCTTATGCAAAAGTCTGCGGAAAATGAGGAAATAGACAGTATATATGTATATTACACGTCAAGGATGACGCTCATTGCCTCAAACGGAGAGATTCAGCGTTCAAATGAACCGGAAATAAGGGAGTGGGTGGAGTCAAACACAGGCTGGAACAGTGAAGTCAAATGGTTTGACTATTTTTCCGGTGTTGACAACAAGGGCTACCTGTCCATGATGTACAGGCTTGACTACCTGAACGAGGGTATAAGGACACCCGTATATCTGGGAGTGAATTATGATCTGAATGCAATATATGATTTTCTTGGCAAAATACAGCTTACAAGAAACTCCCTCGCAGCACTCGTCAATTTTGATGATGATGTCTTTGTCCTGAATTCTGCATTCAGCACAATAGTTGATTTCAAGACAAAGGTCAAATACAACAGCGGTCTGCTCCAAAGGGATGGATATGCTGCAATTGAACTGCAGGACATAGGAAGTGTTTTTCTTAAGTATACACCGCTGTCAGTTGGGAGCGGCGGCATAGTCCACATAATCCCCGATGATGACCTGAAACCCTTCAAAAGAAATCTGCAGCCATTGATTTTTGCCGTTGCAATACTTCTGAGCCTTGGATTTCTGCTCATTCTATGGAGATTCATCAATACTGATGTAGTTAAACCCACTGCAAAACTCATTGAACACATGAAGAAGCTTGAGTCAGGAAGATTCTCCGACAAGATTGATGAAGTCAGGAGGGACGAATTCGGAAGGGTTTTCAGTGCATACAACAACATGTCCGAGGAAATTGAAAACCTCATCCAGGAACTCTATCAGGAGAAGCTTGTTAAGCGTGAGATGGAACTGAAGATTCTGCAGGAGAAAATTAATCCTCATTTCCTTTACAATACCCTTGACACAATCAACTGGATTGCCAGGGAGCATAATGTAGAGGATATATCGAAGATGGTCATAGCCCTTTCCACGATGTACAGGAAGACTTTCAACAAGGGCAGGGACCTCATAAGCATCAGGGATGTCATGACCAGCATAGCATGCTATCTGGACATACAGCAGATACGGTACGGGGATTCATTTGATTATGAAATCAACTGTGAGGAAGGGACTGAAAATCTTGAAATACTTAACCTTATAATACAGACATTGGTTGAAAATGCAATCGTACATGGTATTGAGGGGTTGAGTGGAAAAGGCAGGATTGAAATAAATACATCGAGGAACGGAGATTACCTTACTGTTTCAGTGAGTGACAACGGCAATGGAATGAGCCTGGAAAAACTGGAGCTCATTCGGACAAGCATCAATGCTTCAGGTATGGAAAGTGAATCAGGACTAAGAAACGTACAGAAAAGAATAAAGCTGTATTATGGAAACAACTTCGGCATCGATATACACAGTGAGGCAAATGCCGGTACAAAGGTAAGTGTTACAATACCTGCCAGGGAGGCAGTAAATGATTGATATTCTTATAGTGGATGATGAAAAACGGATCCGGGATGGTATAAGGAATAACATTCCATGGGAAGCCAATGGAATCAATGTGTGCGGTACGGCTTCATCCGGAATGGAAGCCCTTGATATGATAGACAGCATGATGCCGGGCATTGTAATAACCGACATCAGCATGAGTGATATGGACGGTCTTGAACTGCTTGAGTTGATAAACCAGACTTATCCTGCAGTCAAGGTCATCCTGATAAGCGGTTACAAGGATTTTGAATATGCTCAGAAAGCAGTATCACTGAATGCTTATTCTTATCTTACAAAACCCATTGATTCAGCCAAGCTTCTCCAGAAAGTACTTGATGCCAAGGCGGACATAGAAAAAAGATTGTCGGAGATAAGGATAAATGATGCAATCCGCAAGAGGCTCAGGGAGAATATACTTGTTGTAAAGGATTCCTTCTTTTCCAATCTTCTTGAAGGAAAACTAAGGAACAAGAAGGAAATAGAAGATACTGCCGAATATCTTGAAATAAACTTCGGGTTCAACCAGTTCCTTGTGGCTGTCATTTCATACGAAGCAGGGCAGTCCCTCAAGAATTCAAATCTGTATGACATAAGTTTCTTCAAGGCCGCAATAATGAGCAGGACCGAGGAGCTCATAAAGGACATGTATACCTGTTATGTATTCAATCTCGGGGCAATGATCGGGGTCATCGTCTGTGCAGACAGGATTGAGAAGAATTTGCTGGATGAAAGATTCGGACAGATAAGGACATGGATAAACAACAATATGGGACTTTCCGTTACCGTCGGTGTCGGAAGTATATGCGGCAGCATTGAAAGGATTACACTTTCACACAGGGCGGCGGAAGAGGCAATGCAGTACAGGGTTGTACTTGGCAGGAATGTGGTCATAGACTATGACATAATCAGAACCACCACCAAGGAAAAGATAGCCATGGATGACTTTGACCTGATACTCAAGGTCAATGAAGACAGATTCATCAATGCAATAAGGAATGACAACAAGCTCCAGATTAAGGAACTGCTTGATGAAGTGATGAACAGTGTAAACCAGATAGTCAGATATGACATCCATCAAAAGGAGAGAGTCATATTCCTTCTGGCATATTATCTTACAAAGATGCTTTTCACTCTTGAAATTCATAGCCACAGATATTACGGTAACGAAAACGATTTGTATGCTGCAATGAATGATATGAAAGGCATCGATGAAATAAGGACATTCATAAGGGAATTCATTGAAGACGCAATCCATGAGTTAGAGGAGGCAAAACAAAGCAACAACAGTTTTCTTGTAAGCCAGGCAATCAAACTCATTGACAGCAATCCGGATGGTTCAGCCACACTTGTATCCGTAGCCGAGAGACTTCAGATCCATCCCAATTATCTCAGCAAGATTTTCAAACAGGAGACAAACGAATCCTTCAGTGAACATCTGATAAAGAACAAGATGAACATGGCGAAACGGATGCTCAGGACGACAAACAAGAAAGTATATGAGATTGCCAGTGACGTGGGATACAGGGACGTCGCACATTTTACCAAAGTATTCAAGAAGAGCTTTGGAATATCCCCAAGTGAGTATCGCAATATAATGTAGTTTTAAGCTACTCCAAGCTTCCTATTGTGCGGTACATGGCCAGGATGTTCTCTACAGGGGTGCCTGCCTGTATGGCATGTGTGGGAGCAATTATCATTCCACCCTTTGAAAACAATTTTTGGCGAAGTTCAACTTCCCTTATTACATCATCCACGGTTCCGAAGGGCAGGGTGTGCTGGACGCTGAGGCTTCCGCAAAAAGCCAGTTTCCCGTAGAACTCATCATGGAGTTCGGTGATATCCATGCCAGCGGCATCCACCTGGACTACCTCAAGTATGTCGAGTCCCATCTCGATGAATGTAGGAATCAATTTCCTGCAGCTGCCGCAGCAGTGCATCATTGCAAAGGCATTGTATTTATGAGCAAGGTCAATGAATGCCTTGTGTCTGTCCCGGAAAAGTCTGTCGTATGTATCAGGGCTTATGAGAAGTCCGTTCTGGTTTCCAAGGTCTTCACCCAGCCCTACGATATCAATCAATCCTTCTCCCGCCTCAAGGGTTCTTTTTGTTTTTTCATAAAGGAAGTCAAAGCGTTTTTCCATAAGTGCCAGGAAGACCGGATCTTCAAGGGCAATGTCATACATTACCTTTTCAACACCCCTGTATCGGCCAATGCCGTTTATGAAGTCAGGTGTTCCGGCTCCTTCGATTTCTATGGCATAATCCGAAAATTGAAGGCATCTGTCCTTTATTCCTGAATAATCGTACCAGTCAGGTGACGGGAAACGGAAAGACTCGAGTTCCCCGACATCATCAACATCCCCAAAGGGCAGATAAGACGGCTCGGAGTATGACCCATGGCCAAAGGATACAGTCTTGTACCTTTCGCCATTGAGTCCCTCAGTGCTGCCGTCATCAAAGGTTCTCATGGCAGGTCCTGTATATGCAGGACCCACATGGCGGAGGTCGGTACCAAGCCTGTCATAGATTTCCTTCCTGTCCTTCAAACCGAAGGTCTCCATGAGAGCCTTGTTTATTTCGGGTGTCCCGTAATAATGGGCAGGCATCCTTCCTGAGTTCTCATAATTCATTGCCTTGTAGAATTTTTCCTTTGAAGTCATTGTTCGACCTCCCTGATGATTTTGTTGAATATATCATGAATACCGGGGTTGCTGTCAATGGTTCTGTCAGCAATTTTGCTGATGAATGGCTCAATGAGTCCCTCTACTATGGATGCTCCTGCCCAACCGTTGAAAGTAAACCAGATTGATGCCGGTAAACCTGAATCCGAGAATTTTTCTATGACCAGGCCGTCACTTGGGCACCATCGCTCTGTAACGACACCAAGACGGCCGTATCCCGTGGTTTTTGGGTACATGTCGCATGAAGCCAGTCCCCAGCATAGACCGTCCTCCGCTCTTTCAAGATGATATCTGTCTCCAGTGATTTTATAAAGATACAGCAGATCCGACGTCACATTTACACCCATGGGATGTATATGTGGATTGGAAACGCTGGTTACCGATCCGCCGCATGAGTTCCATCCTGAATCCTTCAGAGGAGGATGGAGGGGCATTGCCTTGTATGAGTATCTCCATAAATATTCATAGCCGGCCCCGTTTTCCAGCATTCGTTTATACTTATCACTGCCTGTAATCCTGTGCAGGATTGCTGCTGCCTTTATGAATGCCAGATTGCCTTCCTGGTCAATGGATTTCCATGTATCCATGGGTGTTCCAAAGCAGTCAAGTGCCACGACGGAACCATGGTAGAAATCCATTGCTTTTTCTGCACTATGCAGATAGGTTTTTTCTCCTGTTATTTCATAGAGAAGTGCCGAAGCAGTTGCAAACCAGCATCCTGCAAACCCATTCCTGTCAATAATACCGGGTTTGTCTGTAGAATATGTATAACCATAGTTGCCATCGGGAAGCTGGAGTTCTATCACCGCATCTATGACAGTCCGGGCGGCTCTTAACCATTCAGGCTTGTCAATCCCATTGCTCTTCATCAATTGATATGCCTTCAAAAGATAGTAAGCGCCGTTTCCGTTTGTGTAGGCACAATGACAGTCTTTTACCATGTAACCTGCCCACCATCCGTTTACACGGCTACCATTAAGTTCCCTGGTCAGGTCAAAGAACATACCGGTATCAGGATTTATGCTTCTTGCAACCATATCAAACTGACCGATAAGTTTATCTGTGAAATCATTTCTTATGTCCAGAAGAATTTGTGCAGCCAGAAGAGGATATGCCATTACACCGGTACCTGTCCATCCGGTGGCAATGAGGGGACGCCAGGGTTTCAGCTCCGTTGAATCGGGCACTTTGCATTCCATGTTTGTAAATGCATTGAACTCATCGGACCAGTTGATGTTTTCATATGAATCAAGGAAAGATTCCAGGTAACGGGTCGTGGATTCAGCAGGGGAAGGGCAGTTTCTTCTCTCCCGGTGGATGTCCTTCAGAATGACCGATATAGATTCATTTCTGTTTCCGGTGATCTCATAAATACGTCCCTTCGCATATGTTTTAATTGCAAGATTGAATGTAGGTTCATCAAAGGTTTCCTTGAAGGTGAATGTATATGGATGATTCCTGTAGCCCAGGGATACTCCGGCAGTTTTGGGCAGTTTGGAGAAAACTCCGTTTGCAATAATTGCTCCATCGGAATCCACCGAGTAAGGATCAATGGATATTCCAAAGGTTCTGTTGTCAATATGAATCATTGATACAGGATGGGAGGCTCTGTCAGCCCTGAACTCCCATTCAGGTGAGGAAGATTTAAAACCGGGGTTTTCTTCCGTCAGATTGGGAAAGAAACCGGGTCTGGCATTTCCCAGATTATTGTCGCCATGTATGTTACACGGAATCACATGATATCCTGTTCCTCCGGTCACGGGTGTCATATGAATCCTGACTGAAACCGGCTTCACTGAATCAAGTGACAAAAGGAAATGTCCGTCAGCACTGAGTTCGAATCCGACCCTGTATTCTGAATTTTC
>DAINQB010000007.1:0-44446 GCA_036743175.1 Bacillota bacterium | reverse complement strand
GGAAGCAGTGATGCAAGATGACTGTCAATTGCAGCAGGACCCTTTGCAAGTTCCCTTTTGTCAACACCACCCCAGAGCCTCAGGTCTCTGCCGTACTTCTTTCGGAGTTCCATGGGGTCCTGGTCCTCGGCGGCACGTTCCACCGGCCAGATTGCGTCCACTCCGGCTTCGAGGAGCTGTGGTATCAGAGGTTCGCTGTTTCCATCGGTATCTACGACAACATATGGAACCCCCATGCCCTTGAAGAAATCAACAAGCCTTTTCATGTGCGGGAAAATGAACTCCCTGTATTGGCCGGGACTGAGCAGAGGTCCGTTCTTCATTGCCATGTCTTCGTTTATAAACACATAATCAGGGATTACTTTCCCAAGCATGGGTTTTGATAATTCTATTGTAAAATCAGCAATGAATTCCATCATTTCGTGCATCAGTTCAGCTTCATCGTACCATGCATAACACAGGTTCTCGGTTCCCATCCATTCCCTTGCACGCCAGTAAAATCCCTTTGTGCCACAGTTCCTGCTCATTACAAGCACGTGGGTTCGATTGTTCCATTCAGATATTTTTTCCTTCCAGTCATCGGGATAACGGCTGTCGATGTCTGATACAAGACGCTTTTTAAGTTCTTTGAAATCATTCCGGGATTCAACGGGGAAAGAAAGATACTGGTCCATGCTCGATCTGCTGTTGCCGATGGAACCAGTTTTCAGAGCCTTTGTCACTATTCCGGATGTATGTCTTTTTATAAGGTATCTCTCTGTTTCCTCGATTATTTCTTCCGAAAAACCCGGAAGAAGCCCATAGTTGATTGGAAGATATTCCCGTTTGTCCATGCCCCATGCAGGATCGCCTTCAAACCAGTTCCAGTTATGAAGGCTTGAATCGAGGCCTTCTTCCTCCCAGCGGACCCTGGTCTGAGCCCATACGCCTACTTCGTGATTGGGTACCCTGTCCGGTGTCCTGTATTCCATAATTGAAAGAAATCTTTCTCTTTCGGTCATATTCATAAAGTTCCTCCAGTCCTAAAGCAATAACATAATAGCACACGAATGGTAAGTTTACACTTCAAATGAGCATATGCTATAATGTTGCCTGCGGAGGTGCCCGATGGCTTTTTTCAAAAAAACATATGACTGCTTTGTGAAGCGTCCTTTCCTTATCATATACATTGCCGTTGTTTCCCTTATATATTCAGTAATCCAGCTTTTCAACCCACTGATCGGATTACTGCAGAATCTTGGGGCTATCCGTTCTGACAGCTGGGCGGATTCCATGATCTACATCTCAAAGGAACTTTATACTCCGGCGAATCTTCTTATACTCCTTCCGATAGCAGGGCTTGCATGCGTCATTCTTGCGGTTGTTTCGGGGATTGTAACCTCGGGATACCTGAATGTTTACCATGAGACACTGATGGGATCAAAGGAGAAAACCTGGGTTCTGGTCCTTGATGGTCTTAAAAAGGCCGCCATCAAAGTATCGCTTGTATTCCTTCAGTTCTATGTTTCATTTACCGTTTTTATCATGCTGATACCCATAGCATCTGTACCTTCAATCATTTTGAAGCAAAAGGCACTTGAAAACGGAAGCCAGAACATTTTCATAAATGATGTTCTTCCGATACTGACAATTGCTGTTTTTGCAATTTCCGCCGTATTCATAGCAATGGCTTTCATTTTCAGGTTTCCTGCAATATATTATTTCAAAAAGAGACCCGTCGAAAGATCAAAGACAGTTACAGCAACAGCATACTGGAGATTCTTTGGTCTGTCAGCAATACTGATTGCGCTGGTGTTTCTGAATGAATATATGCTCCTTGGAATAAACGGAAAGGTTCCGGAGTTCATTGTCGGCTTCATAACCCACGCAATTTTACTGGTATTGATATCAGTGGTTTCTCTGTCAGGATTCAATGCCATCATGGGAAAATTCAAAAAACCTTCCTGAAATCTGTTAATTAATCTCTTCACAGGGTAAAAGTTCATGAGAAGAAACAGGAGAGGGTAGCTATGAAAAACAAACGCTTGTTATATATTTTGATTGTACTTGCACTTCTTGCGGTAAGTGCTGTGGTCTATTTCACAGTTGATGCAATACTGGATAGAACGGGTGCTCAAAATGATGATGCAAAACCGACACAGATGAGGTTCAATATACTCGATGAGCCGATAAAATCCGTTGATATAACCTTCACCGACATGGAAGGAAACAGATTTAATCTGAAGGAGTTTGAGGGCAGGAATGTCATCATAAATTTCTGGGCTGTCTTCTGCGGTCCTTGTGTCACTGAACTTCCGGATTTCGACAAGGCTGTTGCTGAGTTTGAAGCAATGGATACAGTGCTGCTTGCAATAAATGTCGTAGAACCAAAGGACGAGGTACAGGACTTCATTGACAATATCAAGTTATCCAATCTTGGTTTCTATATGGATGTGGAAGGAAATGCTGCCTATACCTATTCTGTTTCAACCATTCCGAGAACCCTGGTCATAGACAAGGAGGGGTATATCATAGCAGCTGCAACCGGTTCGGTTACCTATGAAGATCTGATGGCTCTGGCAGAGATCCTCGATTGACCGGAGAATGATATGTACGATGTAATAATAATTGGCAGCGGACCTGCGGGTATCTCTGCCTCTTTGTATACGGCGAGGGCAAACCTCAGGACACTGGTGGTGACCAAAGGCCGCGGAAGTCTTGAGAAAGCGGGAAGAATCCACAACTACTATGGAATGGACCCTGATGCGACCGGACTGGAAATTCTGGAAACCGGTATTGAACAGGCAAGGTCCTTCGGCGTTGAAATAATAGAGGACGAAATCGTCGGGTTGAATACATATGAAGGTCTGCAGGCCGTGGGCTTGAAGGATTCATACAGCGGAAGGTCGCTTATACTTGCAATGGGTGCTCCCAGGCGAAGACTTCCATTCGATGGGATAGACAGATTCGAAGGGAAGGGAATAAGTTATTGTGTTGCCTGTGACGGATTCTTTTACAAGGGAAAAAAGACTGCCGTCATCGGATACAATGAATTCATGGTACATGAGGCAATGGAACTGGCGGGAATTACTGAAGATATAACAATCATGACGAACGGGAATTCCATTGAGGTCAATGAGCCACATATGCACCGGCTGTCCGGATGCAGGGTTATTTCAGATGAGATCAAAGGTTTCTTCGGTGAAGAGGCACTTGAGGGGGTTGAACTGAGAAACGGGAACAGAGAGTTGTTCGACGGAGTGTTCATTGCCTATGGAAGTGCATCATGTGCCGACCTTGCAATGAAGGCTGGAATTATAACTGAAAAAGGGGTTATATCAACTGAAGCAGACATGCAGACGAACATTCCCGGAATATTTGCTGCAGGAGACTGTACGGGAGGCCTGAGACAGATTGCATCTGCCGTGGGTAAGGGGGCAGTTGCTGCAAGGTCTGCTATCAGCTATCTGAGGGCAATGTCCTGAGGGCACACTGGACATTTTTTAATATTGGGATATAATGTTTATGGTGCGATGAATTTGGGATAAGGTACTGGCACATTTTCAAAATGATGTCTGATACTTTGTCTCATTGTTTTTATATGGGGAATCTGATTCCTTGAAATATGAAATGAAAGAATATATAATACGAAGGCTGAGGCAAAAAATGATAAGGTTTTTTAAGGAGCGGCAATATGATTGAAATTCAGAATCTGACTAAAAAGTATGGTCAGGTTGTTGCTGTCAACAACATCAGTTTCAGTGTAAGGAAGGGTGAAATCCTTGGCTTTCTGGGACCCAATGGTGCCGGCAAGTCCACGACCATGAACATCATCACGGGATACCTTCCATCCACATCGGGAACTGTAACCGTAGACGGTTATGATATCCTTACACACCCCGATGAGGTCAAGAAAAGAATAGGTTATCTTCCGGAAGCCCCACCGCTTTACAGGGATATGACCGTTACTGAGTTCCTGAAATTCGTGAGCAACCTGAAGAATGTCCCGAGGAAGAAACAAAAGGGTCAGATGGCGGATATCATGGAACTGGTCGGACTGACGGACCACAGAAAAAGGCTGGTAGGAAACCTGTCCAAGGGATACAGACAGAGGGTTGGTCTTGCACAGGCCCTTATCGGGAATCCCGAGGTTCTTATACTTGATGAACCCACAGTAGGTCTTGACCCAAAGCAAATCATAGAAATCAGAAGGGTCATAAAGGCATTGTCACAGGAAAGGACCATAATACTGAGCTCACACATACTTCCTGAGGTAAGTGCCATCTGTGAGAGGATTGTCATCATAAACAAAGGTGAGATAGCAGCAGAGGATACCCCTGAAAGACTTTCAAGGGGTGTGGACCAGGTGCTCAAACTTAACCTTACAATCAAAGGTCCTGTAAAGGAGATAGTTGCTGCAATAAAGAAAATCGACGGTGTAACATACATTCAATCATCCGGAGCAGCTCCTGACGGAGGCAATAAATTTATACTGGAGGGTGTCAATGACGGGATAAAGGAGAAGCTCTTCTTTGCAATGGCTGAGAACGGCTGGCCTCTGACGGAAATGAAACCAAGTGTCATGACCCTTGAGGATATATTCATTAGTGTTGTAACAAAAGGACAGGAGGTAAGGTGATATGTTTACTGTAGCAAAAAAAGAAATCAGCACATACTTCAAATCTCCGATTGCATATGTTTTGATCGGGCTGTTCATGCTGATGATATCCGTACTTTTCTATACGCCGTTCAGCCTCGGTTCAGGGGACTTCATGCCGGTAATGGACAGCATGGGATTCTTCCTGATATTCCTTGTTCCTATACTTACCATGAGAATACTTGCTGAGGACAGGAAGAACGGAACTGAAGTACTTCTGCTCACTTCACCCACATCACTGACAAAGATAGTCGTGGGCAAGTTCCTTGCAATGTACTTCATATTCATCATAATAACAATTTTGTCATTGATATATCCTTTGATCATGGTTGCTTATGGTGCAGTTTTCACAGTACAGCTTGCAGGCGCATACATCGGATTCCTGCTTCTGGGGGCAGCTTTCATATCAGTGGGTGTATTTGCCTCGGCTATAACTGAAAATCAGATTATTTCAGCAATAATAAGCTTTGTAGCTCTTCTGGCATTCTGGCTTGCTGGAACTTTTTCAACCCAGGTCGGCGGAGATATCGCCAAGTTCCTGAACTGGATATCCCTGACAGCCAGGTATGATGTATTCACCAGGGGTCTTCTGGGGTTGCCTGAAATTGCATATTTTGTATTTTTCACAATATTGTTCATATTCCTGACAGTCAGGGTAATTGAACGAAGAAGATGGATACAGGGGTAACGAAATGAAAAAAAACAATGTATTGAAAGAATTCCTGTCCAGCAGAAGATTGAAATATGGGACGAGTGCAA
This sequence comes from Bacillota bacterium, assembly GCA_036743175.1. Classification (GTDB taxonomy): domain Bacteria; phylum Bacillota; class Clostridia; order DUPQ01; family DUPQ01; genus JAFGQE01. The sequence continues at coordinate 39,051 of DAINQB010000007.1, read as the reverse complement.
TAGTCATAATGGCTCTTTCCGTTGTTGTATTCATAGTACTGAACCTGCTCGTAAGCCTGGTTCCTTACCAGTTGGACCTGACCCCCGAAGGACTGTATTCACTCAGCGACCAGACAAAGGCCCTGCTCGAAAACATTGACAAGGATGTAACCATATACGGACTGTTTGATGAAACAAAGGTAGAGGGTTCAAATGAAATCATGGCTGTCATGGAGCTTCTGAAGAACTATGAGCAGAATAAACATATAACCATAGAGTATGTGGACCCTGCAAAGAATGTAGGTTTTCTCGCCGAAATCGATCCGGAACAACTGCTTAACATAGGTCTCAGGGATTTTCTTGTTGTAAGCGGGGAGTCAAGGAGACTTATCAAGTATTATGATATGTTCATATCCCTTGCCAGTGAGAATACCGACTTTGGAACTAGGGATGTCGGCTCAAAGGCTGAGACTGCATTTACCAGTGCAATATATTATGTAACAAAGGACAGCCAGCCTAAAATCTATACTACAGAGGGGCATGGGGAATACAGCTTCAGCGACGGCTACATTACAGTAGGTGAATTCATTGAAACGAATGGATTTGAGCATGCCTCGGTGGATCTCGCGGTTGCCGGAAGGGTACCTGAGGATGCAGCCGTGGTGTTCATCGCAAATCCGAGGGAAGATTTCACGCCGGATGAGATAGAAATGCTCAGGGACTACATGGATGACGGCAACAGTGTGTTCATAACCCTTGACAGCAATGATACAAGTGAAAGGTATGAGAACCTGCAGAAATTCCTCGGGGATTACAACCTTGCATTTGGTTATGACAAAATTAAGGAAGGCGATGAGGATTATCATATTGTAGGCAACAGGTATATGATATCTCCGGCTCTCTACGGTGGTACGCTGATTAATATCCCTATAAAGAATGTCTTTTCTGACATACTTGCTGATAACGTAAGAAGTGTTGTAAAGCTGAGGAAGTCCAACCAGGCATTGGCGACGGATCCTCTTCTTGTAACCAGTGAAAAAGCACTTTCAGAAAGCGTCTATGGAGATGATGACATCCAGGGAGCGGCATATGTTTCCATAGCCGTAACCGACAACAGCAATGACTCAAGGATAATAGCAGTAGGGTCTGCTGATTATATCCAGGATCAGCGGCTGTTCTATTACAAGCAGTATGAGGACAGTGCCATAAGGTTTACCCTTAACTGTCTGAAATGGCTTGAAGGTGATGAAGATGAGATATTCATTGAAACAAAGAATTATTTTGCAAACTTCATCACTGTCTCGGCAGGCCAGTCAAAAACGGTCAGCATTCTTACAATATATGTAATGCCCGGTCTGATATTACTTATCGGTCTGGCTGTCTACCTTAGAAGGAGAAATCTATGAAAATATATAAGACGGCAATCATAGTTATAGTAATACTTGCAGTTGCTCTGGCCGGGTTCTTCATTGTACGGGAAATAGTTATAAGAAACACACCCAGCAAAACTTATGAGCTGAATGCAGTCATAACAAGTGTCCGTTCAAGTACTGTCAATGAACTTGTGATTGACAATGATGGCATTATACTGAACCTCAAAAAAGCATCGGATACAGTCTATGACAGTGATGGAACCAAGAGGGTTGTAGAAGCCTGGTATCTGGTGGGTGAAGAGGAAACAGCCCTTGCCCAGAATATAATAGATTCACTTGTCATTTCTGCTTCCAACCTTGTGGCCAGGGAGGTCATAGGCACAGAAACAGAAGACCTGGCACAGTACGGACTGGATTCAGGATATTCAGTCGCTGTAAAGACTGAAGAAGGCATTGAGTTCAAGATTCTGCTTGGAAACATGCTGTACAACAGGGATGGTTATTATGCCAAGCTGGCAGACGATGACACAATATATTCAATAGCCCTTTACTCGGCCAACGAACTCTATACGACAAGGGGAGAAATACTTGACCTCAATATATTCAAGGGTACCCTGAGTGATGTCACGGCATTTTCACTCGTCAAGAAGGAAGAACCGGTATTTACCATACAGTCTGAATCAGTTATTACCTGGGTCATGACACAGCCGGTTGAAGCCAGAGCTGATGTTACAAACTCCGATGAAATGATAGACAGCCTGCTGTCGCTTGCCGTTGAGGAATACATTGATGTAGCTCCCGAAGACCTCCAGCTTTATGGGCTAGACAAACCTTCATACACCATTTCAATAACCATTGACGGTGAAGTACAGACCATGCACATCGGCAGGGAAAATATCATAGACAATACATTCTACGCCATGATGGAAGGAAAGAATGAAGTTTTCACCATTGATTCAACGACGCTGACCTTCCTTGACAATGATGCAATCGACATGGTATACGGATATCCGTTCATTCCGGCGATTACAAATATAAAAAGTGTTGACATAGATATAGCAGGTATGCAGATGCTCCTTGAAATGGAATTCGATCCTGAGATAAACATGCTTTCATATAAGTTCGACGGCGTTGAAATAAACATGGTGGCAGGTATCCAGACATGGGGATCATTCTTCTTCCAGTCCATGATATCATCACCTGTAGTTGAACTCGAACCGGGCTGGGAAATAACAGGAGAACCCTATGCAAGGCTCATATTCACTTATACTGACGATGCCTATGAGATAATTGAGTATTATGAAAGAGACGGTGAAACCTGTTATTTCGTAAGGAACGGATATTACTCAGGGCTGGTCACGGACAGGGCATATATCAGTGAGGACAGGGGATTTGCAGCCTTGGTTGAGCTTGTAAAGAGCGGACGTATACTCGAGGAACTGCCCGATGAGTCCGGAGGAAACTGATGACACTGACAAAGGGCAGTTTCAGGACATTTGCCTCATACTCCGCAGGCGTGTTCCTGTTCACATTCTTTCTGATAGCACCTCTTAGCATGGAGAACAACAGGAGTACATGGATTTCCGTGTACTCCATGGTTTTTTTCATTTTCACGGTTATTTTCCTTTACCAGCAGATGAGGAAAATAGGCGAGTTTGAAAGCAACCATTCAGAGGGCAAGGTAACACCCTTCAAAGGTCTTCTATATGGAGTTATCGGATTTTTACCGTACCTGATACTTGAAATATTATATTTCATCATCTACCCCCAACTAGGAGTCGGAACAACTGCCGGTATCATGCATGCAGTATTCAGATGCAGCTTCGGACCCATGTATTTCATAATAAGGTTCCTTGGTTACACCTGGTACTCATATCTAATATCATCGATTATCATACCTGTTGTTGCATTCCTTGGATATGCAGCAGGATTTTCCGGTATACAGCTCAAGAAGGTAAGGATATTCCGCGGCAGGAAGGATCTTGAGGATTTCCTGAATGACTGAATCATATGAACTCAGCAATATACTGGAAAGCTTTAATCTTGCAATTCAGAGAAAATTCGAAGATGAGATGCACAATGTACAGACTCCTTCTGATTATAATGCACTTATGGAAGAAGCCCGGTCCCAATGGGAAAGGACCCCGATAGACGGCAGGTTTCCTTCAGAGATTTTCAAGGATTTCAGGGAAGAAGACCTAACTGATATATTTAGGACGGCCGCCTTGGTCTGTGATGACTTCATACCCGGCTCACTTGCATCGAGGATTCTGGATAGAGTGGACATAGATACAATTGTCAGATGGACATCAGCAAAAGAGCAGGTGGAAATCAGGACGGCGGCAGTCATGTTGCTGGGAATGTCCAAAGATTCATCCTGTTCGGATGTCCTCATGGATCTGCTGTATGACGAAGGGGAATTTGCAGACCTTATGGCGGAAAAGGCAAGGGATGCATTGGTGACTCTGGGGACTGAGGCAGTTCAGCATATAAAAAGAAGGGTCGATGGCATCGAAAAGCCGAAGGGAAACGATTTTCACCTTATCATTGCCCTTGTTCAGATTGATTCCCATGCAGAATCAGACGAAGTTTATTCCATATTGAGAAAAGTATTCCGTGATACCGATGAAAAGGCTCTTGCAGCCCGTTGCCTTGCTGACTACGGGGACGTCAGGGCCATTTCACTGCTAAGGGGTTATCTGTCTTCCGGCAGGGGAAACAAGGATCCCGATGCAATTTCTGAGATACAGGGTTCAATACTTAATCTTGGAGGTTCCCTGGAGGGGTTATAGCACCTCTTCTGCTTTTTTCATTGATTGACACTCATCAACAGTTACTATATAATTTTCTTTGCATCATTTTAATTGGAGGCCGATATGGCATTGCAAAATAAAAAGGTATCGGATGCAGTTATCAAAAGACTTCCAAGGTATTTCAGATATCTTGCAGATCTTAAGGAAAACGGCGTTCTGAGAATATCTTCAAAAGCATTGAGTGAGAAGATGAACCTTACTGCTTCACAGATCAGGCAGGATTTAAGTTGCTTCGGCGGATTCGGTCAGCAGGGATATGGATACAACGTAGAATTGCTTTATAATGAAATGAGAAAGATCCTTGGTGTCAATCGTGGATTCCGTACTATAATAATTGGAGCAGGAAATCTTGGACAGGCAATTGCAAAACATGCAAAGTTTGAAGCAAGAGGTTATTTCGTCAAGGGAATTTTTGATGTTGACGATAGGCTTGTAGGTACAAGCATCAATGGAATCAGGATCCGGCATATGGATGAAATCGATGATTTCTGCAGCAAGGAATCAATTGATGTGGCAATACTGACAGTCCCAAGGGAAATAACCGCGGAAATTGCAGACAAGGTCGTGGCGCTGGGAATCAAAGGAATTTGGAATTTCAGTGCAATGGACCTTCGGCTTCCGGAAGAGGTTGTCGTGGAAAATGTACACCTCAGTGACAGCATAATGGTACTGGGTTATAAAATTATAAATAATTAACAGTTTGGCAGGAGGAAAGAATGAAGAACTATACCAGTGAAAACATAAGAAACATTTCTCTTATGGGACACGGATCAGCGGGCAAGACCATGCTGGCAGAAGCCATGCTATTCAACGCAAAGGCCACCGACAGGTTTGGTAATGTAATTGACGGAACCACCGTATGTGATTTCGATGCGGAGGAAATCAAACGTACGATTTCAATAAATGCCACAGTTGCTCCTTATGAATGGAAGAACACCAAGGTCAACATCATCGATACACCGGGATACTTTGACTTTGCAGGAGAGGTTGTTGGAGCTGCAAGGGCAGTTGAAACAGCAGTAATTGTTGTTCCGGCCAAGAACGGTCTTGAAGTCGGAGCTGAAAAGGCATGGGATTACGCCGAAGCAGCAAATCTCAGGAAAATGTTCTTCATAAGCAAGATGGACGAGGAAAATGCAGATTATTTCAAGACATATGCAGAGCTGGTTGAGAAATTCGGTAAAAAGGTAATCGCATTCCAGTTCCCCATTTTGGAAAATGACAAGATGACGGGCATCGTGGATGTTATAAATCAAAAGGCAAAACACTTTGAAGGAACCAAATTCGTTGACATGCCTGTACCCGCTGAACTGCAGGGCAAGGTTGATGAACTCAGGGAACCTCTCATGGAAGCTGTTGCAGAAACCAGTGAAGAACTTATGGAGAAATACTTCGAAGGTGAAACATTCACTGACAAGGAAATACACGACGCACTGTTCGTTGGTATCAAGAGCGATGAAATAGTTCCAGTATTCTGCGGTTCTGCAGTCGACAATGCCGGAATACAGTTTCTTATGGATGCAATTGTTGAGTATGTTCCTGCCCCGACGGAAAGGGCTCCCGAAAAAGCAAAGAAGGTCAAGGGCGGAGATACAATAGAATTGAAACCTTCAAAGGATGAAACAACGGCAGCACTGGTATTCAAGACCATCGCAGACCCATTTGTTGGAAAAATCTCAATATTCAAGGTCATTTCAGGAGAAGTAAAAGCTGACACATCACTGTATAACAGCAGAACTGAAAGAAACGAAAAGATATCGAACCTCTTCATTGCCAGGGGCAAGAAGCAGGAGAATGCAACTTCAATACCGGCGGGTGATATCGGAGCTGTTGCAAAGCTCAGTGACACAGTAACCAATGATACTCTTTCCAATCCTGCTAATCCGGTTATCATTGATTCAATAGTGTTCCCGAAACCATCCATATCCCTTGCAGTAATGCCTGTTGCGAAAGGTGATGAAGACAAGATTGGTTCAGGTCTTACAAAACTCAGGGATGAAGACCCGACCTTCAGCGTGGAAGTAAATACTGAAACCCATCAGACACTCATTTCAGGTCTTGGTGAGCAGCATCTTGACATTATAACCAGTAAACTTAAGAGCAAGTTCGGAGTATCCGTTGAACTCAGTGATCCCATTATTCCGTACCGTGAAACAATAAAGAAACCTCTGAGGGTAGAAGGAAAACACAAGAAACAATCAGGCGGACACGGACAGTACGGACATGTGCATATTGAATTCTCACCTGGATCAGAGGATGGACTCGAATTTGAAGAAAAGATCTTCGGCGGCTCGGTTCCCAAGCAGTACATACCTGCAGTTGAAAAGGGTCTGAAGGATTGTATAGTCCATGGTGTCCTTGCAGGTTACCCGATGGTCAAATTGAAAGCCACCCTTGTTGACGGTTCATATCATGCTGTTGACTCAAGTGAAATGGCATTCAAGATGGCTGCAAGCATTGCATACAAGAAACTGGTTGATGCACAGCCTGTTCTCCTTGAGCCAATAGCACACTGCAAGGTTACAATTCCTGATGATTACATGGGAGATATTATAGGGGACATGAACAAGAGAAGAGGAAGAATACTTGGTATGTCACCCGTAGGCAACGGCCTCCAGCTGGTAGAAGCTGAAGTCCCCCAGGCGGAAATGTTCAAATACTCCACTGACCTCAGGTCAATGACCCAGGGGCGTGGAAGCTTTGAGCTTGAAGTCGTACGGTATGAGGAAGTTCCTGCAATGATTGCTCCGAAGATTGTGGAAGAAGCACTTCGAAAGGCAGAAGAAAAATAAATTGCAAAGCGGTGGTAAAACACCGCTTTTCTTTTAGTGACTTGCCGGATAATAAGTTTTCTTGTATATTTCCCTGTCAAGGGAACACATCAGTGGTTTCGTGCGTCATACTTGTATGAAACTAAAAAGCAGTCAGCGAAAGGTGGAAGAAAAATGAAAAAAATTCTATTGATATTTATTGCGGTTGTCATGTCTGTTGCCATATTGGCCGGATGCAGTGCCAACAAGGCGGAATTCGCTTCAGAGGAGTCATATTCTCAAGGTAAGTCAGCCGGAACGGACTATGATACTTCGGATTATACAAACTCAGCTCCCGTTCCTGCTCCCATGCTGACGGAAGGTTCATACTATCTTACAAGTGACGGAGAAGGATATTATGAGGAAGGCAGAAAGGCTATCAAAACCGGTGAGGCACAGCTTGAGGTCCTTAACTTCCAGGCTGCATATGACGCAATAAAGGCGATGATAGGCGACAACGGCTACATTGAGGAAAGCAACATCTGGAAAACACCGTCATATTACAATGGTGAACAGATAATGCTTACAAACGGCAATATGAGAATCCGGATAAAGCAGGAAAATTTCGTAAGCTTTACAGATGGTCTTGATACCCTGGGCACTGTTCTTTCATCCAGGGTATATGAAGATGACATATCAGACATGTACTATGATACAGAAGCAAGACTTGGCTTGCTTAGGGATGAGAAGGAAAGGCTTGAGAGATATGCAGAGGATGTAGAGGATCCTGAAATTTTCTTTGAAACCCAGAGCCGTATCACCCAGGTAATCTACGAAATGGAAAGCCTCCAGGGATCACTTAAAAAATGGGACAGCAAGGTAGAGTTTTCGACTGTAAATATAACAATCAATGAAAAGCACCCGGGAGATGAACCGGCGGTTTCTAGACCAAGGAATTTCTTTGAGAAAATCTGGGACAATCTGAAGGACAGTGTAGGCTTCCTGGGAGATGCTTTGATATTCATAATCGGTATTCTTCCTGTATTGTTAGTAATTGCTGCAGTAGTGGTGGTACTTGTAATCATTGTGAAGAAGACTGCCGGAAGAAATACAAAAAAGAAAGAGTGACAGAATAATAATACCTGTTTCAGAGCATGGGGGAAACCCCGTGCTCTTTTTGTGTTGATTTCAAAAAGGTTATATTGAAATGCAGTGCAAGGGTATATATAATATAAATAGTCAAAGAAGGTCAAAAAATGAAAGGCGGGACATGATGGCTAGACTGACTGATGTCATTGAAACTTTTATAAAGGAAATCATCAATGAAACCGGTGGAGAGGCGGAGATTCAAAGGAATGCCCTTGCATCCAAATTCAACTGTGTCCCCTCCCAGATAAACTATGTCATAGGCACAAGGTTCACCACCGAGCACGGCTACTTTGTGGAAAGCAGAAGAGGCGGAGGGGGACATATAAAAATAAAACAAATTGCCGTGTCAAAACCTTACAATAGATTCATGCACCTGATATTATCAATAGGGGACAGCATATCAGAACATGCAGCTGCTGCACACATAAACAATTTCGTAGATTATATGCTGATAACACCCAGGGATGGTATGATAATGAAGGCAGCCATAGGAAGCAAGGCATTGAAAAGCTCAAATGCTGAAAATACTGATTACATAAGGGCGGACATTCTGAAGAATATGCTTATGAGGCTGATTGTCTAAGGTGAGTGATGGCTAAGACCAAAACCAATTATATATGTGAAAACTGCGGCTACGAATCCAGCGGGTGGCTTGGCAAGTGCCCTGCCTGTTCCGAGTGGAATACTTTCACGGAACACTTTACCGTACCCGATGTAAAGAAGCCTGGCAGGACCATCACCCTTACCCGTCTGGATGAAATAAAGGTTGGTTCAACCATTCGAATCAATACGGGAATAGAAGAACTGAACAGGGTGCTGGGCGGTGGACTGGTAAAAGGCTCGATTGTTCTTGTGGGTGGGGATCCGGGCATCGGTAAATCAACAATCCTTCTCCAGCTATGCAAGCATGCAGAAGCTGAGGATATCATTTATGTCTCTGGAGAAGAAAGCCTTGGGCAGATCAGCATAAGGGCAGGCAGGCTGGGGGTAGAACCCGATGGTCTCAGGCTTGCATCTGAAACTGACCTTGATGCCATTGTTTCGTGCCTTCAGGAGGAAAAACCTGCAATAGCAGTAATTGACTCCATACAGACCGTATATAGTTCCGGAATGCAGTCAGTTCCCGGAAGTGTATCCCAGATACGGAACTCGACCCTTGCCTTCATGGAGATTGCAAAGAAATATGACATAGCAATATTCCTGGTTGGCCATGTCACGAAGGAGGGGAGCCTTGCAGGACCAAGGGTGCTTGAACATATGGTTGATACAGTACTGTATTTTGAAGGGGACAGAAGCAATAATTTCAGGATTCTGCGTTCTGTAAAGAACAGATTCGGTTCAACCAATGAGATAGGTGTATTCAGGATGAACAACAGCGGACTTGAGGAAGTACAGAATCCATCTGAGTTCCTGCTGTCAGGAAGAAACAAGGGCGCAGCCGGGTCAAGCATCATTCCTGCAATGGAAGGAACCAGACCCATGCTTGTTGAAATACAGGCGCTGGTACGACCGACACCGATGCCTGTTCCCAGGAGACTTGCAACAGGTATCGACCAGAAGCGGTCCACGATGATTGTAGGTGTTCTGGAAAAGGTCATCGGATATAAAATAGACAATTGTGACATATATATGAATGCTGCCGGAGGAATTAAAGTTGTGGAACCTGCATGTGACCTTGCCCTTGCATGCGCAATAGCATCGAGTTTCAAGGCGAGACCCATGGACTCATCCACCGTTGTAATGGGCGAAATAGGACTGACCGGGGAGTTACGGGGGGTTTCGGGTATAGAAAAAAGAATCAAGGAAGCGGAAAAGATGGGATTTGAATATGCCGTGGTGCCTGTGGAAAATGCAAAGGCTGCATCACAGGCGGCAACAGAAATTGAGATTCTTCCTGCAAAGGACGCTGCAGGAGCAATAAAAATGGTAATGAAGTGATACGAAAGGGGAGTAAAATGAAAAGAAAAAGTACAAAGGTAATGGCGGTACTGGTAATGGCATTCATGATAGTTGCCATTGCTGCAGGCTGCGGAGGCAATGCCGGGGAAGACCTGGCACAGGATCTGGGAGAGGGACTTGCTGAGAAACTGAGCGGCGGGGAGATTTCAACGGACAATGAATGGCCTGATGAAATGCCGGCAAGTGTTCCCGAAATGAAGGATGGCAAAGTCGTAAATTCCACGGCAATAACGATCGGTGGGAAAACCAATGTAACCATATCCATGGAAGATGTCAGTGACAAGGATTTTGCTGATTATGTGTCAGAAATTGAAGATGCAGGATTTGAAGTTGTTATAAGTGCACAATCAGGGGGAATTGATTCAAGGACATTCGGACAGGGCCAGAATGCACTGTCGGTACAGTATGCATCCAAGTCAGGGGAACTGATAATAACCTATACAGGTGACTGATTTAAAAAAAGACCACCCGGCAAACCGGGTGGTCTTTTATGTAAGGACATTATTATTTGTCTTCCGGTATCCTTATGTTTATATCTGTCTTGAAAATATTCACGATCTTTCCAAGTATTCCCAGTGAAATTGCCACTATCAGAATTATTAAAAGTATATCAATGGAGTTATTTGACAGTTCAGCCAGAGGCGTCAGAGCTTCCGCCACATCTGCATTTGAGTAGCTGAGGAGCTTTTCCATGTCAATGAGTTCAGGGCCTTTTATCATTGCCCCTATGACTGCTATCTGCATGAAGGCAATGACAATGTCGAACAGTCTCAATGAAAGGGTCCACCTCAGTTTCACGATGAGCAGGATGTTCAGTATCACAGACAATCCCCACAGGATGTTCCAGTATGGCAGATACGTCCTTAATGCGCTTTCTGAGAAGATGGGGACGAAGTTCCATCCTGAGCCCCATTGCTGTGTATAGTAAATGCCCAGCTTGTCAGGAAACATATTGAACAGTACCACAAATACTATTGTAAAGCATATACCGAGGATGGGTTCCCAAAGGGCAACCTTTTGTTTTCCCTTGGGAACAGCAGGAAGATCCGATGGTTTCCAGGTCGATTTTTCCGCTGCCTGACGTCTTTGTTTTTCGAGCTGCGGCTTTATCTTGTATCCCGGTATGCTGTGCTCTATCAAGGCAAATATTATTGTAGTGAAACCGACGATGGTTGCAACTGAAACCAGTATGCTTGGTATCAGCTCAAGGAATCTGAGGATGAACCTGCCGAAGGTCATGCCAGGTATAAAGATGCCCACAAGGAAACTTATGGTAAGTCCCAGGGTTACTGCACCGCAGATTATGAGGGTCAGTGGGAAGTATATCTGAAGTAACTCGGGGCTGATCAGTCTGTCACTCATCCAGGTATATCCGGCAGCCGCTTTCCACGGTGAACCCATTTCGGACAATATTTCAGAGATTTCCTCTTCGGTATACTCTGTCTTCTCACCGAACCTTGACTCCAGGGCATCGTATATTGAGGATTCAAGTTCCCGCCCTATGTCATTTCGCTTCTTCTTCGGCAGCCATTTTACTACTGCATAAACATATCTTTCTATTAATTCCATTTCAATTCCTCCGTTTTTATGCCAGCATCTCGCTGACAGATTTTGATATTCTGTTCCATTCCTCTGACAACCTTGCAAGCAGTTCCGTGCCCTCATCACTGATTGAATAATACTTCCGTGGCCTGCTGCCCTCAACGGACCAGTCACTGGTCAGGATATTCTGCTCCTCAAGTCGTCTCAGCAGCGGGTACAGGGTATTCTGGTCAATTTCGATTCCTCCGGTGGCAAGAAGCTGTATAAGCTCATAACCATAATGAGGACTTTTCAACTGGCTCAGTACGCATATCAGCAGCGTTCCCCTGCGTATTTCCAGCACTGCGTTTTCATATTTCTTGTCCTGTTCATTCATCGTATCAATCCTTCCTGATGACATTATACTGTGTGGCACACAGTAATGTCAACAAAAATTATTAAAAATTTAAAAATATTTTTGAGCACATAAAAACTTTCATAAGCATACCCGGGAACATGGCTCCATTTTGACATCAAAGCCCGGCTGAGTTATACTTAATGTAATGGAAACGGAGGTAGCCATGTACAAAATAGGTGATAAAATCGTGTATCCGATGCATGGTGCCGGTGAAATCGTAGGTCTCGAAGACAAGGAAATATTTGGAAAGGTCAGCAGCTATTATATACTTGATATGCCCATCGGAGGCATGAAGGTGTCGCTTCCTGTTGATTCGGTTGAAACCATAGGAGTAAGAAGAATCATTTCAACGAATGAAGCAGACGAACTCCTTGAGGAATTTTCCAACTATGAGGTTGAAGAAACGACCAACTGGAACAAACGATACAGGGAAAACATGGAAAAAATCAAGAGTGGCTCAATAAAAAGCGTAGCCCATGTAGTCAAAACTCTTATGGTAAGGGATTCTGACAAAGGGCTTTCGACAGGGGAAAGAAAAATGCTTTCCAGTGCCAAACAGATTCTATTGAGCGAACTGATACTGGTCAAGGGCATAAGTGCCGACATGGCCGAAGACCTTATCAATGAGAGGGTCAGCGACTGAGGAGACTAACTTGCTGGGGAAAGTACTTCGTATTATATTTGGTGCAATTGGTATTCTGACGGGCTTTACGGTGGCTAATACACTTATAGTGCCGATGCTGCCTGAAGGCATGAGCATTTTCAAGATAATGACCTATGTGATCATGTGCCTGCTCATGGGGGTTCTTCTTTTTTATCTTACAGGAAAATTATTCAACTTTTTCATAGGCTTCTTTGGAAAGGCAGGATCATCGGTATCTGAAATATCATTCTATGAGATAGCTGTCGGTACCGTGGGATTCATAGTTGGCCTTATAGTTGCCAACCTCATTTCAATTCCAATCAGCAAGATTGCGGTTGTGGGGAACACCATAGCCATAATGCTCAATATTCTCCTGGGTCTTGGTGGAATGTATTTTGCCATCAGTAAAAAAGACGAGATATCCTTTGAATCATTCAGAAAAAGAAAGGTCGGAGAGGGCAACAAAGTCCTTGATTCGTGTGTCCTCATCGACGGCAGGATAATTGAAATCATACAAAGCGGATTCATCGACGGAAGGATAGTAATACCCCAGTTCATAGTCAAGGAGCTCCAGTCCATGGCTGACAGCCAGGATTCAGCTAGGAGAACCAAGGGGAGAAGGGGTCTTGAGATTCTTGAGAACCTTGTCAAGAACCATGAATACGCTGAAGTTGTTGCAACGGAATTCGACGAAACAGGCCAGGAGACCGATGTAAAGCTGCTTAAATTCAGCGAAAAGAAAAAATGCAGGATCATCACAACTGATTACAACCTAAATAAAGTTGCTGCTGTAACTGGAATCGGGGTCATGAACCTCAATGAACTTGCGATGGCTGTCAAGAAAATGGCATATCCGGGCGAGAAGCTATACCTTCTCATCAGCAGGGAGGGCAAGGAAAACGGACAGGGTGTAGGCTATCTGGAAGACGGTGCCATGGTCATCGTTGAAAACGGCAGAAACTACATAGGAAAGGAAAAGGAAGTTACGGTCACCAGTGTCACCCAGACATCTGCAGGACGGTTGATTTTCTCCAGGGTTGAATAGACAATGTTCGTTTCAGCGGTCATAGCAGCGGGGGGTAACTCAAGCAGGATGGAAGGCGGCAACAAGCTGCTTCATGAAATAGACGGAAGGCCGGTTCTGGTAAAAAGCGTAGAAGCATTCCTTAAATCAGAAAAAGTAAATGAGGTGGTTGTCGTGGTTTCTGCCATGGCAAGGGATTCCTATGCCAGAATACTTTCAAATGCAGGTATACTCGGGGAAGTCAGGATTACTGAAGGAGGAAAGACCAGAATGGAGTCTGTAAGACTCGGACTCCATGAAGTATCTGATAAAACTGACATTGTCCTGATACATGATGCCGCAAGACCCTTCGTAAAGGAAAAGTTGATAGATGATTGCATAAGGGCAGCCTTGGAATATGGAGCGGCATGTGCGGCAGTCCCCCTGACAGATACACTGAAGGAAGCCGATAAAAACGGTATGGTCAGAAGAACCATACCCAGAAAGAATCTTTACTGCATCCAGACTCCCCAGGCCTTCATGTACAGGGATATTCTTAAGCTCCATGAAAAGGCGGCATACAGGGGTCTTCAGGTTACTGACGATGCCTCGATTGCTGAATACTTTGGTTTTGAGGTTTTCCTTGTTGAATCTGATTACTCTAATATCAAGATAACCACAGACACTGACCTTCTATTGGCCGAGGCCCTTGCTCTCAACGGTAATGATACAGGTGCACATGATACCTTTTCCACGTCCGAAAAGGGTTAGTTCCTCACCTGAATGAGCGGTGAAACCTACGCTTCCTATGTCAATGGCCAGTAAATCGGCGATGTTTTTCCTGATGTTATCAATGTAATTTGCAAGTTTGGGCACCAGGCATTCAACTGAAAAGGATACATGGGTGATTTTGTAATTAAACATGTATTTCAGGGCTTCTTTTACATACATGCTGCTGTCGGTTATATTATGTTTTATGCACATTTCATCAGCTATTGAACCCAGGATGTTGACACCGGTGATTCCGGAGATGGCATTTGTAAGGGCGTGGAGGATCACATCTGCATCACTGTTGCCCTTCAGGGGCTGTCCGTTCATGATGCTTACACCTCCGAGAATAAGTGGTTTGCCAAGTTTCTGGGTAAATGCATGACTGTCCTGGCCTATTGCACATTTCATTGTACGACCTCCGTGTTTTGATGATTCTATTCTATATCCATTTACAGCCTTTGACAAATACTGTTCATGCCATGGCAGCCTTGTGATATAATTACCAACTGAGAAACCAAGGAGATACCAATGATTCATACATTTGAAATGAACGGATATAAAATATGCCTTGATGTCAACAGCGGAGCAATTCATGTGCCCGATGATGAAGCATATGCAATACTTTCCCGCTGCAAGAGCCTGGAGGACTACCTGGATATCAAAAAGATGGAATACAATGCCGGTGACACAGGGATGGCGCAGGTGTTCGAGGAAATAGACAGGCTGATTGAGGACGGCAATCTTTTTTCAACGATAGAACTGCCTGAAGGGAATGACAGGATTGACAAGGTAGAACTTAAGGCGCTGTGCCTTCATATGGCACATACATGCAATCTCAGATGCCTGTATTGCTTTGCCGGGGATGGTGAATACTCCGGAGGGACAAAGCTTATGCCTGCAGAGGTAGCCAGGAAGGCCGTGGATTTGCTTCTTTCAAGGTCCGGCAGGAAGAAAAACGTGGAGATTGACTTCTTCGGCGGAGAGCCCATGCTGAATTTTGATGTAGTAAAGGATACAGTGCTTTATGCAAGGGAAGAACAGAAGAAATACGGCAAGGAGGTTCACTTCACGATAACCACGAACGGTACAATACTCGACGATGAATCACTTTCCTTTATAAATGAGAACATGGACAATGTGGTATTAAGCATAGACGGCAGGAAGGAAGTTCATGACAGGCTCAGGATATATTCCGACAAATCAGGGTCCTATGACAGGGTTCTTCCAAATATCCGGAAGATTGCAAAGGGCAGAGACGGAAAATCGTATTTTGTAAGAGGTACATACACAGCCCATAACCTTGATTTTCATAAAGACATAGAGCATCTTGCCTCGCTGGGGTTTACGGATATTTCAATTGAACCTGTAACCGGTGGTGAATATGAGCTCAAGGATTCGGAGGTTGATGAGGCCATGAAGGAATATGAACTCTTTTCATCAGGCTATGCATCTCAGAGTGATTATACCTTCTATCATTTCAACCTGGATCTATATAACAGCCCTTGTGTATTCAAACGGCTGAATGCCTGCGGAGCAGGATTTGAGTATGGGGCAGTTACCCCTGACGGGGAGATATTCGCCTGTCACAGGCTTGCAGGTGTTCCTGAATTCAGGATGGGGGATGTTTTCAACGGAGACTTTGACCTGGATCTGGCACTCAGGATGAAATCCAACAATGTAGTTACCATTGATGAATGCAGTGAATGCTGGGCAAAATTCTTTTGTTCAGGGGGATGTCCCGCTACGGCATATTTCACGAACGGAAGTATTGACAGGCCGGATCATAATGCATGCAGACTTCAGAGAAAAAGAATAGAGTGCGCAATGGCCGTGGAAGTGCAAAGGGCAGCGGAGGAATAGATGAAACATATACTTGCCGACAAGAGGCTTTTCGTATTGGACATGGATGGAACATTTTATCTTGAGGACAAACCCATAGACGGTGCCCTTGAGTTTCTCGATGTACTTGAAAGAAGCAACAGACGCTACCTGTTCTTCACGAACAATTCATCAAAGTCAATCAAGGATTATATAAATAAGCTTTCCGGTATGGGGGTTTCGGCTGACTGCAATACGATATATTCATCAGGTTCCGTTACCATTGAGTTTCTGAAAAACCACAGAAAAGGGAAGAAAGTATACCTATTAGGGACACCAAGTCTCATGGAAGGTTTCCAGAGCGAAGGCATTGAACTGACCGATGACAGACCGGACATCGTTGTGCTGGGGTTTGATACTACACTGACTTATGAAAAGATATTCAAAGGATGTACTTATATAAGGGAAGGCGCTGAATTCATTGCAACCCATCCGGACCTGAACTGTCCGATTAAAGACGGACTTATGCCCGACACGGGTTCATTCATCAGGATGTTTACAGCTTCAACGGGAGTTGAGCCCATTATAATGGGTAAACCTTATTCACATACAGTCGAAGCCATTGAAAGGGCAACGGGAATAGGCAGGGATGAAATGGTTTTCGTTGGCGACAGGCTCGAAACCGACATAGCAATAGGTATAAACAACGGAGCAACTGCTGTTTTGGTAATGACGGGTGCAACTGATTCCAAAATGCTTGAGAGCTCATCCATCAGACCCACCTTTCAGATTCCATCGATTGCTTCGCTGATAGAAATGGTCTGAGTCTCCTGAAAAAGACATTTTTAAAAACAAAAGACCTGTTGTGTTATCATATATACATGAAAGGCGGAGTTCTGACATGGAGAACATTTATGAGAAAAGTGTCGTTGGGAAGAAAACGGCGGTTGACAATATAATTACACTTGCAGCCGTTCTGGTTACACTGGGTGGCATTGCTTTGTCAATATTATGGGAGCCACTGAGACTTTATGCCATTGCCATTGCCATAGTCCTTGTCATAGCAGCCTGGCGGGTCATCACTGACAGAAACGTTGAATACGAGTACACCCTTGCAGGAGATTCCTTTGCCCTTGACAAAATACTGAACAAGAGAAGAAGGAAAAGGATACTGAACTGCGACCTCACTGATTTTGATATTGTTGCACCTGTAAATTCCCGGCATTATGAAGAATACAGGAACAACTATGCAAAAAAAATCGTCACAGTTTCAGGGGATATGCCGGAAGAGGAATTCTTCGGCATCCTTGAATACAAGGGCAGGCGTACCCTTGTTGTCTTTGAAACTGATGAAAGGGCCAGAATGCATATTGCAAGATATCTGGATTATAAATTCAAGCACTGATCCATAAAGGAAACACAATGGTGAAAAAAATCCTGTTTGCAGCAATCATAGTCCTCTATGTGGCGTTGTCAATATTCGCCGCATTTGTTGGTGTGGAAAAAATACAGCAGAAATACAGTCCTTCCGATGAAGTTATCCCATTCTTCAGTCAAGATGGAACATCACTTGTCATTGAAGACCGCCTTATTGAAGATCCGCTGGCCCCCGTTGTAACAGGAGGTGAAATTTTCCTTCCCTTTGAAATAGTGAAAGAGTACATCGATCCTACGATTTTCAAGGATATGGGTGGGCGTGTTGTAACGGTAATATCGTCTGACAGAGTCATAAGGATGGACAGCCTTGAAATGGAGTCCTATGTAAACATGGAACCGTTTACACTTGATTTTACCGCAAGATACATTGACAACATTCTGTATATTCCCGTCAGGACCTTCAGTGAAATATTCGGGATTGATGTAACCTATATCGAACAATCCAATACTGTGGTTGTGGATTATTGGAAGAATTATATTCACCATGGATTCGTTAGCCCGTTCATAAGGACTTCGGAGATGGTGGATGGTATATCAGTGGAAAGATACAAAAAAGTATCAGAAGATGTGGTGATTCGCAGTGAACCCTCAATTAAAGCGCCACTTTACAGAAAACTGGCAGATGACGGCGAGGAGGTCATTGTATATTCCGTTGAAGGGGAATGGGCAAGGATAAGGACCGGTGAAGGTATCATCGGATATGTCGAAACCAGGTTCCTTGAGGCAGAGGTCATGTACACGGATATATCGGTAAACCTGTCAAGGAGCATTGAAGGTGAGCCTGACAGAATCGTTCTTGCCTGGCAGTACATCAACAAGACAACTCCGCCCGTTGAGGACTTCATTTCCCATGAGGAAATAACTGTTTATTCACCCACATGGTTTACAGTGATTGATTCAGAGGGAAATATGGAGAATAAATCCGATTTACCCTATGTTCAAAAGGTAAGGGAGCTTGGAGCGGTCATATGGCCCTTGGTCAACAACACATTCAACGATATAAATATGACGTCGGCCATACTCAATGACCCTGATGCCAGGGACAATGTCATCAGGCATTTGATGGCCTATGCCCAGCTTTATGA
The DNA here is from genome assembly GCA_036743175.1 of Bacillota bacterium. Classification (GTDB taxonomy): domain Bacteria; phylum Bacillota; class Clostridia; order DUPQ01; family DUPQ01; genus JAFGQE01. The sequence continues at coordinate 20,332 of DAINQB010000007.1, read as the reverse complement.
ACTTGACGGATACAACATGGATTTTGAGAACATTTACCTCAGGGACAGGGACGCATATACACAGTTCATAAGGGAGCTGATGCCGTATGCACGGGCCATGGGGCTGGTAATAACAGTAGATGTTGGTATTCCTGGTGGAAGTGACAACTATTCCCTTTGCTATGACCACAGGGAATTATCAAGGACTGCAGATTATATAATGGTAATGACCTATGACCAGCACTGGGCATCATCACCTGTTGCAGGATCCCAGGCACAGCTTGTATGGGTCGAGGAAATGATCAATGAAACCCTGGAACTTGTCGAACCAAACAAACTGATACTTGGTATTCCTTTCTATACAAGGATTTGGCAGGAAACCGGCGACAAGGTCAAGAATGTCAGGACACCGGGCATGGACAGGGTACAGGAGATCATAGAGGAAAAGGAAGCTTATGTAGTATGGGACGAGGAAAGCGGACAGTTCTATGCTTCATATTATGAAGATGGTGCCATATACAGGATGTGGATTGAGGATGCCGTCAGCGTGGGACTTAAAGCTGAGCTGGCGCTGAAGTATGGATTGCGCGGAGTTGCCATATGGCAGCTGCCCCTTGGGAACGATTCTGCATGGGAAAGCATAAGCCGCGCATTGGACGGGGAAGGAGTTGATTGAGAATGTCATTTGAACTGGAGTCGGTTATCAAGATACTGATGGCATTGGTCTGCGGAGGGCTGATAGGATATGAAAGGGAATTCAAGAACAGGCCTGCAGGACTCAGGACTCATATATTGGTTTGTATTGGAGCAGCCCTTGTAATGATTGTGGCACAGTTCATGTATAACAATAATGCCAGTGGAAACATTGACACTACAAGGCTGGGTGCCCAGGTCATCAGCGGAATAGGCTTCCTTGGAGCGGGAACAATAATAAGGGAACGTTTCGGAGTCAAGGGTCTTACTACTGCAGCATCTCTGTGGGCTGTTGCCTGCATAGGTATTGCCGTAGGTTCCGGTTATTATCTGATTGCCGGAATTACGACATTGGTCATCATTGGAAGTCTTGTGCTGTTCAGGAAACTTGAAAAAGTAATGAAGATTAAGTCTGAGAAGGCAAAGATAAAGATAACTGCAGCCATGGTAAAGGACATTGATTCAACCATAAAGAAAATAATTGAAGAAGGTGGTTACGCTGTAAGTGGAATGAAATTCGTAAAAAGCAGTGACAGCAGTCAGGTTACATTTTCAATAGATGTTTCAGTAGCGGATGAAGACTCGTGGGAAGCTATTTCAAAGAACCTGTATGATAATGAAAGTGTATACAGGGCCGAAATAGAGTACTGACAGGAATGTGTGTGTTATAATGTGAGACAGTTTGTAACAAGGAGGTATTGGGATGACTGAAAAAATCCTTGCGGATGTTATAGAGGAAGCTGTAAGACAGCTTTCAAGGGGCGGAGCCTTTCTTACCACTTCAAATGAAGGTGAAAAGAATACAATGACCATCAGCTGGGCTGCAATGGGAAGGATATGGAACAAGCCTGTTGTAATAGTTGCGGTAAGATATTCAAGATACAGCTATAGGTTCATAGATGAATCAGGTGAATTCACAGTAAGCTTTCCAGCTAAGGGACAGCTGGCCGATGAACTTGTTTTCTGCGGAACAAAATCAGGAAGGGACACGGACAAGTTCAGGGAGTGCAGCTTTGAAGCCATTGAAGGTTCTGCGGTATCAGCACCACTGATAGATAAATGTCACATCCATATTGAATGCAAGGTGATATACAAGCAGGCAATGGAACCCGGAAATCTCGATGAGTCAATCAAGGATACTTTCTACAAGCCGGGATATGATTATCATGTAATGTATTATGGCGAAGTCAAGGCATGCCATATTGATGACTGACGGAGGCATAGATGGCGAAGATAAATGTCGGAGTTATATTCGGAGGGGTTTCCACTGAACATGAAGTGTCCAGATGGTCTGCAGTTCATGTACTCAGGTCCCTGGACAAGGATTTGTTCACTTTCACTCTGTTTGAAATAAGCAAGTCCGGTGAGCTTTATGCCTATGATACCGGCAGCGGCGGCATGGATTTTCTTTGTGAAGAGATAGTCAAGATAGAAAATTCAATACCGAAGGAAAAGGTGTACTTTTCAACGGAACTGGTCAGCAGATACTCACTTGACGTAGTTTTTCCTGTTCTTCACGGGACAGGAGGGGAGGACGGTGTGCTCCAGGGTCTGCTTGAACTGTTTGACATACCGTATATTGGAGCAGGTGTTACAGGTTCTGCCATAGCATTCGACAAGGTAATAACAAAAGAACTCCTCAAGGTCAGGGGGATTAAGCAGGCATCATATTTTGTCCTCACATCCGATGAGATAAAAGGTGACATCCGGGAAAAAATAGATGAAGCAGTGGAAATACTGGGATATCCCATATTTGTAAAACCAGCCAACGGAGGATCTTCCGTCGGCATCTTCAAGGCAAAGGACAGGACCGGTCTCATTAAGGCTGTCAATGAGGCCGCCCGTTATGACAGAAAGGTAATCCTTGAGGAGTCAATCAGCGGCAGGGAACTTGAATGTGCCGTAATAGGAGGATACTCAGATGTTACAGCACTTGGAGTGGGTGAAATAGTCCCATGCAATGAGTTCTATGACTATGAAGCGAAATATATCAATGAGGGTTCCAAGGTCCTCGTACCTGCGGATATAGAGGATGAAACAAGGGATGCCATAATGGAAATTGCTGTTGATTCATTCAGGTACATTGAATGTCATGGACTTGCAAGGATTGATTTCTTCCTTGGTGAAAACGGGGTTATCTATCTCAATGAGATAAATACAATGCCGGGATTTACAAAGATCAGTATGTATCCTAAACTCTGGAGGCATTCCGGAGGAAGTGACAGCGAACTGATTACAAGGCTTATAGACCTTGCCTATGAAAGAAAAAACAATTACAGATTTCTGAAGGACTATACAAGAAATGAGTGACAAGGGAAAGAAACCCATAGGTATATTTGATTCGGGGCTCGGAGGACTGACTGTGCTGAAGGAAATAGCAGGTCTGCTTCCCTCTGAGGATTTCATTTATTTCGGTGACAGCAAGAGAGCTCCTTATGGAACAAAATCAAAGGAAACAATAACAAACTTTGCATTCCAGGACGTAAGATTCCTTCTGGACATGGGGGTAAAGGCTCTTGTGGTTGCATGCAATACCATAAGTTCAAACTCAATCGATGAAATCCGGGAGGAGTTCAATCTTCCTGTGGTGGAGGTAATAGGTCCCGGAGCAAGAGCTGGTGCAGCAGCAACAAAAAACAACAAGGTAGCTGTTATTGGAACCCCTGCAACCGTGGGCAGTGGTGCGTATGTAAGAAGATTGCATGAAATTGACAGCAATATAGAGGTCTTTCAAAAAAGCTGTCCGTTGTTTGTGCCAATTGTAGAAGAAGGAGAGCATCTGTGGAACAGCAGCATAGCAAGGCTTGCAGCTGAGATGTATCTTGAGGACATACTTAAGACCGATGCAGATGTGCTTGTTCTCGGATGTACCCATTATCCTCTTTTGAAAGAGGTAATAAGCCATGTGGTGGGGGGGAAAATGAAAATCGTGGATTCCGCCCGAAGCACGGCATCAGAGCTTGGTGTAATGTTCAAAGGAACCGGACAGGATGAAACCCAAAGAAGCCGTATACGGATATTCACAAGCGACAGCAGGGATAAATTCATACCGATGAGCCGGGCAATACTGGGGAATGATGATTTCACCGTGGAACAGGTGAACATTGAAAAATACTGACGGCCAATGTAAAATACTGAAAAGCCGGTGATGAGAAACATGAAAAAAGTAATTGTAACGGTAAGAGGAAGCGGAGGACTCGGTGACGGGGAACCTGTGGAGCTTCTTACAGAAGGAAAATTCCATAATGAGGGCGGTACTTATGTCATTTCCTATGAAGAAACGGGAATGACCGGAATGGAAGGTACCACAACCACTGTCAGGGCGGAGAAAAGCAGGGTTGCCCTTATGCGCAAAGGCACAATCACTTCAGAGTTCATATTTGAGGAGGGCAGGAAGAATGTCTCCCATTATGCTACAGAGTATGGTGTGTTCACTGTCGGGGTAACCGCAGAACAGATAAGTGTATCAATGGACGATTCCGGAGGAATCATATCGGTTGTATACAGCCTGGATTTTCTTGGAAATGCAGCAGTAAGGAACGAGTTTATTTTAACTGTCAGAGAGGTTGGCAATGAAGGACATAATTAGTGTAATAAAGAATCAGGCTGAAGTGGTTATACGCAAGGCTGTGGAAAAAGCGGTTGAGCAAGGACTCCTTCCAAAGGTTGATGTTCCTGAAATAGGTATGGAAAAACCAAGGGAAAGCAACCATGGGGACTTGTCAACGAACATTGCCATGACCGCTGCCAGGGTTTTTCGTAAATCACCGAGGGAAATTGCTTCCATTATTTTAAACAATGCAGATTGTACGGATACATACATTGAACGATTTGAGATTGCCGGACCGGGTTTCATAAACCTTTTTCTGAAGGAAACCTGGCTTTATGATGCTTTGTCCATAGTCAACGAAGAAGGCGATGATTATGGTAGCCTTGATTATGGAAAAGGCGAAAAGGTAATGGTGGAATATGTAAGCGCCAATCCCACGGGACCCCTTCATATGGGAAACGCCAGGGGAGGTGCTCTTGGAGACTGCATATCAAGTGTGCTGCAAAAAGCCGGCTATGATGTTACAAGGGAGTACTATGTCAATGATGCAGGGAACCAGATACTGAAGTTTGCATTGTCACTTGAACTAAGGTACCTCCAGGAATTGAACGGAGAGGATTCCGTGGAATTCCCTGAAGACTGCTACCAGGGCGACGATATAAGAGAACATGTCCGGAATTATATTGCAGAAGGCATGGAGGATCTAAGGGAAAAGGATTCAGAATACAGGAAAGCGGTACTTAAGGATTATGCTTTACCGAGGAATATCCAGCGTATCAGGGAAGGTCTTGAAAGATATGGAATTGAGTACGATGTTTGGTTTTCAGAGCAATCCCTCTATGATTCAGGGGAACTGGATTCAACCATTGAAATGCTGGTTCAGAACGGAAGCACCCTGGAATACGATGGAGCCGTCTGGCTGAAGGGTAGCATAATGGACAGTGACAAGGATGAGGTTCTTGTAAAATCAGACGGATCAAGGACATATTTTGCGTCCGACCTTGCATATCATCTTGATAAATTCAAGAAAAGAAAATTCGAAAGGGTCATCAATCTTCTGGGTACTGACCATCATGCCCATGCAAACAGGATGAAGAATGCCATGACGGCCCTTGGGATAGACAAGGACAGGCTGGAACTTGTACTGTTTCAGCTTGTCAGGCTCATGAGAGGCGGAGAAACCGTAAGGATGTCAAAGAGAACCGGAAAAGCGGTATCCCTTGATGATCTTCTCGATGAGGTAGGAAAGGATGCAGCAAGGTTTTTCTTCAATATGAAAACAGCAGGAAGCCATCTGGATTTTGACCTTGACCTCGCAGTAAGCCAGTCCAATGAGAATCCGGTATTTTATGTTCAGTATGCCCACGCAAGAATCTGCAGCATGCTGAGAATCCTGGAAGGAGAAGGAATCAAAACAGAGTTCGGGGAATGTCCCGACCTGACTTATCTGAAGAAGGACGAGGAAAAGGCCCTCATCGGCATATTGGCTGAATATCCCGGTGAAATACTTCTGGCCGCCAGAACACTGGAACCTGCAAGGCTGACCAGATATGTCATTGATGTAGCTTCTGCATTCCATAGTTTTTACAATGCCTGCAGGGTCAAGGGTGAAGAAGAGAATCTGATGAATGCCAGGATAGTGCTTGTCAGGGCAACGGTTACGGTCATCAGAAATGTACTTGGACTGATAAAAATCAATGCTCCGGAGAAAATGTAGATTCCGGAGGAAAGGAACCTATGAAAAAGAAGTTTTATAAAGCGCTTATGTTCATGCTTCCCTTGCTGGTGGTTGTTTCAATACCTCTGGCATCGGCATATGAAAAAGGCGGCGGAATTATTTCAGCATACATTGAATTGATTGACGACAGGTCGCCTGTCGTCATTGACAGGGTTGATCTTGGCACAAATCTGATTGAGGGAGTCCTTGATGCAACGGATAAATATTCATACTACCTGGACAACAGCGAGTATGAAAGCCATGTGAATGAATACGAGGATGCAAGCTTCGTAGGCATCGGCATATCAATGATAGAAGATGAAAAAGGTGCATACATTGTCAATGTATTCAGGAATTCACCGGCTCAGAGGGCCGGCCTGAAAAGCGGCGACATAATCGTGAGCGCAGCAGGTAAGAAGCTGGTCGGCTTGCAGCTGCAGGACATCGGTGCACTCATCAAGGGGCCCAAGGGCACCAGTGTAGTCATCGGAGTTCTGAAGCAAGGGACCGGAGAACCTGTTGAAATCACATTGGAAAGAGCGGAAGTAGACATAACAACAGTCGACTATACAATTTACAAGGATGCTGCATATGTAAGGATAACAGGATTCACAAGCCAGACAGGTGTTGAATTCAGGGACGTGCTTTCAAAGGTTGACAAGTCAGGTAAGACAAAGCTGATTGTTGATATAAGGGACAATGGCGGCGGTGCAGTCAATGGTTGCATAGGGGTAGCTGATGCTCTCATCGAAAATGCGGATATTGTAAAGCTTGATTTCAGGTTCATAGGATTCATAGATTTCCTTTACAAAGCTTATGAGAAGGAAAGGGATTATGAAATTGCGATTCTGGTGAACGGTAATTCTGCCAGTGCATCCGAGATACTTGCTGCTGCTGTTCAGGACAATGGGGAGGGTTTCCTTGTTGGTGAAAAGACATTCGGTAAAAGTCTCGTTCAGATAACGGTACCTATCCTTGATATGAAGGCATACGAAAAGTACTCTGAGATGACCGGAAATACCAACATGTATATTATAACAAGGATGCTGGCAATGCAGGGTATACAGCCTTCTGATGATGAGTGGGCCGGAGCAATGAAGATGACGGTGGGCGAATACCTTACTCCCAACGGTAAATCAATAAACAATGAAGGAATAGTTCCGGATTATGAAATAGAGTACAACGGCCCTATTCACTTCGATGGGAACATTTCCGGCATGCTTTGGATATATGAAAAATACAGTCTGGGAATGGCTTCGGAGGAAATAAGAAAGGCAAAGGAGATTCTCAGGGATATCGGTTTCTATAAAGGAGCAATAAACGGGCAGTATGATGATGCCATGGTCCTTGCGGTTAATGCCTTCCAGGAAGCCGAGGGTCTTTACCCATACGGAGTACTGGATTTTACAACCCAGCAGGCTCTCAACAACCGTCTGAAGATGATGTCAGCATCGGAGGATGCACAGCTGGAACTTGCATATCTTAAACTGATGGAAGGCGGTGACGGGGAATGAATAGAAGACTTATCATAAAAGCCGCATATATATTGGTTATCTGCCTTCTGGTGAGTTCGGTGGGATTCACTTCTTCCTCGGGTGTATATGAAGGATACTTTCAGGGTTTGTTTGAAGTCATAGACATGATGTACTACAGGGAACTGGGACTTGATAACATAAAGGGCATGGCCCTGAACGGCGCCATGGAAAACCTGAATGAATATTCATGCTTTGTTCTTAATGACAGCGAAGTCCGGGTAAACTCCAATACCGGTGTTTTCCTTGAGAAGGTAAGGAATGGTCTCAGGGTTGTTTCTGTTCTGCCGGATTCATCAGCTTCGGATACGGGCATTGAGGCCGGGGATACAATCATATTGGTTGACAAGATGAGCACTGCTGCAATGAGCGAGGATGCCTTCAATTCATATGTCATCGGCAATGGTTCTGCATTGGTAATATATATTGACAAAGACACGGGATCATCAAGATCCGTTGTACTTGAATCAGGTACAACAGCCGGAAGGGATGTGGAATTCGTTCAGCTTGATGGAGCCGGATATATAAGGGTCAACAGATTCTCGCAGTTTGCAACTGATAGATTCAGGGGGATACTTGAAGCCATGAAGGCATTGGGCAATACAAGAATAATACTGGACCTCAGAAGTCTGTATACAATGAATATTGCAGATGCCTGCAATCTTGCTGAATTCCTCGTCTCAGGGGATACAATGGCAAGAACGAAGGAAAAATCCTATAACGCGACCGCTAAGGATGTAGGGTTTGAAGTTGCCATTCTTGTGGACGAAATGACAACAGGTGCTGCTGAAGCAATTGCCATGGCCATTCCCGGCACCATATACGGGCAGAGCAGCAACGGTTATGCCGTATTTGTAAGGAAATATCCTGTCTTCACTGAGAGAGCTTATGAACATTACTCGGAAGTTGCCGGAACCTTTGAAGTGAAGAGCATAGTCAGTTATCTGAAATCCCATTCAATTGAGCTCTGGGACCATGAGGTCACAGGCTATATCAACATAGTGGAATCGGGTATCTTTGCAGGAAACATGATGCTGATTAATGATAAAAACCGAGTTGTGCCGGATGTATATGTTGAGGATACGGACATGGGTTATCTCAACTACAGCCCGGGGGCATATATGATTGACATAGAAAGGGACTACCGCATGGGCGGTGTGAATTATGATATTTTCATCGCAAAGAAAATACTGGGATTCCTTGGTTACTTTGACGGAACCTATAATGTAGTATTTGATGATGAATTTGAACAGTCCCTCAATGAATACAAGAGGACAATGGGATTTCCGGTAGATGGAGTCCTTGACATGGGCACCCAGTCTTCACTTAATACTTACTCAATGAAGACGGCGGTCTCGGAGGATGAATGTGTAAAAGAAGCACTTTCAGGTTTTTTAAATTAGTGGATTTAAATCCCAATGGTTGCAGGGTTTCCTATTGGAGACCCTGTTTTTATTTTTAATTATTCAAGGAATGTTGACACAGGCAATGGGCAATATTAAAATTGATGAATAGTTTGGGAGGGTTATATGTCGGTAAAATATATTTTTGTTACAGGAGGGGTTGTATCCGGACTAGGAAAGGGTATAACAGCGGCTTCCCTTGGAAGGTTGCTCAAAGCCAGGGGTTACAGGGTTACACTTCAGAAATTCGACCCTTATCTGAATGTTGATCCGGGCACAATGAGTCCGTATCAGCATGGGGAAGTATTTGTCACCGACGACGGAGCGGAAACGGACCTGGACCTTGGTTCCTATGAAAGATTCATTGATGAGAACCTGAGCCAGGATAGCAACATCACCACGGGCCGTGTATACGGTTCCGTTATATCCAAGGAAAGAAAGGGCGAATTCCTCGGAAACACAATCCAGGTAATACCTCATATAACCAACGAAATAAAGGAAAAGATATATAAAGTAGGCAAGGAGCACAATCCTGATTTTGTCATAACTGAAATCGGCGGTACGGTGGGAGACATAGAAAGTCTCCCTTTTCTTGAAGCCATCAGGCAGGTTGCAGTGGACCTTGGCAGGGAAAATACAATATATATCCATGTAACACTGGTTCCGTATCTGACAAAGGCCGGTGAGTTCAAGACAAAACCGACCCAGCACAGTGTCAAGGAGCTTAGAAGCATAGGTATACAACCCGACATAATCGTAGCACGGGCGGAAAAGCCTTTTTACAGTGGTATCAAGGACAAGATAGCATTGTTCTGCAACATAGAGGCAAGGTGTGTCATTCAAAACTGTGATGCAGATTATCTTTATGAAGTTCCACTGGTTCTTGAAGATGAGGGACTGGCGGATATAGTCCTTGAAAAGGGCAGGATGGAAAACAGGACGCCCGACCTTGAAGAGTGGAAGGATATGATCAGAAGGATGAAGAATCCTGATTGTTCCGTTACCATCGGACTGGTGGGAAAATATATCAAACTGCATGATGCATATGCAAGTGTTGCAGAAGCCCTGAGACATGGTGGTTACGACAACAGCTGCAAGGTGGATATACAGTGGGTCAATTCCGAACACCTGAATGACAGGAATCTTGAAGAGAAGCTCTCGGGACTGGATGGAATACTGGTTCCCGGAGGATTCGGGGACAGGGGGACGGAAGGAAAGATACTTGCAATAAAATATGCCCGTGAAAACAAGATACCGTTCTTTGGGATATGCCTAGGTCTGCAGATGGCTGTTGTGGAATTTGCCAGGAATGTTGCAGGCATGGAAGGTGCAAACAGCACGGAGTTCAACCCTGACACAGAGTATCCGGTAATAGATCTCATGGCGGACCAGGTAGACATTGAAGAAATGGGCGGAACCATGCGACTTGGGAAATACCCGTGCAGGATTGCAAAGGACAGCAATGCATACAAGGCCTATGGCGGGGAATTGATTCAGGAACGTCACAGGCACAGATATGAATTTGTAAATAAATATAGAAAAACCATGGAGGACAATGGCATGTTCCTTTGTGGTAAATCTCCGGATGACGGGCTTGTCGAGATGATAGAACTAAAGGAACATCCGTGGTTCATAGGTGTCCAGTTCCATCCGGAATTCAAATCAAGGCCGAACAGGGCCCATCCCCTGTTCCGCGAATTTATAAAGGCGGCAATGAAATTCAGAGATTCTTGAAAACTATGAAGACTGTGGTTATTTGTTAATCATTGTTTCTTAAATAATGCGGCAAGGATTTACGAAATGGCAAACAATAGGGACATGATTATGTCTGCAACGGCTAAACGACTGAGCGTTTTGGTGATTTCAATAATCCTTGCTGCCTTGCCAATTGTTCCGATATTCAGCAGCCATACAAGTGACAGCATATATATGGTGCAGGATGCCCTCGACCCGTTGCCAAAGCTGCTTGAAACGATTGCAGGCAGTAATGCAAAAGCCTTGAATCCCTATAAGCTGGGTTATGAAGCCGCAGGTATCGGTGGAATGTACTTTTTATACGGGTCACAGGCCAGGGGCCTATCTGATTTGGATGAAAGAATTGAATATCATCCGTTGTATACGACTTCTGTTGTCATTGCAGTGAATGGGAAGGGAAACTCTGCGGGTAGAATTGATGGATGGAAGACTCTTCTTGAGAGCGATGCAGTTGTTATGTTTCCGCACAACGCCATCGAAAGCGGAAGACTGACAGCAATTGCACTTGCCAGGGCATTGGGAGCTGATGAAGGTGATTACTCGCCGGCATTTGAAGCACTGGGTAATCTAAATGAATCCAATCGGTTGAATTCACAGGATGAGTACAAATATGATGGATATAACTATATGTATTATCCTGAAAATCTTTTGAACTATGATGCTGTTGTAATGTGGGATTACCAGGCGGTGATGCTGCAGAAGATGTTTCCGGGATGGGAGATTGTATATCCCGAAGAAGGGGTTTTCACCATTGATTGCGGCTTCATTGTATCAGAGAATGCCAAAAGGAATTCCGTTGTTCAGGCAACGAGCACATTTTTGCTTTCCGAAGAAGGAGAAAATGCCCTTGCAAATGCAGGATTTTGCACATTCGGCAATTCTAATGAAAACCAGAGCAGCATGAATGATGCAGGTATAGCGGGAAAATATACAGAAAAAGACCTGGGTGAATGGGATTATGCAAGACTTACATATAATCCGGACTACAGGCGCAGTGTTCTTTCTGTAAAGCTGAACGGCCCGGCTTCACTGCTTGAACGAGTTGGTCTTCAGACTTTTATTCTTTTGATGTTTTGTATAACGGCCCATGGCATTTTGAAAAAAATACCGGAAGGAGAAAGCCGCAGGGCAGGCTTCCAATCAATTGTATTTGCCGGATTGTGGCTGATAATGGGTCTTTGCAAGTCATTTATATTTAATGTCAATGTGGCTCGTTATCTATGGTTTGCAACATACATACCCCGTCATTTTCTGCCATTATGCTGGTTTGCGGCATGTCATCTTACCAGGTTTGGAAAACTACCATCCAAAAAACTATCTGTCCCGCTTGCATTTTCAGCAATCCTTTTAAGCATTTTTGTTCTGACGAATGATATTCACCGGCAGGTCTTTTCATATGCCTTCGAAAACCAGGTAACCTGGCATAATCACTACAGCAACCAATGGGGATATTTTCTGTCGCTTTTCTGGAGTTTCTCACTTATCCTTATTGGCTTTGCTTATATAATATCCGATTCGAAGACCAGACATCGTAAAAGGCAGATCATCTATTCATCTATTCTTTTCCTTATACTTATAATATATCAGCTGCTGTACATTATAGGTGTCAGGTACTTCATCGACCTCGATATCCCCACAACAGTCGCAATATGCATACTTATTTTCAATTATGCAGCCCAAAGGGAAGGTTTCCTTGGTGCAACATTGTTTGAACTGCCCTTGCTAAGAAATTCAATATATGCCGTAGCCATCTTTGACCGAAGCGGTTCACTTGTTTTTAAAAATGAAACCATGGCTTCATTGGGGATGGATGGCCGTATAAAGGCAGGTGCAATGGATTTCGGAGATGCAGGTTCGGAAATAGTGTCGGGCAGCAGAATTTACAAACGCCATGATATCCCGCTGAAAGCAGGAAACACAGTATTGCTTGAGGAAATAACTGATTTAAAGGACGTTGAAAGAAAACTTATTGAAGTAAATCAAAAGCTTGAGGCTGTAAATGAAATATTATCAATGAAGGCAATGACGGCAGCAGAAGAAACCAGGACCATGGAGAAAGACAGATACCGGCGTCAGATGGATAGTTTATTCCATGATAAGGTCAGCAATTTAATAGAAAAAATAAAAAGTCCTGAGATAATGAATGACCATACATTGGATTCACTTAAGGAAACAAGGCTGATGACAGCCATATGCCACAGACGTCTGAGATTTGTTATCAGAAGCACCGAAAACAACGGTCTGATTTTACTGAAACGGATTGGAGAATATACATCGGGTCTCTTAAGGGACTGTGAAAGACTGGGACTTGACGGAATTGTTGTTTCTGCAGGAGAAGGGTTCATAATACCTGAAAAAGTTCCTCAGGCACTGGAATTTTCAGATGTTGTCTGTCTGTTTGTTTTGAGACTGGGAGATGCCTCTGTTGTATTCAATTATATAAATGAAGAAAAAACAGTCTATCTGTCAGCGCTTATATCAGCGGAAGAAAACGCGAATATTCCTGAAGAAACAAGCAGTCTGATATATGAAGCGTTGAGTGGAAGTGCCGGTCATACAGGCAAAAACCTTGTTGTGGGACGAGAGGATGATTCCCTATCCATAAGTATGAAGATTGAAAAGGGAGGGCTGGAAACATGAAATGGTATGCGGTATCATATGCTGCAAACAGTGTCTTCTTTCTGTCCGCCCTGACCATTGTGATACTCAGGATTCTTATTCTTTTGGAAACCAACGAAATTTACAGCAAACGACGCTCATATATATCCATTGGATTATTCCATGGTTCGATAGCCGTCATATCACTCTCCCTTGCAGTGGAAATACTCTTTACCGCAGCATCGATTGAAGGTGGTATATACATGGTGTTTTCCGGTATTTCAAATTATCTTTCAATCATTCCTCTTATCATATATATAGCAATACGCAGGTTTTCAATTGACCTGACCGGTCCACTTGAACTTAAGGCAGAAGATGTGATAATGCCACTACTTCTGCCGGCGGCTTCCATGGTTGGTCCAATGCAAATATCCTTTGGATTGTTATTGCTTTTCATAATCCGGCACATTGTTGATTCAATACGGCTTTTGCACACAATTTGGAAATCCAAAAGGAATGAAATCACAAGGGCGGCAATGGTTGGGATAATAAAGGGTATGGAACAGGGGGTTTGCGTTTCTGATAAAGGGGGCTGGATCCTTGAGGCCAATGATGCTTTTTATGATATTTGTAAAAGGATTGGCATTGAAATAACTGAAAGACTGGGGAAATTATATGAATCGATTGAGGAACTTGAAAGAGAGAAGATAATTTCCATATCAGGAACACAAGAGCATATGACAATCAGGAAGGACAGCAGCTGCTATTTACTTATGGGAAACTCTTTTTCAAAAGGGGTGAAAAAGCTTGTCCAGGTGTCTTTGTCAGATGTTACAAAATTGAATGCCCTTGCTGTAAAACTTGATAAAGAAAATGATGAGCTTAAAACCAGAAACCGCGAACTTTCTGACATAATATCCTTAATCAATGAAGAGAGTGCTGTTTCTGAAAGGGAACTGCTTTCCCAGTCAGCCCATGATGAGTGGTCACAGCGCCTGGCAATTGCAGCCATGACCATTGATTCCATGATAGTGAATCCCGTAGAAGAGGGGAAAACTGATTATCCACCGGCATTTTTCAATCTCCCTGATATTCTGGGAGGAACAGATACGGGTCAGGCTGCAGGAACACTTCAGGACAGCATAAGGTTACTGGCTGATACATATGGAAAATTAGGTGTATCAATAAGTTTCAGTGGTTCCTTTGATTTGCCGGATTCTGCAGTGAAAGTCATACCGGATGTCCTGAGGGAGGCTTTTGCCAATGCGGTAAGACACGCATATGCAAGGAATATCATTGCTGAGTTTGTCGAAGAGGACGATTCAACAGGTGTTATAATAAGAAACAGATGCATTAGTGACAACTGTGCCATATCCGAGGGAAGAGGACTATACGATATAAAGGCACGGGTAAAAAAGGCGGGGGGAACGGTTGAGATAGTGAAGAGTGACTGGTTTATACTGAAGGTGCTGTTCCCCATATATCAGGATACTGATAAAAGGAGCGGGCAGAATGAAGATAGTTCTCATTGAAGATCAGATACTATTGAGCACAACCCTTGCAGATGCGCTTGGCAAATATGATGATATTGAAATAGTCGGTCAATCCGGCAAAGCTTCTGAAGCATTGAAATTATGTGACGCCCTTGACCCGGATGTGGTAATCATGGATATCTATACCAGGGATGGCAATGGACTCGAGGCAACGACAAAAATAAAGGAGTCCTGCCCTGATATAAAGGTCATGGTCATGACCGGTGTGGAAGATGAAAGGCTTGTTCCGGCTGCCAAGGAAGCAGGAGCGGATTTGTTTGTTTGGAAGAGCATTCCCCTTGAAGAAATGGTTGAACTGATAAGGGCTTCCCAAAAACCTTATAAAATATTTCCCGAGACATCGAAGGCATCACAGAATCCACTGGAATTCAATAAAACTGAAATCAATATACTCCGACTGCTTGCCAAAGGTATGAGCACAAGGGAAATATCAACTGAGCTGTTTCTAAGCTATGGAACAGTAAGACTGTATATATCAAGAATGTATGGAGCCACCGGATTCAAAAGCCGTGCAAAATTGGTGGCATATGCATTGAAAAACGGTATCATCAAATTTGAGTGACTTGTTTTCTTGATTTTTTCCGGAGTTTACATCTGTTAAATCAACCGTTTACATTTGTGTATTTTTTAGTGATTTTGCTTCTATATAATTAAATTGTTGTATAAAAACAAGTTATTATATGGAGGTATTCCAATGGGTAAGCAGGTAATTAAAAAGAATTTTTCATTGCTCATGGCAGTCATTTTTATGCTGAGCATATATGTTGTAATTCCGGCTGATGCTGTCAGTGCATATGCTTATACATTCGAGCTGGAAGCAGCTTCTTACAGCGGGTATACTGCAGAGGCTTCCCTTGAAATCGCGGCATCTGGCGATCCATGGAAAAGCCAGGTGGTAATGTTCAGTCTTTTCGATGATTCAGATGTTAAAGTGGCGGAAAAGAGAATCTATATTCCTGACGGGCAGGACCCTGACGGAACATATGAAGCAAGGTTCACGGATCTGGAACCTGCAAGTGATTATACTGTTGAAGCGTCTTTCTACTATTATAGGAGTGAGACACAACTCAACCGCCAGAGTGATACGGCTGAGGTCACAACCACCGCAGCCTCAGGCAATCCACAGTTCTGGCTTGAAATACAAAGAACCGGAGCCACTGAAGCGGTCTTTCAAAACGAGATGTTCAATACCGGAATAGGCGTTCCGGTTACTGAGCTTGAAAATCCTGAGGTCCAGGCAGATCTTTTTGATGCCTATGGCCTGATTGAAACCTCCGTAGTCAGGAGAGCTGACCATGACCCTGATGAATTGATCTACTCAGGTAATCCATACTATTCAGGAAAGATAGTATCTTCATACACAAAAACAAGATGGACCAACACTGCAGAAAATCCATTCCTGTACCCCCAGACACTGTCAGGGCTGGAGGAGGATACGGATTATGTAGCTCAGACGGTAATTATATTCACACGCAACTATGTTCAATATTCATCTGCACCCATGGGGTTCAGTACATATATGAAACCCGACCTTTCCTTTGAGAGTTCGACCATTGGGTCAACTCATGCATACATATGGTGTGAGGTGACCCTTGATCCAAATGATACACTGTATAATATCCAGGCTGCTGCACAAAGAAGACACACCAGCGATGATCCTGTAGCTGCCAGGGTTGCAATTCCATATAATCCTGAAACAAAGCTTGTTTTGTTCCACCTGGAGGGGCTTGTTCCCGGAGACATGCCGCTTCATACATATGATTTTACCGTTACATCATTGTCATTGGCGGGAAGACATGTAATAGGTACCACGTTTTTCGATACGCGCATGACTCCAGTGGCGCCTGCCGTAACCACCGGTACGGCGGACAACCTTAGATCAGACAGAGCCAGGCTCAATGGAACTGTTACAAACGATGGATACAGCAATATCAATGAGCAGGGATTTGTTTACTCCACGGTAACCGGAGGAAATGACCATCCTGAAATAGACGGAGCAGGAGTAACAAAAATCACTTCACCTGTAACAACCCAGAACATTCCAAATGATTTTTCTGCATATCCAAATGGACTTGATGCTGGAACCGGATATTACTACAGGGCATATGTAAGGAACTCATTTGGAGTAAGCTATGGTGATGTCTTGACTTTTGTTACTCTTTCCACCCCGGCGGTTTCGACCACAGGACATGAGAACGTTGATGAAGACTCAGCTCTTCTCACAGGAAATGTCTCGTCTACCGGCGGAGTTTCCCCGACAGTAAGAGGTTTTGTTGTATCAAGACAATCCGACCCTTATCTTGGTGGAGAAAACGTAGGCCTTATAATAGACGATGTTTCATCTGAAGAAACCGGTTCATTCTCAACGGAGGCATCAGGGCTTCTTTCAGATTCTACATATTATTACAAAGCATTCATATTGAATGCAAAGGGTACATTCTATGGAAATCAGGGAAGCTTTGTCACTGACCCGCTCACAGGAGTACCAACCGTAAATCTGGGAATCATATCAGTACCGCAGACAAATCCGGCTGAAAAAGAAGTGGATGCAACCTTTGGTACACCTCCCGGTGTAAATGTTACAGCAACCGGGTTTGTTTATTCAACGGGGCAGAACCCGGTCATTGGTGGTTCAGGGGTAAATAATGCAGCTCTTTCTGACACGGACGGTGAATTCGAAACTACACTTACAGGGTTGTCTTCATCAACCACATACTACTACAGAGCTTATGCAATAACTGATGAAGCAGTTGTGAGCTATTCGTCCCAGGGAATGTTCACTACACCGGCACTTCCTGTTACAGGATATTCTGTACCGGTTATAACAAGTACGGAATTACTGGAAGCAACTTCAATGACTGCCCGTATAGAAACTGTGGCGGTTGTATCGGGTCCGGCTCATCCTAACTTCATAAGACGGCTCTGCTATTCTTCGACCAACAGTGATCCAATGCCCACGGACGGTGACGTAACAACTGTTTTTGCAGCATTCGGAGGAATGACAGGAGATGGAGCGGTTATAACAAACATAAACGGGCTTTTGGGAGATACTACCTATTATCTGAGGGCAGTAACACAGAATGAGCAGGGTACATATTATGGTAGTGTCATCAGTTTCACAACGGATGCTGCAGGAATTCCAATAGTAACCTATCCGGAACCGGCTGTAAGCGATATAACGGAAACCGGTGCCGTGCTGCATGCCGAAGTGGATTACCAGGGATCCCAGGTATACACCTATGGTGTGGTTTATTCAGATTCCAGTGAAGACCCGCTGCTTGGTGACGGCAGCTCATCTGTTGTTGAAATAACCGATGAATCATCAATCATTGAAGATATAACCATTGACCTTGATGGTCTTGTAACAAGCGGCAGGCAATACTATTACAAAGTTTATGTAATAAGTGGCTTTACGACCTCTTATGGAGAAACAAATTCTTTTACTACGCTGACAGCGGATTTACCCGTACTTGTCACCGGGGATACTGAAAACAGCAGGAACAATGCCGGAATCAAAATGTCCGTAAACAGCGACGGCAGCGGCAGTGCGGCACTGGAATCCATTGGGGTGGTTGTTGGGATATCCGCTGATCCTGAGGTTACTGCCGACGGGGTATTCGTTTCAAGTATGATGTTCCAGTCAACGGGAGAAAAAACATTCTTTGTTTCCGGTCTGGAAGCAGGAACCATGTATTATGCAAGGGCATTCGGAGCTGATATATCAGGTTCCGTGCATTATGGAGAATCTGTATCATTTACAACGGATGAAGCAACCGAACCGGTAGTGGAAACAGAGGGATATGCAGTTGCCGGTGACGATTTTGAGCTTTATGCAATGGTATCGGATGATGGGGGCAGGGAGGTTACAGAACGCGGTTTTGTTTATGGAACGGAAGCTTCGCCAAAGAGAGAAGAGGATACTGATATAGGATGCGGAAGCGGTACGGGAAGTTTTGAAGGCCTGCTGGAGGATTTTGAGGAGGACACTGCCTACTATGTAAGGGCTTATGCTGTGAATTCCATCGGAACTTCCTATAGCGGGGATATGCTGGTCATTGTATTGTCAGAATCTGATTCGGCCAGTGCCCCCTTTGCGGTAACACTTATGGCAACGGATATTGAATCTACATCAGCCAGACTCAATGGTGATATAACCTCCGATGGAAATTCCACACCGGTTAGCAGAGGTTTTGTAATCAGCAATGAACCCGGTCCTGATAGAGAAGATTCAAATGACCAGGATTATTCCGGCGGAACAGGTACAGGTACGTATCACTATGATGCAGAAGGACTTTCTCCTGATACAACCTATTATGTCCGGGCTTATGCCTACAATGAAGAAGGACTTTCATATGGTGATGAGGTGGAGTTTACCACGAATCAAGCTGATGGTTTGAGTGTGCAGACAAATCAAGCAGGTACAATTCTTTACAGAAGCGCTGTACTTGCCGGAGAAATTGAAATCAGGGGCAGTGCAATTTTGAATTCCAGGGGATTTGTGTACGGACTCGGATCCAATCCTTCCCTGGGTGGAACGGACTTTTCGGTTATAGTTCCGGGAACAGATGATGGTATATATACAGTGAGTGTTTCGGGGCTCTCTGCAGGAACGGTTTACTATTTCCGTGCCTATGCATTTTATGAAGGATCTGCGGAACCGGTTTATGGAAACGCCATTAGATTCAGCACTCTTGCATACCCGGTGGTTATACCCGGAAATTCAGGAAATGCAGTTCCGGAAGAAGGAGCCATAGGGTACATTGATATTCCGTCAGGTGCAACAGGAAATGGCAATGTCGTTCAATACACGGATTCCATGGGAAGGAAATCAATAGTTGGTTTCGGTATAACAGATGGAAACAGGATGAAATATATCTCCCGCGGACCCGGTGAATATGAGATTGTTGCCAACAGCAGGTTATTTGATGATATAGAGGGTCATTGGGCCAATGGCGATATTCTGTTCACTTCAGCAAGGGAACTGTTCCTGGGTGTTGAAACAGGTATGTTTGCTCCTGAATCTGATATGACAAGAGCTATGTTTGTCACGGTAATTGGCCGGCTTCATGGTATTGATCCTGCAGACTATACTGAAGTTTTGTTTGATGATGTCGTCGAAGGCAGTTACTATGCCCCATATGTTCAATGGGCGTATCAGAACGGTATAGTCAAAGGGGTCACTGAATTACTGTTCGAGCCTGAAAGACCGGTTACCAGGGAAGAAATTGCGGTTATGGTATACAGGGCATCAGCACTTTCCGGAACTGATTTTTCCGGTGCGGTTCCTTCATATATGGATAATGAAGTGATAAGTGACTGGGCATCCGATGGTGTCGGATTTGTCCAGGAATCCGGAATCATGGAAGGCAGACCCGGAAATTACTTTGATCCTGCGGAACCCGCGAAGAGAGCAGAGGTTGCTGCTATACTGAGAAGATTCATAGATTATGTTCTGAATAATAACTAAGTTGACGATTATCAGACAATACACACCCATCCGCGAGGATGGGTGTGTTGAATTTGAAGAAATTTTCACGAAAAATTTAAAAACA
>DAINQB010000006.1:62024-68337 GCA_036743175.1 Bacillota bacterium | reverse complement strand
GCACAGGAACTCCTGAAGGAGACCGTTGATTTCATCCGTGAAGCGGACATTGCTGATTCATTTGACATCAAGGCCACTTTCTGCCATGAAAATTGCAGCAGGGGACCGGTGGTCGATTTTGACGGGGAAATGATTGAAAAATGCACCTTTGAGAAGATTGTATCAAGAATGTCAGCGGTAAGGGCAGGGAAGGAATGACCGATGAATGTAAGGAACACAGGGATTGTATACACACAGTCAGCGAAATGCAGGGATTGCTACAGATGTCTCAGGGTGTGCCCCGTTGGTGCAATCGGTATACGGGACGGACAGGCATACATAGATGATGATAAATGCATCAAGTGCGGGACCTGCATAAGGGAGTGTCCCCAGAAGGCAAAGACATACCGCAAGGATCTTGATGATGCCAGAACACTGTTGGCTTCCGGGAAGGTTGTTGCAGCCAGTATTGCACCTTCATTCGCTGCCGCATATCCCGGATGGATGACCGAAAGGGTTCCTTCTGCACTCAGAATGCTTGGATTTTCATATGTTCTTGAGACTTCAGACGGAGCAAGGCTGACCGCCGAAGCAACTGTTGAAAAGGCAAAATATCAGAAATGCGGCGGTATCTGTACGGCTTGTCCCGCTGTTGTGAACTATACAGAGAAATATAAACCGGATATGATAGACAAACTGATAAAAGTCGTTTCTCCGATGATTGCCCATGCAAGACAAATAAAAAGGTCCTTCGGAAGCGACTGCAAGGTCATATTCATCGGGCCGTGCGTAGCAAAGAAAAGCGAAGCTGAAAGGAAGGAATATGAAGGCGTTGTCGATGTAGTACTGACCTTTGAGGAGCTGGACGAATGGCTGAAGCACGAAAAAATTGACCTCAGGAATATGCCCGAAAGTGGTTTTGAAAGCTTTGACGGAAGCTGTGATGCAAGGCTGTTCCCGATTCCAGGAGGGATGCTGAGGACAGGTGGTGTGGAGAATGACGGAACAATCATGAATGTAATGCATGCCAGCGGCTCCGAAAGTGTGATGGAAATGTTCTCACTATCAGAGGAAAACTGGAACTTCAGTCTCATCGAGCCGCTTTTTTGCAGGGAAGGCTGTATCAACGGTCCGGCGATTGGAACAAAGGCAAATATATATGAGCGCAGGAACAATGTCATAAAATATGCAGCCAGGGAAAGGAATCTCAACAAGACCATTGAGCCGGTGAGCGTCAGCCTCTTCACAGAATACAGTGCTGATCCACCCTTGGCAGGACCCGGATATTCGGAAGATGAGATTATGGAAGTTTACTCCAGGACAGGAAAGACATCTGATGAATTCCAGCTCAATTGCGGAGCCTGCGGGTTTTCCAGCTGCAGGAAAATGGCAATTGCAGTCCTTGAGAGCAATGCTGAAATAGACATGTGCATGCCGTATATGAGAAGGATGGCCGAAAGCAGGAAGGATCTTATAATAGAAACTAGTCCCAACGGCATTGTGATACTGAATGAGCGGCTGACCATAAGCTCAATGAATCCGGCCTTCCGCAAGAATTTTCTTTGTTCGGATGCAGTCCTTGGAAGGAAGATCTCCTACCTGATGGATGACATTGGATTTGAAAAGGTTGCATCGGGAAGTGAGGAGAAGTATGAGTCAGTCATTGAATTCAATGGAGCAAAATATCATCAGCTGGTATACAGGCTGGGTGATGCCCATTATGTGGGCATATTCTCTGATATTTCCAGGATAAGACTAAATGAGAATGTGCTTGATGAACTGAGGCATCAGACGGCCGAAAAGGCAGGCGAGCTTCTGAAACATCAGCTGGACATGGCTGAAAAGGTAGCCATGCTTCTTGGTGAGAGCACCGCAAAGAGCGAGGAGCTGCTTGAAAGGCTCATGGGTAAGTAAAATGTCTGAGCAGGGACTTCTATACATTGATGACATGGTTGCTTCAATGGCAAAGGCCGGAAAGGGAACTGCCGGTGATTTTTACATCTGTCAGAGAAATGAATCATATACTGATTTCATACTCTGCGATGGAATCGGATCCGGTATAAAAGCCGGGATAGCGGCAAGGATGTGCGCATCCCGCATTTCAGGACTTCTTTCGGGAGGTATATCTCCAAGAAAAACCGCTGAAAAAATTGTGTCCTATATGCATGGCATCAGGGACAGGGACATGCCATATTCCGTATTTCTGATAGCAAGGGTTCTTAATGACGGGAACTACACCATATGGGGATATGAGATGCCGGTACCGCTGGTCCTGTATGACACCGGAGTGGGAAAAGCTTCTGTTATCCATGGCAAATACAGCAATGAGATAATATATGAATGCTCAGGCACATTGAAACCGGGCTCTGCATTGCTGATGTGCAGTGATGGTATCACCCAGTCAGGCATGGGAAGGGGATTGCCCATGGGTTGGACTGAGGATGGACTGAGGGAGTGGCTTGACCGGAAGATACAGTCAGGAAGCAGCAAAAGGGATGCTGCAAATGAGGCATTTTCGAAGGCTCTTCAACTTTCCGGTGGAGCTGAGGATGATATGACCCTTGTGCTGCTGGAGTGCAGGAAGGCAGTTTGTCTTGACATTCTTACCGGTCCGCCTGCAATGAAGAACAGGGACAGGGATTTTGCCATTGATTTTCTTTCAGGCCACGGATGGAAGGTAGTATGCGGTTCATCAACCATGGATATGCTTGCAAGGGTAACCGGTAGAAAGGTTTCAGTGTCCGGAGGTAATACATTTTCAAAGCCCCCTGAATATTTCATGGAGGGGATTGATTATGCTGCGGAAGGTGCAGTCACACTGAACCAGCTTTACAACATAATCGATGAAGACAGAAGCAGGTTTGATGAAAGATCGGTTGTTACGTCCATCTGCGAAATGATGCAGGATGCAGACATCATCAGAATATATCTCGGAGATGCACATAATGAAGGACATGGGTCCATCGTTTTCCGGCAGACAGGTATCCTTCCCAGGGAAG
This sequence comes from Bacillota bacterium, assembly GCA_036743175.1. Lineage (GTDB taxonomy): Bacteria > Bacillota > Clostridia > DUPQ01 > DUPQ01 > JAFGQE01. Next base: position 65,359 of record DAINQB010000006.1, on the reverse strand, counting down.
TAATTGTCCCGTTGATTGTTGAGAAACTGCTTTCAAAGGGTAAAATTGTATCAGTCATCAAACCATGACATGCAATTTTACTGTTGAGAAAGTGAGTTTACAATGAAAGAAACAAAAGGGGTTGTCAAAGCCAGGAAACCGACATGGTGGGGACTTTCTGCATACATAGCGGTCATAGTTGTCCTGGGACTTGCTGCAATTTTTGCGCCTGAACTTGCCAGATTGGTCAAGGGGCCGGTGCTTTGCATTTATGTAGGGGTGCTGCCTAAATATATCCTGGGGCTGGCATTCATCCTTGCAGGCATTGATGGTATTGTATACGGCATTGGCATTTACCGAAGGATTGACTGGCTCGGGGCTGCTGCTTCTGCGCTACAGACTGTTCTAATGGTTGTGTTCATATTCCTGATCTTCCCACTGTCACTGAAAGAGGGAGTTCCCCCGGGAGCTACATATAACCTGATGAGACTTTTATTGGGACTGATGCTGATAATTGTTGCATGGGATATGATCAGTGAGATACGGGGCTTTGTCAGGTCAGGGAAGCCTGCCAGTGAAGAACAAAAAGATACAGACAAGGATTAATGCAGCGCTTTTGCTGTGATATAATCATCCGGGGGATCGGATGATGAAGAAACTGAACATAGCATATATCGGCGGAGGTTCCATGGCATGGGCAAGGAACCTGATGAATGATCTTGCAGCAGAGAGTGAACTTACCGGCAATGTAAGGCTATATGATATCGACAAAGAAGCCGCATTGATGAATGAGAGAATCGGGAATTTCTACAATGAGGCTGAGGGTGCGGTTTCCTCATGGAATTACAAGGCAGTTGGAACCCTTGATGAAGCTCTTACAGGAGCGGATTTTGTCATAATATCAATTCTTCCCGGAACTTTCGATGACATGGAAAACGATGTGCACTATCCGGAAGGATACGGGATTTATCAATCTGTGGGCGACACTGCAGGACCGGGTGGAATCATGAGAGCCGTGAGGGCCATTCCCATGTATCAGGAAATCGCCGGTCGTATAAAAAGCATATGTCCGGATGCCTATATCATTTCATATACAAATCCAATGACTGTTCTTGTGAAGACAATCTACGAGGTTTTTCCTGATGCAAAGGCTTTTGGATGCTGTCATGAGGTTTTCGGCACACAGAAACTGATAGCGGATATGATTATGAAAAATGGCCTTGAGGAAAAGGTTGAAAGGCATGAAATAAAAACCAATGTGCTGGGAATCAACCATTTCACATGGATAGACCGTATCGAGTACAAAGGTTCGGACATTATGCAGGATTTTAGGGATTTTGCTGCAAGATATCACTCCACTGGTTATTGTATGGGTGAAAGATGGGATGAGACATTCTTTACATCGGGGAACCGAGTCAAATTTGACCTGCTTCTGCAATATGGGATTGCTGCGGCAGCAGGTGACAGGCATCTTGCAGAGTTTTGTCCCGGATGGTATCTGAAGGACCCAAAGACTGCCGACTTGTGGCAGTTCGGTCTGACTCCGGTTAGCTGGAGAAAGGCGGATCGCAGGGAAAGACTTGAAAAAACACTGAGGCTTTACAATGGTCTGGAAAAGCCAAGGATAATTGATACAGGTGAAGAGGGAGTGAGGTTGATCAAGGCTCTCACGGGACTTGGCTTTGTCGAATCAAATGTAAATACAATAAACAAAGGCCAGCACGAAGGACTTCCCATAGGTGCTGTGGTTGAGACCAATGCTTTGTTCAATGGAGAGGGAATAAGTCCCATCGATTCGGGGAGGCTTCCGGGTGAGGTTGAGTCGTTGGTTCTTCGGCATGTATATAATCAGAATCAACTGGTGAAAGCATGTCTGGACAGGGACAGGGAAGGTGTTCTCAGGGTGTTCCTTAATGATCCGCTTGTATATTTGGCCAAAAATGATGCCATCGGTTTATTTGATGAAATGTTTTTGATGAATTCAGACTTTTGGAATTGAGGTTGAATAATGAAGATATATGAAAATTCACATTATGAAAAAGAAGAGTGTTCCTGTTTCATGGCAAGGGATGACAAGGAACGATTCCTGGTTGTCACCGGTGGAACAAAGATGGAAGAATTCAGGGGGGAAGCTTTGCTGATGGATGGTAAAAAGGCAAAAAAATGTCCTCTTGATGTGCATAACAGCAGGCTTGTCAGAGAAATTTTTCCATTTACGAAGCCCGTATCAGTTCGTGGAAGAAAGTTTTCAATTGGTCTTGGGGACAGACTGGGAATTGCTTCGGCAGGACATATAAAGGCAGTCAGGGGAAAGGGTGTTTTTCCTGTACTTGCCCAGCAGTCGATCAGGGAGCTGAACCTAACCGGCAGAACATATGATGAAGTACTGGCAGATGCCACATGGGCAGTACTCCAGGAGGGGTACGAGGATGGATATGGTGCAGATGGAGATCATCTGAAGACAAAGGGTGAAGTTGCCATGGCCCTTGAGGCAGGATTTTCCATGATAACCCTGGATTGTTCGGAGTTCATAGGGGATTCCAATCTGACACAATCCGAAGCTGGACATTTGGAAACTTACAGGGACTGTACCTTTGATTTACCGGGAGGGGTCAGCATCAATATATCTGAGGAAAATTATACTGAGACCATTGCAATCTATGGACGGGCGTTGGAATTTACAGTGGAGGTATACAATGAATTACTGAGGGAAAGGGATGACGTGGATTTTGAGCTGTCCATTGATGAAACAATGACACCGACAAAACCAGAGGCTCATTTCCTTATAGCTGCCTGGTTGAAGGAAAAAGGTGTGAATGTACTCAATATTGCCCCCAGGTTCTGTGGGGAGTTCCAAAAAGGCATAGATTACAGAGGTGACCTTATGCAGTTTGAGAAGGAACTCAGGTTGCATCAGGCAGTTGCTGAGTATTTTGGGCACAGGCTCAGCATCCACTCAGGAAGTGATAAGTTCTCCGTGTTCCCGATCATTGGCAGACTTACCGGGTTGGATTGCCATGTAAAGACAGCAGGAACGAACTGGCTTGAGGCACTGAGATGCATTGCGACTGCTGCCCCCGCTTTGTTCAGAAGGATGTACCGGTTTGCTTTGGATAACCTAGATGGCGCCAAAGCTTATTATCATATATACACAGAGAAACAAATGGCACCTGATGATGAAGCGCTTAAAGATACTGAACTTGACAGGCTTCTGGATATCAATGAATCACGCCAGATTCTGCATGTAACATATGGCTACCTCCTTAATGAGACAAATCCATTCAGAAAAATCTTCTTTGAAACCATGCACAAAGAGGAAACCCTGTATCACGAATACCTGAAATCCCATATCCGCC
>DAINQB010000006.1:54753-61924 GCA_036743175.1 Bacillota bacterium | reverse complement strand
TGCATGTTTGTGGTAGAATGATGGGGATGCGAGGGTTTATGAAGAATAGGAAGATTGAACTGAATACGGATTTGAGGGCAGGGGAGATTCTATCGTTGGTTGGAATCATTGTGCTCGCAATTATGATTGGGATGATTTTAAGCAGCCAGGTTTTTACTATTGCAGGGGTCAGGGAAGTTTCCATGGAGGACACCCTTTTTGAAGGGGAACGTATCTTTGTCAACAAGCTTGCATATAGAGGCGGCATTCCCGAAAGAGGAGATGTGGTCATTTTCCTCAAGAGTGAAGAAATCAATGGTTTCTTTGACCGGTGCGGGATTGCATTATCTGATATGGCCAGGAACATAGGTGGGAATGAACGGGACAATCGCCTGGTTAAAAGAGTCATCGGGCTTCCAGGAGAGACAATTGAAATCAAGGATGGGAAGGTTTTCATCAATGGACAGGAACTGAACGAACCCTATGTCAAGAACGTAACTTTCCCAAATCATCTCGATGGGCCGTACAATATTCCGGAAGACAGCATTTTTGTCATGGGAGACAACAGGATCTGGAGTTCTGACAGCAGACATTTCGGGCCTGTATCCTTGAAAAGCATCGAAGGTAAGGCTTCATCGGTCATATGGCCTCCATCTGAGTGGATCGGTCTGGATTTTAAATACAATAATATAGATTGACTGGTTGATTCAGGCGTTCTTTGATGTATAATTCACATAGAAATTTTTAGAGGTAGCATTATGTCGCTTGGACTTGGAATAGACACGGGAGGAACTTACACTGATGCAGTTATATATGATTTCAATGATAATCGTATAGTTGCCGTATCAAAATCACTTACAACAAAGCATGATCTGGAGGGATGCATCAGCAGGACACTGGATGGCCTCCCAAAGGAACTTTTACCGGCTGTCAAGGCAGTATCACTTTCAACCACTCTCGCAACAAATGCATGCATTGAAGGCAGGGGCGAAAAGGCTCGTCTTATTCTTATTGGGTGTGACCGAAAGGTTGCCGTATCATACGGAAATGAATACGGACTGCCCCCTGCAGGAGAAATTATTTTTCTGGACGGAGGTCATGACCAGAAAGGCAGAATAGTTGCCGAACCGGACTGGGAGTTCCTCAGGGAGGAAATCAAAGAACATGACAATGAATATGATTCTTATGCCGTTGTTGAAATATGGGGAATGAACAACTGCGACTATGAAGTCATGACAAGGAAACTCATATCTGAATGGACCGGGAAGAGAATAGTGTGCGGTCATGAACTGACAGCAAAACTGAATTTGTTCAAAAGAGCTGCAAGTGCCCTTCTTAATGCCCAGCTGATTCCATTGGTCAGCGAGTTCATGGATTCAATAAAGGTTAACCTCAAGGCCAGGGGAATCGATGCTCCTCTTACTATAATGAGGGGGGATGGAAGCCTGATGAGTGAGGACTTCGCAAGGGAAAAACCTGTCGAGACACTTCTCTGCGGTCCTGCTGCAAGCATAGAGGGAGGTCTGAACCTTACCGATGAAAAAGATTGTGTAATCATCGATATGGGAGGAACAACCAGTGATATGGCCATAGTCAGGAACAGTGTTCCCCGGATTGCGGATGAAGGTGCCATCGTTGGAAAATGGAGGACCGGAACCCACTCAATACTCATTGAAACGACAGGTCTTGGTGGGGACAGCAGAATCAGCTTTGACAGTGATTACTCCATTCTGCTGGGCCCTGAAAGAGTCGAACCGGTTTCCCAGGCAGCGGCAAAGTGGCCGCAGATAATTGATAAAGCAGAAGAGATTTATAAGAACGGACGTAAATATATCTTTCCGCTTTGTGAATTTGTATATAGTACGAAACCAGCAGGCACAAATTCATTGTTCACAGAAAGGGAAAGAAAAATTTCTAAAATACTGCTGAACAATCCAATGAGCATTTCAGAACTGTCTGCCGAACTCGGTGCCTCAATGACTTCCGATGAGACAGGCAGGCTTGAAAAGGCCGGCATTATCACAAGGATCGGTCTGACTCCAACGGATATAATGCATCTGACGGGAGACTATCGAAACTGGGACTCCAAGGCGGCAGGTTTCGCGGCAGGGGCATTTGCAAAACAAATAGAAACTGATGTGGAATCGCTGACTTCGGCCGTCTATTCATTGATCAAGGAGAAGCTCTTCATCGGTATTTCAAAACTTCTGATTGAAGATGAAGACAAATCAATTCTAAGTGATGGAATGTCCGGTCAGCTTAGGGATGTCCTTTTGAATGGCTTTCGAAAAGCGGTTTCAAAGAACAGGGCAAATGACAGGATGCACACTTTCGAAGCCACATTGAAAACCGGATTCAGTCTGGTTGGAATCGGAGCACCCATCCATATATTTCTGAAGGATGTCGCAGCGGCAATGCAGACACGTTGCATAGTTCCGGAAAATGCGGCAGTTGCCAATGCAATCGGAGCCATAACAGGTAAAATCAGGTCTGAAAAGACAGCTGTCATATCACCTGAATATTCCAGCAGCGGAGTATCGGGATATATGGTAAATATATGGGGTACAGGTAAAAGATTCAAGGTATATGAGGATGCTCTTGAATATGCCCAAAAAGCAGCATCCGAGGAAGCCATGGAAACAAACAATAAAAAAGGTGCACATGACACACTTGTCCGTATTGATATCGCAGAAAACAAGGCCAGACCCAATGCCACGCAGGGTCCCGGGTACAATGAGTGCGGAACAAAAAGGAAATGCCAGGATTGCATCGGCAACAGCAAAAACTGTCAGGCTGAATCAGCTGAAATAATAATCGAGACCATGGTTACTGCGGTTGCTGCCGGAAACCCTTTCAGGTGGGATCGGGTTACAGCATGAACTCATTGACACCAAAGCATAGTTTCATTGACCTGTCCGGGTCTTTGGTATTATGAAATACTGCTCCCATTCCATCGGGAACGACTATGCGGATATGAATCCCATCGGGGTGTCTTTCCCACCTGACCGACAGTTCACCAAGACTTGTTTGATATGAGGCTGATGCATATCTGAGACCTGCCGGGTAAAAGGGTCGGATAATTGCCTCTTTGAAACCGGGTGCAGCGGGTTTCATCCCGCAGATATATTCATAGAACCATGAGTCAACTGTTCCGTACATATGATGGTTCCTTGAGCGGGAATCCAGTTCCCAGCTTTCATACATGGAAGTTGCACCGTTTTTGATCCAATATCCCCAGGATGGATAAGTGTCACACTCAATCAATGAAAATGCCAGGTCAATGTAGCTGTTTTCAGTCAGGACATCAAGTAAATAGCGGGTTCCTATGATTCCGGTCCAAAGATGCCCGGCCCGGGTCGCGCTGATATCATGGGCAAGGGCCCTTGCAGTCTTTTCCGCCAAATCTTCAGGGACCAGACCAAACGCAAGAGCAATTACATTCGGCGTCTGCCTGAAAGGCAGTCCTCTGCATGAGCTATAAATTCCGGTATGCCGGTCAAGATATTTACTGTTGAATGCACTCCGTATATTTTGGGCCAGTTCGCTGTATTTTTCCGTATCATCCTGTTTATCCAGAATTTTTGAAAATTTGCATAGTATTTCGGCCATCCTGAAGTAGTATGCAGTGGAAGTAAGGTGGTTTTCTTCCGGCTGCAAGAGTTCCTCGGAGTGATCTTCGCCATTTGGTGCAAGCCAGTCGCCCAGGCCGGTTCTGATGATATACCCATCAGCAGTTGATCCAAGATATCCGAGATACAATGCAAGATTGTCGTAATGCTGTCTGATTAAACCTGGACAATCGTAGAACGTGTGCAGGTTGTTTATTATTTCAAAATATGCAGCGTCCCAGGCGGGGAGGGCCGGTTTTGCAGCCTCCCACCCGAAATCCGAGGTGGAATATCCCCAGCCGGGGGAGGGTATTATCGGTGGTATTTCTCCGTTTGGCATCTGTGAATCGGCAAAATCCCGCATCCAGGTACTGTAAAGTTCCTTTACATCGTAATTGTACATCGCAACCAGTGATGTCAGCTGTGCGTCGCCTATCCATCCGTTTTTCTCATATATAGGAGTGTCCGTGGGTGTGTGGTGAAGGTTTGAAAGCAATGCCCTTTTTGAATTTTCGTGTATCTTGCCGGCCATGGGTGATGAACAACTGAATTCACCTCTTTTTTCAAGTGCATTATGATATACAAGCCCCTTCAACCCAATGATACGGATATCTTCATCACTAATGATTTCCACATATCTGTATCCTTTGTATGAGAAGAATGGGGTATACTCAACAACTGAATCATCCTTGAAGATGAACGTATCCTCCTGCAAGGGAGCATATATATTGATATATTCAGAGTTGACGGTCATGTCTTCATTAATCTTTTCACCATAGCGGATTGTCACTTTCGAGCCCCTCTTTCCGGAAGCTTCAAGGCGGATGTTTCCTGCAACATTTTCATCAAATTCATAGGTCCGGCTGCCTCTGCCCGTCATGTGGGAGCTGACAGGAAGTATGCTTCTTACAGGGATGATCGGAGGTGACTCCTGCAGCACAAAATCACCTTCCGGTTCGTTTGTGATTATAGCATTTGACCATGAACTGTCATCAAACCCCACTTTGTCCCAACCGGGCTGTTCATAATTTGCATCATACTTCTCGCCGGCATAAAGGCAGTCGAATCGTACAGGACCATAGGTGTATTTCCAGGTTTCATCGGACCTGATGCAGGCGAATGTCCCATTCTCATAATATACATCTGTTTGAACAACCAACTGTCTTTTAGTATTCCAGGGAGGATTATGCCAGCCCCAGGTGTTTTCCGTAAGCATTGAGCGTCTTGACCTTCCGAGCATAACCCCTATTGCGTGGTGGCCCGGCTCCAAACGAGGGAGTTCAACTGCGTTATAGAATACTGTCCTTGAATAATTGGAGAAGCGGGGTTCCAGTATGGAGTCATCTATCCTAGAACCGTCAACAGTAAGGTTGTATGCACCGAGGCCACTGATTTTGCATATTATTTTTGAAACAGGTTTCGTGATTTCGAACTCTTTTCTAAAAAGAGGTGCCGGAATATCATCATCGGCCATGGTTATCCATTGTGCCCTGCAGTTGAAAATTTTTAAATTCATCATGTCCTCACAATAAAAAAGCTTTGGATATAGTATACTTGATATATCAATATTTGTAACTGACGGAGGCGCAATTGAGCAGCAGAGATAAGATACTGGCAATCATGAATAAAAACAATGCAGGTACACCCGGTTACTGGAAGGGCAATCCACACCCCGACGCCCTTGATATATATCTGGACCATTTCAACGAAAATTCCGAGGAGGAACTTTCAATATTCCTGGGAGATGACCTGAGATGGAGACATGCAGAGACATCGTATTTTGACCCCAATGGAAGACCCATGTTTGACTGTCATCTGGGAAATGAGAAGAAGAGCCACGGTCAGCCCGGTGTGTTCGCTGATACAGAGGATGTCAGGGATGTAGAGAAGTTTCCATGGCCGGACCTGAAATACCTTGACTTCAGTGAATACCGAAAGACAGCCCGGAGGACGCTTGATGAAGGACTTGCATTCTTCGGGGGTTTCTGGTGCCCTTATTACCATCTTGTAGCTGATTTCTTCGGCATGGAGAACTATTTCATAAAGATGTATGAGAACCCTGCAGTGGTTGAAGCTGTTACATGGCATGTGGTGGATTTCTTCGACCGTGCAAATGAAATTCTTTTTGACGAAATGGGAGACCTGATAGATGTGTTTTTCTTTGGCAATGACTTCGGAACCCAGCTTGACCTGATGATAAGTCCCGATATGTTCAGAAAATTCGTTCTGCCGGGAATAAAAAGGCTTACTGCCACTGCAAAGAAATACAACAAAAAGACAATGCTGCATTCGTGCGGAGCCATATCATCAGCCATACCCATGATAATTGATGCAGGAGTTGACGGAATTCACCCTCTTCAGGCAAAGGCTGCAGGAATGGATGCAGTTACACTTTCCAGGGAGTTCGGAAGGGACCTGGTCTTCATGGGCGGTGTTGACACACAGCAACTGCTTCCTTTTGGAAAGCCTAAGGAAATAATGGAGGAAGTCAGGAGGCTGATTGATATATTCGGCCCTGATTATATAATTTCACCAAGCCATGAGGCGTTGTTGTCCAATGTATCACCGGAAAATCTTCTGGCGATGTCACGGGCAGCGAAAGGAGTATGATATGAAAATTGGTGTGCTTTATTTTACCAGGACCGGGAATTCCGAAAGGATTGCCGGTAAAATCTCAGAAAAACTGGGATGTCAAAAGGCAAGGATTACTGATGATGTTTCCTGGAAGGGAATCATAGGATGGTTTCGCGGAGGGTTTTACTCCATAAAGGGCAGAAGGACCAATGTCAGCATTGAAGGCAATCCTGTTGTAAGTGCATTTGACAAACTTGTTCTGGTTTTACCCCTGTGGGCAGGCAACACAGCTCCGGCAGGATATTCATTTCTGCAGGATTCAATCAAGGACATTAAGGATCTTTATGTGGTGATTTGCAATGACGGAAGTGAGATTGATGCAGCTTTTCTGAAGCTGGAACAGACTGTGGGAGAGATAAAAAACAAGTACGGGATTACAAAGAAGACAGGTAACGAGGATGAAGTGGTAGCAAAATTAGTGAAAGATATAAATGGGTGATAACGAATTTGGAACGGAGAAATGAAATGATTCCCGGTAAATATTATAAAATGAAGATCAAGAGGATGACTCCCCAGGGAGCATACCTCAATATTGACGGCGGGAATCCATCCGATGATGTATTGCTGCCAAAGAAGCAGGTTCCGGAAAAAGCGGTACCCGGTGATGAGATTGATGTTTTTGTCTACAGGGATTCAAAGGACCGGATGATATCAACCACCAATAAACCAAACATTGCCCTAGGGGAATTTGGAGTTCTGGAGGTAGCGGATACAACCAAGATAGGGGCATTCCTGGACTGGGGGCTTGAAAAGGACCTGTTCCTTCCCTTTGATGAACAGAACAGAAATATACACAAGGGAGACAAGCTTCTGGTTGGTATCAAGCTTGACAAACAGAACAGGCTCTGTGCCACCATGAAGATATATGACATGCTTGACGTCAAACACCCATATGAGCTCAATGCAAGGGTGAAGGCAACGGTGCTCAGGATCAATGACAGGATGGGAGC
>DAINQB010000006.1:37438-54653 GCA_036743175.1 Bacillota bacterium | reverse complement strand
AGATTCGGTTTCAGCAAGGCAGCCTTCAAAAGGGCCTTGGGAAGACTCCTTAAGAAAAAGGCCGTCAAGTTTGAAAACGACGGGATTGTCCTGGTAGAAAAAAGAAAATGAAGACCATACCGGCAAAGACACTGGTCAGCCGGACCAAATATCCGGATTATTGGTTTGGCAATGACTATAACATGAATATTTACAGAGGCTGTAACCAGGGATGCATCTATTGTGACTCCCGCAGCCTTTGCTATGGAAATCCTGATTTTGACCATGTGGCCATCAAGAACAATGCCCTTGGGATACTCGAAAAGGAACTGGCCGGTAAAAGAAAAAAGGGTGTTGTTGGAACCGGATCAATGTCTGATCCGTATAATTCATATGAGGCCAGGGAACAGGCATCAAGGAATGCGCTTGAAATACTGAAGAAATATGGCTTTGGGGTTGGTATCTGCACGAAGAACGCCATGGTTTGCAGGGACATCGATCTCCTTCAGGGAATATCCGCATCATCTCCTGTTACTGTATGTATTACCATTACAGCAGCTGATGACAGTATTTCCGGAAAGATTGAACCCGGGGCACCTTCGTCAAAGGAGCGGTTCAAGGCCATTTCAGAGCTCTCGGAAGCAGGGATTTACTGCGGTGTTCTGATGATGCCACTGCTTACAGGAATAACTGATACAGGTGAAAACATCAGGGGACTTGTTGAAATGGCCAAAGAGTCGGGGGCGGACTTCATTTACCCGGCTTTTGGATTTACAATGAGGGATGGCAACCGTGAATACCTTTACATGAAGTTGGATGAACTTTTCCCCGGGTTACGGGAGGAGTACACGGAAAGATACGGGGCATCCTACAGGTGCGACGTGCCGGATGCAAGGAAGTTGTCCGGATTGTTTGAAAAATTGTGTGAAGGATATAAAATTGTATATAAAATGAATGATATCATAGAGATGTCTGCGGACAGGGTAAGGAACAGACAGATGACACTGTTCTAAAAGACGGACAATGATGAAGTGAAGTAAGTTGAGATGATAGGGAAGAGAGAATTCAGCGTAAAACCCGGACACAGATTTCTTGCAACAGCACTTGCAGTGTTGCTTTTATTTGCGGTCAATTTTGACACTGTACTGGCAGCTGAAGATACTTCCTATACCCTTGAAGCGGAAAAGCTCAAGTCCCTTGGATTGTTCCGTGGGACCGACATAGGTTTTGAGCTTGAAAGGGTCCCCAACAGGGCAGAGGCAGGGGCAATGCTTGTAAGGCTCCTTGGAAAGGAATCCGAAGCCCTTGGTCAGAATTATTCCCACATATTCACCGACGTACCGGAATGGGCATCCCGCTTCATAGGCTACATGTGGCAGAACGGTCTTACAAAAGGGGTCGGAGGTGATCTGTATGCTCCCTATGATCCTGTTGATGCAAGGTCATATCTCACTTTTGTTCTGAGGTCCCTCGGTTACTCTGATGATGAAGGTGACTTCAGCTGGGAACTGGCAGTGGATTATTCATATGAAATCGGTTTGATTTCAAGAAGGGAATATGAAGAGCTGACAACCGAAACATTTACAAGGGGCCACATGGCAGCAGTCTCTTACAATGCCATGAATTTCAGAATGAAGGGCAGTGAAGGCACCCTTGCTGCAATGATGGTGGAACAGGGTGCAATAGATGAAGCAACTGCACTTGAGGAAAATTTCCTATTCAATATGCCTGACTGGGAGAGATATCTTAGATACCTTGAAAATGGGGAATTCAGACCATATGTAATAGGTTTGGATTTGGAAACAGCACTGATTGAATTAAGGAAATCCGGAGCAGCAAACATCGATGTCTCTTACTCATATGATGAAATCATTCCTGAGGGGCATGTCATATCACAGGATTTCCCGGCATATATTGAAAGCGGTGATTCCTATGACTGCAGACTGGAAGTCAGCATAGGTCCCACCACCATATACCATCTTCAGCTCCAGAAAATCGTTGATGACAAGGGATGGAGCAAGGAGGCTGCTCCATATATCATATCGGCAGCAAAATTTCTGATCAGGGAAACCATACTTACAAGATATGATGTATTCAGGCGGCTTGAGGAGAATATCAGGAATGTTGTAATAGTTGACGAGGAATTATCTGCCAGGATGTCATTCGGAGCTGTCTATGACAGTTTCACAAAAGACCTATATATCAACAGATTCATACTTGATGAAGAGTTGATTTTACATGAACTGACCCACGCCTTAAGTTACTCACCTGCATCTGGAAAAGTGGGTTTCGTTGAAATAGGTGATAACACAAGGGCAGTTACAGAGGCATTCACCCATTATACTGCAGGCAAGATAGATGGAATATCACCCATGCAACTGAATGAATTTTTCTCTGGTACGGAAAATATCGTATTCGGAAGCAGTGAATACAATGGACCCGGAAGGAATAATTTTGTCCTGGGGGTCTATGCTCCGTTGTTCACCTTGGCAGGGAGGCAGATGATTGAAAGAATGTACTTCCTTGATGTGGACAGCAGTCAAAGGGAAATTGATGCCTTTGATGATGAATATGGAGAAGGACGTTTTGAATCCCTCTGGGCACTTGCAGATGAGTTCATTACACAGAAGTTTTATTTTACATTTGAAGAAAGAGTGGAAATGTCCGGGATTTATGCAGAATATCTTGATGGTATCCTTGAATGCCTGGAAATCGATCTTCAAAATGCAATTGGGTCTGAGAACCTTCTTGTAATACTTGACAAGAAATTGGAATCCATTAGCAGGCAGTTTCCTCTCAGTTTTCTTGATTACAGGGCAAGGTTTGTTGAGCTCAGGAATATGACCATTGATTATCTTTCTGAGTTCAGGGATACAGGCATTCATTTTAAAGATGATGAATGGATTTTCCCGGATTTTGCCTCAATGGAGCCTCTTGAAATATATAATACCCTCGTTATAATGGGGGGAGCAACTGATGTCGGTTACAGAATCGTCGAGTCCGGTAAGGATGAGGGATTCGAAGTGGGTATCCTTTACATGGAACCTGGGAGTTCAGGGGAGTTTGAAATACGTCCTTTCCCCGGTGATGAGCTGGAAATCGGCGGGATGTATATGATAGAGATACCTGCGTTCATCAGGGGATATGAAGAATATACAGAGATGCGTGACATAGTTGAGGATTTCGGAGGTTACCTGGCGGATTTTTCAAACCTTGGGTCATATATTGTTGGCAGAACCCTTGAAGCGGAAGGCTTCAGGTTCAGATATGATTTCATTTACTTTGATGATGTTTCACCACAGATGAACGGAAGGATAGTCGGGCAATTCCCGGAACCGGGTACCGCTGTGATTCCGGGAAAGACCACAATAATCGTAAGAATATTAAGAAAAAGACCTGATTGATCAGGCACAGTGAAAGGCAGATATGATAACAGCACAGTTCAATGACTCTTTTGCCCCAATAACTGACGGGGTGGCAAACGGTGTAAGAAATTACGCCTATTGGCTGAACCGTAAATATGGAAAAGCTTATGTTGTAACCCCGGAATTTCCGGGATATGAAGACAAGGATGAGTTCGAGGTAATCCGTTATACCTCCATACCCTATCTTGCCCGTAAACCATACAGGCTGGGACTGCATAATATAAGCTTTGAAGCCCGCGAAAGACTCCGTAATATTCCCCTTGATATAATCCATGCAAGGTCACCTTTTTCATCAGGTGCCTTTGCAAGACAGATAGCGAAGGGAAAGAACATTCCTCTGGTAGCCTCCTTCCATTCACAGTATTACTATGACATCAAGGAACAGATTCCATCCGAGACAATAACAAGGGGACTTCTTGCCTTGATAGCAGATTTCTACATGAAGGCTGATGCAGTCTGGACAGTCAGCAACAAGACTGCTGAAACCCTGAGAAGCTATGGATATGTAGGTGATATATCCGTCATTAACAACGGTACCGACATGATCATGCCAGACAATTATGAAGAGGTGAGGAAAAAGACCGGCAAAGAGCTTGGAATAAAGGATAACGAGTTCGTTTTCTGCTATGTGGGGCAGTTGGTATGGCACAAGAATCTTAAACTCATTGCCCATGGTCTTTCCGAGCTTCGTAGGAAAGGACGTAGATTCAAGATGGTCATTGTGGGTGCCGGTGATGCGGAAAATGAATTTGAGCATATGCTGCTTAGCCTTGGCCTTGAGGACAATGTCATAATGACAGGCCAGGTTCGCGACAGGGAAAAACTCATGGGAATCTATGCCAGAGCTGATTTATTCCTGTTTCCTTCTATCTATGATACCTTTGGAATCGTAGTAAGGGAAGCTGCAGCACTCAAATGCCCGTGTGTCCTCATTGAAGGCTCAAATGCAGCCGAGAGCGTCAGGCACGGAATCAATGGATATCTGTGCAGGAATGAAGTGGATTCATTCACCTCAAGACTTGCTGAAGTCATGGATGACAGGAAGACCCTTGAAAAAGTTTCAGAGGAAGCAATGAAAACACTCCCTGAGGGCTGGGAATCCATTGTGGACAGGGCATTTTCCATGTATCAGGATGTCATCCGTGGATTCAAATCCGGAAAATCGAATTAAAAAGCCATAACTCTTTCTTGCATTTCTACTGTAAACAGTGGTATCATTATGATTAAGTGAAAATTATGACCAGGTATTAATAAAAAGTAATAAATGGAGGGGTTCATTGAATATCATTCAAACTGCAATAACGGGAACAGGTTTTTATGTACCAAACAGGATTCTTACAAACCATGAACTTGAGCACATGGTAGAGACAACAGATGAATGGATTGTGGAACGTTCCGGAATCCATGAAAGGAGAATCCTGGACAAAGAGAAAAGAAATACGGACATGGCTGTGGCGGCGGGGAAAATGGCTCTTACCAGTGCAGGCGTTAATGCAGAGGAACTGGATTTGATAATTGTTGCAACAATAACACCTGACTATTTCACACCGTCAGTGGCATGCATGGTTCAAAATGAAATGGGAGCTTCAAAGGCTGCTGCATTTGATGTCAATGCTGCATGTTCAGGATTTGTTTATGCAATGGCAACTGCCAATGCATACATTAAATCGGGTATGTACAAAAATGCATTGGTAATTGGCAGTGAGGCCTTGTCCAAGGTAATCGACTGGAACCATAGGAGCACGTGTGTCCTTTTCGGAGACGGGGCTGGAGCTGTTGTTATTGAGGCATCTGAAGCATCAGGAATTGTAGCCTTTGACCTTGGTGCTTCCGGTGATCTTGGGAATGCAATTACAATTCCCGGAACATATTTTTCAGAGGATGATATTCGGGACAGAAACAATGAACTGAGCCATGTCATAAGGATGGATGGCAGGGAAGTGTTCAAGTTTGCAACCAGGACAATGGCTTCATCAGTTGAGAAGCTGCTGGAAGAGAATGGTGTGGCAAAGGAAGAAGTGGATATCATTGTACCTCACCAGGCAAACATAAGGATTCTTCAGACAGCATCCAAAAAACTGGGGATTGACATGGACAGGATCTACTCCATAATTCATAAATACGGCAACACATCATCTGCCTCCATACCGATTGCGCTTCACAGTGCAGTTTCAGAAGGCAGGATAAACAGCGGGGATACGGTTGTAATGACCGGTTTCGGCGGAGGTCTGACCTGGGCATCAGCCCTCGTAAGATGGATATAGTTAACTTCAGGAGGAAAGTATGGGCAGAAGGGTAGTAGTAACAGGAATGGGTGCAATAACACCCAATGGAAATAATGCAAGGGATTTCTGGAAATCAATAAAGGCCGGGGAAAATGGAATTGGTCCATTGACCAAATTCGATAATTCAAGGATAGATGTAAGGGTCGCAGCGGAAGTCAGGGGATTTGATCCTGAAAGCTATATCGACAAGAAAGAACTCAAGCGTATGGACCTTTACTGTCAGTATGCAGTTGTAGCCTCTCTTATGGCTGTTGAAGATGCCGCACTGGACACATCCGAAATTGACAGGAACAGGTTTGGTGTAATCATAGGTGCAGGCATTGGCGGAATATCCACATTTGAGAAACAGTATGATAATCTGAAGGAAAAGGGACCTAGCAGGGTCAGCCCCTTATTCATACCAATGATGATACCCAACATGGCATCAGGCATGGTGTCAATTGCAACAGGTGCCAAGGGCATATGCGAATGTGTTGTGACTGCATGCTCATCAGGCAACAATGCAATCGGCAATGCATATAAATCGATTCTTAACAATGAGATGGATGTGATGATCTGCGGTGGAACTGAAGCTGCAATTACTGAACTTGCACTTGCAGGATTCAGCAACATGAAGGCCGTTACCACCAGTGAAGACCCGAACAGGGCTTCAATACCTTTTGACAAGGAAAGGGATGGATTTGTAATGGGAGAGGGAGCCGGGATAATGGTTATCGAGGATTATGACCATGCAGTTGCAAGAGGCGCAAGGATAATAGCAGAAATTAAGGGGTTTGCTTCAACAAGCGATGCATTCCATATGACTGCTCCGGCTGAAAACGGAGAGGGTGGTGCCAGGAGCATGCAGGGAGCCCTTGATGATGCCGGTCTGATGCCTGAGGATATTGACTACATCAATGCCCATGGTACTTCAACACCACTCAATGACAAGAATGAAACTGCAGCCATAAAGACAGTTTTCGGTGACCATGCATATAAGGTTGCTGTAAGTTCAACCAAATCAATGACAGGACACTTACTGGGTGCGGCAGGTGGCATAGAAGGAATTATTTGCTGCATGGCTATACAGGAACAGTTCATTCCTGCTACAATTAACTACAGGGTTGCCGATGAAGAGTGTGACCTGGATTACACACCAGGGGTGGGAAGACAGAGGAAAGTTGATTATGCGCTTTCCAACTCCCTTGGTTTCGGCGGACATAATTCAACAATAATATTCGGAAAGGTATAGAAGACACCATGGGTGAGGATGTTAAGAAGAACAATGAAATAAGAATCAGTGATATAGTTCCCCACAGGTATCCCTTCCTGATGATTGACAGGATACTTGAAAGAAGACCGGGGGAATATGCAAAGTGTCTGAAAAACGTTTCGGTCAATGAACCTTTCTTCCAGGGGCATTTCCCCGGTTATCCGGTGATGCCGGGAGTGATGATCTGTGAAGCCATGGCCCAGACAGCGGGAATAGCCTCAGGCAGGACACATGGCATGAGTGATGTAGGCATCCTTGCTTCCATGAACAATGTGAAATTCAGAAAACCTGTCTATCCTGGAGATACCTTGGTTATGGAAGGTTTCATAGATAGCATCAGGATGAATGTCATTAAATGCAGTGCAAAGGCCTTTGTTGATGAAGAACCGGTAGCTTCAGCTACATTCACACTTGTCATTGTACCGGGTGCATTTTCAGAGGACAGCCTGTAAAAAAATTCATACTACAAAGACCTGTTTTAATGCAGGTCTTTTTTTATGTGGATTGTGGTATCATTATTCCCATGGAAAAGCAGATTGAAAAAAGATATGACTGTATAATATTCGACTTTGACGGAACCCTTGCTGATTCAGGTGAAATATCCATGAAGGCAATCAATTCAATGGCCGAAAAGTACGGTTTCAGGAACATAGGCTGGGATGATGTAAACAAGATGAGAACCATGTCTGTCAATGAAAGGTGCGTATACATGGGGGTTCCCATGATCAAGATTCCTTTCTTTGCAACTGACTTCTATTCATATTACAAGACCCATATGGATGACCTCAGGCTGTATCCTGGAGTCAGGGAACTTATTTTGAAACTCCATGAAGAGGGTTATTGTCTGGCAGTTCTTTCATCAAACTCTGAAAATAATATAAGGCACTTCTTCGAACAGAATGATATAACACATTTCAGGCATATAATCTGCTCGAACCATATTTTCTCGAAGGATACGATGATCAACAGGTTTGTACGCAGGAATTCCATTGACAAGAGCAGGATCCTGTATATAGGTGATGAACTGAGGGACATCGAGGCCTGCAAGCGTGCGGGAGTGGATGTTGTATGGGTCGACTGGGGGCTTGACATCAAATCAACGATAATTCCTGCAAAACCTGATTTCATGGTTTCCGAACCCGATGAAATTTACAAAATAGTCAAAGAAGGCGGAATTCCTGATGAAGCATGATTTGAATGGCAGCTGGAATGTCAAAAGGTTATCGGACGGATTGCATTTCCAGGGAAGCGTACCCGGAAGTGTAATGAATGACCTTCTGGAAAACGGGCTTACTGAGGATCCCTTCTTCAGGGACAATGAATACAAGGCATATGAGCTTTTCAGACATGATTATGAGTATTCCAGGAACTTCACCATCAATGAGAAAACACTTTGCAGTGATGTAATTTCATTGGTGTGTGAAGGTATTGATACTCTTTCAAGAATATATATAAATGACAGCCTCCTTACACAAACCGACAATATGCACAGGACCTATAGGGTTGACATAAAATCCTTTTTGAAGGCTGGAATCAACACCATACGAATAATACTGGAATCTCCCGTAAAATACATTGAAAAAGCCTGGAAGGAACGGGGACCGGTATGGGGTGTATGTGCAAAGGACGGGTACCAGTTCATCAGGAAGGCCCACTATATGTTCGGCTGGGACTGGGGTCCTGCAATACCTGACTGCGGCATATGGCGGAATATTTACATTGAATCATTCAATGTAGGATTTATCAGGGATGTTTATACCAGGCAGATTCATACTGAAGGTATGGTTACACTGAAGTTTGAACCAACAATAGATATTTTTGGGCAGAAGAAAGCGGAAATTCAATACATTCTCCATGATCCCGATGGAAGGCAGATTGCTTCAGTGTCAGCTCCGGTCGGAGAAGCATCTTTGAAAATTGAAAATCCCAGGCTGTGGTGGCCTGCAGGGTATGGCAGGCAGGATCTTCATTCATTGTCCGTGCGATTGCTCATTGATGGTCTGGTAGTTGATGAAAGGGAAATGAAGATCGGGTTAAGAACCCTGACAATCAGAAGGGAAGATGACCAGTGGGGTCAAAGCTTCACATATAATATAAACGGTATTGATATATTCGCAAAAGGCGCAAACTATATTCCCGAGGACAATATACTTGCGAGGTGCAGTGAACAAAGGACCAGGAATTTGCTGAATCAGGCCGCAAAGGCAAATTTCAATTCAATCAGGGTCTGGGGAGGCGGTATCTATCCCTATGACTATTTCTACGACATCTGTGATGAACTTGGTCTCATGGTATGGCAGGACTTCATGTTTGCCTGTGCACAGTACAGGCTTGATGACAAGGACTTTGTTGAATCCATCAAATGTGAAATGAGGGACAACATGAGAAGGCTGCGGCACCATGCCTCCCTCGCTCTGTGGTGCGGTAACAATGAGATGGAATGGCTTTGGATGGACACACAGACCGAGGGGCGTTCCAGGGAACAGATGGATGAATACCTTGAATTGTTCGAAGGAATAATGCCGCCGGTTGCCCGTGAGGAAGACCCGGACAGGCTATACTGGCCTGCTTCTCCGTCATCGGGAGGCAATTTTGATGCTCCCAATGATGAAAACCGTGGGGACGTACACTACTGGGATGTATGGCATGGGCTCAAGCCATTTACAGAATACAGGAAATTCTTTTTCAGGTTCTGCTCAGAGTTCGGGTTCCAGTCATTTCCATGCCTTCGGACCGTTGAAACATATACCTTGCCTGAGGACAGGAATATATTCTCATATGTAATGGAAAGCCATCAGAAGAATGGTGGAGCCAACGGGAAGATACTGTACTATCTGTCTGAAAACTTCCGCAATCCGAAGGATTTTGAATCACTTCTTTATGTCTCCCAGTTGCTTCAGGCAGAGGCGATAAAGTATGGGGTTGAACACTGGAGAAGGAACAGGGGCAGATGCATGGGTTCAATTTACTGGCAGTTCAATGACTGCTGGCCGGTGGCTTCATGGTCGAGTATTGACAGCTTCCACAGGTGGAAGGCACTCCATTACTTTGCAAAACGATTCTATTCTCCGGTCATGGCATCAGCTGAGGACAAAGGTATGGCTGTTGATATACATGTAAGCAATGAATCCAGGTTTGATTCTGAGGGAACTCTTCAATGGAAGCTCATGGACAGGGATGGTACAGTCCATGAAACCGGTGAAATTGAGACAATGGTTGGGATGCTTTCCAGCAAAAAAGTCATCTCTCTTGATTTTTCGGAATTGCTTGAGGGGATGGATGTCAGAAGAATAACATTCCTTTGGTTTGAATATACTGACAGTGCAGGAAATGAATCCGGGTCAGTCCTGCTTTTTGTTCCCAATAAGTATTTTGAGTATACAAAACCGGATATTTCAATTGATATGAGGCAGTCGGAGGAGGGGATTAAGCTGGACCTTTCGGCAAAATCCCTTGCATCCTATGTTTATATTGATATGGAAGACCAGGATGCCGTGTTCAGTGACAATTTCTTCAGCCTTGTACCGGGAATCGTTAAAACAATATCTGTGGACAAAAAAAGTCTGAAACCTTCAGGTACAGGACGATACCTGCCGGAAGATTTCAGGGTAATGAGCATATTCAACTCATACTGAGCTTAATCAGTGAACTCCAGGAGATTTGTGGTAACAACACTTTCTGGTGAAACCTTGAATGTCTTTATTTCATATGGCCTGAAGTCTGATTCCCATTTGGATTGCATCAGTGGAAAATCAAAGCATGCCCTTGTCTTATGTCCTGCAGTTTCAACTGCGCGTATGATAGCTGAGGAATCATCTTCGCACATCTTAAGGGCATGGATCTGTATATTGTCGTTCTTACAGCCAAGATAACTTGCCGTGAGGGGAAGCGAACCTTTGTGGAATGTTTCGGGTATCAGAAGCTGCGGGTTGCATAATTCTGCGGCTTTCTTACTGAGATTATGGTCTTTGTAAGAACCATGGAAGGGAATTATACTGTAATTCACCTGGTGTACACCCAGGTCCATGGGCTCATTGTAATCATCGATTTCTCCGAAATGGTCAGCATAATAGGAACTTCTGACCAGGGTTATTCTCATTTCCGAACCAAGTATGTCATAGCTGTATTTGCTGTCATTTGCAACTGCAAGGCCATTGTTTAGACCCTGGACGGCAAACCATCCATGCCCGGCTTCTTCATTGCCGTCAGGTTTCTTTTCAATTGCACCGTATGGTATTTCATATACTGCGGTTGGTTCACTGACATTTGCAGTAAATGAAAGCTTGAGCATGCACTTTGGTTCCTGCCAGTTGAATTTTACTTTTACCTGGATATCAGGTATATCCCTGTACACCGTGAAATCCTGTGTGATCCATGAGGAACCATAATAGGCCCTGACTCTTAGAACAGCACGAAGCGGACCTTTTTCCATTATGGACAAAGAGGCTTTTCCAAACCTGCCGGCTTCTTTCCTGAATGCAAATATACCATGTGCCCATGTATCCGATCCGCCGTCATCAATGACAATGGGTATGGCTGAAGGGGCCTTCAGAACTTCAATGGAATTCACTTTGTCATAAAGTGATGACATGTATCCGGTAACCTTGTCAAAGGTAAGCCTGAACCATTTGTTCTCAATGGTATCTTCCGTTACAATGGGATATTCTTCAGATTTAAATTCCATGGGAGCCTTTTTCCTGAATGTGTTGAACACCCTGTAGCCCAGGGAGGGCATGCTGGCCATGAACAATGTATCCCATTTGTTGAACTTGTCTGTCTTTGAGGAACGGACTGACTGTATTTCAATGGGGTTCCCTTCTTCATCCGAAACAAAGGTCACATCACGGGTTTGTATCGGTGCAAGAACAGGCCATGGATTGGGATTGAATACAACAAGGGGGAAGCCTTTTAGAAGAAGACTGTTGATTTCATCCTCCAGTCTTCCTGTTTCTTCAGGTTCGGCTCCTTGCAATGTATCTATGTTCCAGGATATCTTCTGGAGAGAGGAATTCAGGACATCACCTGATATCTTAAGAGCCTCTCCATATACCTCGAAGGCATCATCGTATGCTTCTTTTATACTGCAGCCCCCCATTATGTCATGGAACTGGTTGAAAAGAACATCCTCCCATGCTTTTTCCAAGGACTTCCTGTCATATGGAAGGCTCATGAGCTTGCTTGCTGCAAAGGCAAAGCTCTCCGCTGATGTCAGACGGTTCTCTGCTTTTCTATTAAGCGACTTTACCTGGCTCATGGTGGAATAACATCCGCTTGCATGGTGCTGAAGATCTTCCATAACAGATGGAAGCCCGGATGAAAGGTGTTCTGCGTTCCTGAAGAATTCAAGGGCAGATGACATGGTTATAGCGGAATCACCTTTTTCAATCATACCACTGAAAAGCTCTATGACTGCCTTCGTTGGGCCACCACCATGGTTTCCGACACCATAGAAGAACATCATGGGAGTCTTATTCACTTTGGCCTTGTTCCTGACATCATCAAGCCTTTGGAGAACCTTCTGTTCATTCAGGTCATTGTTGTAGGCTCCGGGGATTCTATAGGTCAGTATGCTGCTGCCGTCCGGTGAAACCCAGTTGAACAAATCACCTGGAAGGGATTTTTCGTGTTCGCCGGGACGCATGAATACATAATAATCCATTCCGCTGAGTTTCAATATCTGGGGGAGCATTCCGTTGTGACCAAAGGAGTCGACATTATAGCCGACCCTGACTGTTATACCGAACTTCTCCCTGAAATACCTTTGTGAATAAAGTGCATGCCGTGCAAAGGACTCGCCCGAAGGTATGTTGCAGTCGGGCTGGAGCCACCAGCCACCTGAGATTTCCCAACGACCTGATTTTACATGCTTTCTTATTCTTTCAAATAAGGCAGGTTCGTTTTCCTCAACCCATTTATAGTATGAAGCACAGGCACTTGTGAAAACAAAATCCGGATACTCATCAAGACGGTCGGTCGCTGATTTGAAGGTTGCCTTGATTTCCGCAAAACCTTCCTGCCATCTCCAGAGCCATACGGGATCTATGTGTGCATTTCCAATCAAAAATACTTTTGCCATACATTACCTCCGAACAAACAATTTAATTATACATAAATGATGCAGAAAATATAATAAAATTATTATTGACTATGACACAGTGTCATGGTTTAGGATGTAAATGGAGGTGATTTAGTGCCATACCTAATAAAGGAAATTTCTGACATGACGGGTATCAGCATCCGTATGCTCAGGCATTATGAGAAGAAGGGATTGCTTGATCCTTGTATTGCTGAAGTAAATGGTTATAGGAATTATTCTGACAAGGACCTGGAAAGACTGAGGCGGATTCTATTTCTACGGGAACTTGATTTCTCAATTGAGGAAGCAAGGGTGATACTTGAAGGGACTGAGGATGATGTCGTATCGGCATTGATTACGCAGGAAAGATTGCTGGGAGAAAAAATCGCAAGGCTCAATGCCATCAGACAATCTATCAATGCTGAAATAAAAGAAAGAGTGAAAGGGAAAAATGAGATGAAGAAGGATGGATTCAAAGAGTTTGATATGAAGGAAATAGAGGAACATAAAAGGAAATTTGCCGATGAAGCCAGAAAAAAGTACGGTGGGACTTCGGCTTACAGGCAGAGCAATGAGAGAACCGGGAAATATGGTCCTGATGACTGGAAGAGAATCACTGATGAAGCTGCTTCCATCTACAGGGAACTTGCCGGTATGATGAACCTGCAACCTGATGACCCTGCTGTAATATCAGTTATTGGAAAGTGGAGGGAGCATATCAATATCAATTTCTATGACTGTACTGATGAAATATTCGCAGGTCTTGCAGAAACCTACGTTGCCGATTCCAGGTTCACCGAGAACATAGATGCATATGGAAAGGGCCTGGCATCATTCATGAGCAGGGCCATGAAAGCATCTTTGGTCAATAAGTAAGGTGAGTGTGTTAGAATAATCCCATGGGGGAACGACGCATGTTAGCTGAACTTTTCAGGAATACACTGGAAGAAAAAACAATGCCGGGAATGTTTTCAATGTTCCCGGCTTATGATGACAGGGAAAAATGGGAAAATCTGGATAAGGACCTCAGAGCTCACATCATCAGGGAAGCGGAGGAACTAATCGGATATAAATGGCCCAGGATCATGGCCTCGGACTATGCAGAATATTACAGGAACGGATCCAGAAAAAGCTATGATGAAGTCTTCAAGGCAGTCTTCGATCCACTTACCAAGCTTGCCGTTGCTGAGTGTGTGGAAGGCAAAGGAAGATTCCTAGATGATATTGCAAATGGTTTATGGGCAAGGTGCGAGGATACATCCTGGGTTCACACGGGACATTTGCAGCATTATGGTGAGGATATAATCCCAGAACCTGATGGGGAATACCTGGATCTCAGGTGCTGCAGCACAGG
This sequence comes from Bacillota bacterium, assembly GCA_036743175.1. Taxonomy (GTDB): domain Bacteria; phylum Bacillota; class Clostridia; order DUPQ01; family DUPQ01; genus JAFGQE01. Next base: position 40,282 of record DAINQB010000006.1, on the reverse strand, counting down.
GATGCAGCTTGCCATTGTCTACTGTCTGCTGGAGAGCAGTCTTAGGGAATGGAGTCCCATTCTGGTTGACAGGGTGGAACGTGAACTGAAGGTCAGGATACTTGACAGATATATAAAAACCGATCAATGGTGGACAAATTTCAATGAGGGTTACACTATAAATAATTGGAATACCCACTGCAACAAATGTGTAATTGTCACTGCACTTATCATGGAAAAGGACCGGGACAGACTTCTGACCATAATGGAAAAGGCATGCAGAAGCCTGGATATATTCCTTTCCATCTATCATGAGGACGGTGCATGCAACGAAGGACCGGGTTACTGGAAGGGAGCATCCCTTTCGTTTCTTGGAATTCTTCATCTTATTGCACAAATATATGGGATTGACCTCAGTGAGGTTGCTGACAATCGAATAAGGAATATGGGCAATTACATATATAAGGTTCTTATAAACGAAGACTGGTACATGGGATATGCTGATGGAAACGGAAGAAATCCAATGTATGACGCCAAGTTATTCATCACCGGGGATTTTCTGGGGGACAGTCGGATGAAGAATATGGCCCTGGATGTTTTCAGGCGGAACGAGGCGAGGGAAGTCTTTTATGAAAACTTCATATATGATATCCATGATTATCTGGAGTATATTTTGGCATATTCTGAACTGAAGGAAAAATCAGGTGATGCCGCTGACAGGTCATATTATCTTAAAAATGCAGTTCTGGCTGATTCCCATATATTTGCCGCCCGTATGGTTGAAGGCAGTGAAAAAGGATTCTTCATTGGCATAAAGGGCGGAAACAACGACGAGTCACATAATCACAATGACATAGGCTGTCCTTATATTTATTTCGACGGAGAACCTGTCATCATCGATGTGGGAGCCGGAATGTATACGATTAAGACATTCAGCCCCGAAAGATATGATATATGGACTATGCAGTCAGGGTGGCACAGTCTGCCGGAACTTAACGGATATCCGCAGTCAGCCGGAGAAAATTTCAAGTCAGAAGACTTTGAATGGAAGGATGACGGAACAGTTGCATGGGCATCAATGGAAATATCAAAAGCTTATCCGGAAGAAGCCAGGGTCAACCGGTTTGAAAGAAAAATTTCCCTTGACAGAAGTCTGGAGCAGGTCATTATTCGGGACAATGTAATCCTGGATTCAATTCCGGGGAAGTCGGTATTCCATTTTACTGTATTGAACAGACCGGTGATTTTGAAACCGGGGATAATCACCTCCAAAATCAAAGGAGGTACAATTAAGCTCGAGTATGACAACAGTATCCTTGTGTCTTTGCTTGAAGAGAAATCCCTCGAGAATGATGAGAAGTTGTCCGACTCATGGGGAAGCAGAATCTACAGGCTGAATTTTTACCCCGCGAAGGAATCCCTTGAATATTCTTTATTCTATAAAATCAGTACTGGCAGGGAGGGTGGCAATGAACAACAATGAATACTACTTCAATAAACTTGAAAGATATGTGGCCGGAGGATCAAGTACCGGTTCAAAGAAAGCAAGATTGATTCCTGAGGAGCCCATGGTCATCGAAAGAGGGAAGGGATGCCGGGTATATGATGCCAATGGAAGGGAATTCATTGATTTTAGGAACAGCCTTGGTCCTGTTACCCTTGGGTACAGCCATCCTGAGGTCAACGAAGACATCATAAGGCAGCTTGAAAAAGGAATCGTCTACGGTCATCCCGGAGTACTTGAGGCCGAGGCGGCTGAAAAACTCTGTGGTATTATTCCATGTGCTGAAAAAGTAAGGTTCCTGAAGACCGGTGGTGAGGCAGTTGCCGCATGTATAAAGCTTGCAAGGGCATTCACCGGAAGGAAAAGGATAGTACAGATTGGTTACAACGGATGGCTTAACACACTGGGTTCGGGAGCCAGGGTCAACCCAAGGGAGAAAGCGGAAGGGATTCCAAAGGGAATTGCGGATGAACTGAGCATGCTTCACCACAATGTGGAATGGAATGATGTGTCCACAATTCGTGAACTGTTTGATGCTTATCAAAATGAAATAGCTGCGCTCGTAGTGGCTGCAGACTATGAAGAGATGGAGAAAGGTTGGGATTTCTATCCTTTCCTCAGGGAAATCTGCACTAAAAACGGAACAGTGCTTATCTTTGATGAAATAGTAACAGGATTCAGGATTGCATTGGGTGGGGTTTCTGAATATTTCGGAGTGACTCCTGACCTGGCGGTCTATGCAAAAGGTATTGCCAACGGAATGCCTTTATCCGTATTTGGCGGCAAGTGTGAGATCATGGATGAAATAAACCGTGGGGCATCAATATCGTCAACCTATGGAGGGGAACAGCTTTCCCTTGCAGCGGCTCTCAAGGTAATTGAAATATATGAGCGGGATGATGTCATCGGATACCTGATGGAACAAGGCAGAAGTCTCTGGGACCAGATTAACGCCATGTTTCGTAAAAAGGGGATTGGGCTTGAATTCAAGGGCATGGGGCCTTGCCCGCGTCTTGTTCAGAAAAGAAATGCCGAACCGGACATTACCGACAGATTTTTAAGAAAGGTCTTTGCTTCAGGCATATCACTATATACTGTATCATATATCAACCACAGTCATAGGAAGAATGACATTGAAGAAACCATCCAAAAGCTTGGAATCGCAATGGATTCAATGTGACTGTCAGTTTCAGCCGGGTAAACAGTAAATATATAGCGCAATATATGTAACACGGTGTCAGTTATTCATTGTTGCGGGTATAATAAACAAAAGGAGTATTATATGGCTGAAAAAAGGGTTGGTATAGAAGGAATGACATGCACAGCCTGTGCATTAAGCATAGAGAACAGCGTAGGAAAGC
>DAINQB010000006.1:33913-37338 GCA_036743175.1 Bacillota bacterium | reverse complement strand
GAAGGAATGACATGCACAGCCTGTGCATTAAGCATAGAGAACAGCGTAGGAAAGCTTCAGGGTGTCAAAGAGGTTTCTGTAAATTATGCCACTGAGAAGATGAGTGTCTCCTATGATGAGAGCATTGTATCTGAGAGTGATATAGCAAACAGTGTCATTGGGGCTGGCTATAGGATTGCGCAGGAAAGCAGTACAGACTCTGCTATTGAAAAGGATTCAATAAAGCTGCACGAAGAGAGCCTCAGGAAGAGGTTCATAGTTTCCTTGATTTTTACTGTGCCGGTCTTTTACCTTGCCATGGGAGGAATGCTGGGGCTTCCGGTGCCGGGTTTTCTTTCAGGAATGTCCAATTCCCTTATCATGGCACTGATACAAATGTTCCTTACAATACCCGTCATGATGGCCGGTGCTGATTTTTTCAAAGTAGGATTCAGGACCCTTTGGAAAAGGTCACCGAACATGGATTCCCTCATAGCCATAGGAAGTACAGCTTCATTTGCCTTTGGGATATTCGTCATTTTTCAACTAGCTTATGGATTTTCAATCAATGACATGGACCTCATAATGAAATACAGCCATGACCTGTACTTCGAGTCAGCTGCAGTTATTCTGACACTTATAACCCTTGGGAAATATTTCGAAGCCAGGGCAAAGGGAAAGACATCAGATGCCATAAAAAGTCTGATGGACCTGGTACCTGAAGAAGCAACCAAACTTGTTGACGGAGTCGAGACCAGGGTCAGGGTCAGTGAGATCCGGAGTGGGGATATCATTGTAATGAGACCCGGAGGACGGTTCCCGGCAGATGGTGAAGTTACTGAAGGGTTTTCAGCCGTTGACGAATCCATGTTGACAGGAGAGAGTATTCCAGTTGATAAAAAGCCGGGTGACGGGGTCACCGGGGGCAGCATTAATGGTACCGGTTTGATAATGTTCAGGGTTACAAGAACAGGTGAAGAAACCACCCTTTCAAAGATAATCCGTCTTGTTGAGGATGCTCAGAGCAAAAAGGCTCCCATTGCGAGAACTGCTGACAGAATAAGTTTATATTTTGTACCTGCGGTTATATTGATTTCAATAGTTTCCTTTGCCATATGGCTTGCAATGGGATATGGAGGTGCATTTGCCTTTACAATTGCGGTTTCAGTTCTTGTTATTTCATGTCCATGTGCATTAGGGCTTGCCACTCCTACGGCAATCATGGTAGGTACAGGCAAGGGCGCAAAGCTTGGAATTCTTATAAAGAGCGGGGAAGCCCTTGAGATAATACACAAGGCAAGGACCATAGTATTCGACAAGACAGGAACCGTAACTTCAGGTAAACCTGTTGTTACTGAAATATATTCCAAGGATTTCGATGAGAAGGACCTTCTGGCGCTGGCAGCTTCCGCTGAATCAGGTTCAGAGCATCCCCTGGGAAGAGCGATTGTTGAAAAAGCCGGGGATAGTGGTCTGGAAATTAAAAAAGCTGACAGTTTTGAAGCTGTGGCCGGATTTGGAATCAAGGCATTGACCGGAGGACATGAAGTAATCATCGGGAAAAGTGCCCTGTTTTCTGATTTGAAGATAGATATAAAGGTGCTTGGTGATAAAGCCGGGGAAATGGCCGGGCAGGGAAGGACACCGGTCTATGTATCTGTGGACGGCAAAGCCGTGGGAATAATTGCAATTGCCGATGTTCCAAAGGAAAGCAGTCTTCCGGCAGTAACACGACTGAAGAAAAACGGATATCGTGTGGTCATGCTTACAGGTGACAACCAAAGGACTGCTGATGCCATTGGTAAAATGGCGGGAATTGATGATGTCATAGCGGATGTACTGCCTGATGAAAAGGCATCGGTAATAAAGAATCTCAAACAGGATGGAATGGTTATAATGGTCGGCGACGGTATAAATGATGCTGTTGCCCTGGCTGAGGCTGATGTGGGAATAGCCATGGGAAGCGGAACTGATGTAGCGATTGAATCAGCTGATGTCATTTTGATGAGGGATGACCTTGAAGGTATATCCGACACAATTGAACTGAGTGCCAGAACCATCAGGAATATTAAACAGAATCTCTTTTGGGCATTTTTCTATAATGTAATAGGGATACCCATTGCAGCAGGGGTTCTATATCTGAGCCTCGGGTTGAGACTCAACCCGATGATAGCGGCTGCTGCCATGAGTTTCAGTTCAGTGTCAGTTGTTCTCAATGCGCTTCGTCTGAAAGGCTTTAAACCGAAGGGCAGGGCAAAAGAAGAAAGAAAGGATGAAAAAATGACAAAGACAATCAAAATAGAAGGCATGAGCTGCATGCATTGTGTGAACAGGGTTAAGACATCCCTTGAAGCATTGAAAGGTGTGGAGTCCGTTAACGTTGACCTTGGAAAAGGAAAGGCCGAAGTAACGGGCATGGAAGTAGCTGATGAAATCATCAAAGAAGCCGTGGAAAGCCAGGGATACAAAGTTACTGAAATTAAATAGTTAGATTGTGCATACTATCTTGAAATGGGGGAATAATTCAAAGGAAAGCATTGAATTATTGTGTCTTTCAAAGAAACAAAGAGATACGGAGGGGAAAATGAAAAAGATTTTAACAGTAATGCTGGTATTTGTAATTCTTGCAGTTCCGCTTTCTGCATGCACCAAAACAGCCGAGGATGAGCTGGTTGTGGGCATGGAGCTGGCATATCCGCCTTTTGAGACAACAGATGAAAACAACAACCCTGATGGAATCAGTGTAAAGATGGCGCAGGCCCTTGGGGAATATCTTGGCCGTCCGGTAAGAATCGAAAACATGGAGTGGACGGGACTTATTCCGGCATTGACCACAGGCAAGGTTGACATTGTCATATCATCAATGACAATAACGGAAGAAAGGCAGAAGACAGTCAATTTTTCAATTCCATATGCCAAATCACAGCTGTCCCTGCTGGTCAACAAAGAGTCACCGGTCAAAGAATTCGATGACCTAAAGGAAGAAGGAAGGGTTCTGGCAGTCAAGAAGGGAACAACGGGCCATACTTATGCCCTCGAGCATCTGCCGGAAAGCAACATAGTCGTTTTTGACACAGAAACAGCATGTGTGCTGGAAGTGGCTCAGGGAAGGGCGGATGCATTCACCTATGATGCGCTGACCATATACAAGAACGCCCAGATTCACCCTGATACAACAATAGCGATCCTGACACCTTTCCAGGATGACTTTGAGTACTGGGGTGCAGCCCTTGACAAGGAATCAACACAGCTGCTTGAGGATGTCAACAACTTCATCAGGGAATTCCAGGCAAGCGGTGGAATGAATGAGCTGGCTGATGAGTACCTGAGTGACATAAAGAAGGTCTTTGATGACCAGGGATTGTCATTCTTCTTTGACATAGACTGAAAGCATGGAAAGAATGAAGAAAATGTTCAAACTGGAGTCGCCGGGTGACAAACCCGGC
>DAINQB010000006.1:32004-33813 GCA_036743175.1 Bacillota bacterium | reverse complement strand
AAATGGCTTGAAAGGAAGTATTACTATGAATCTTGAAGTCAGAAACCTTTCAATGCATTATGGAGAAGAACGAGCCCTTGACAGAATGAATCTGAGTATTAAGGATTTGGATTCCGTTTCCATAATCGGCCCTTCAGGCGGCGGGAAATCCACACTTTTAAGACTTGTTGCGGGGCTTGAAATACCAAGTTCCGGAGAAGTGATAGTTAACGGTACACCTATTGATTACGAGGAAAAGGCACTAAGGGAGTACAGGAAGAGAATAGGACTTGTATTCCAGTCGCATAATCTCTTTCCCCATTGGACGGCAATTCAGAATATAGTTTTGCCGCTTATCAAGGTTTTCCATTATGAGAAAGAAGCTGCATATGAAGCAGCGGAATCACTTCTTGTAAAATTCGGGTTGATGGAACATGCAGACAAACTGCCGGTACAGCTGTCCGGTGGACAGCAGCAGAGAATTTCGATAGCCAGGGCAATGGCTAGGCAGCCTGAAATCCTGTTGCTTGATGAACCTACAAGTGCACTGGATCCGCAACTTACAAAAGAGGTCCTCGACATGCTGATTGAACTCAAGGCAGAAGGAACCAATATTCTTATGGCAACCCATGAGATGAATTTTGCAAAGAAAGCCTCTGAATATGTAGTATTCATTGACGGTGGCAAGGTTGCAGTGGAAGGTCTGACTGAGAGTTTCTTCTCAATCAACAATGAAGCAAGGCTTGGCGAATTTCTGGCAAATGTCTTCGAATAGCCCGATTCCTTTGACATGCAGGTTCATATATAATAATATTTGATTCAGGAAAGCGAGGTGTTGTATTGGAATCATTGGAGCTTAGTAAAAGGACAATGAACCTTCTGGATGAAAAGAAGGGGCTTGGAATTATTTCAATTGACGTCAGCAGGGTAACGACCCTTACTGACTATTTTATTATTTGTACGGGTACAAGCGACAGACACAGAAAATCACTGGCCGACGAGGTACAGGATCTGATGGAGGAGCTTAATATACCGATGGTATCAAAGGAAGGTTATCGTTCCACGGAATGGATACTTCTTGATTATGGTTTTCTGGTTGTCAATATCTTCAGTGAGAAGGCCAGGGAAAAATATAATCTTGAAAGATTGTGGTCCGACGGAGCCCTTTCTGAAATTAGGAATATGAAAAATACGGAGGAATGACATGATAATAACCGGTATTAGCGATGAAGCGGGCAAGGATATAAGGACGCAGGTCAGGGCACATAAGGAACTGGGATGGTCTGCTCTTGAACTGAGGCTCCATAATGGAGTGAATGCATCGACCACGAATTTTACGGATGAAGCTTTCGATGAAGTCAGAAGGGCTTTGGATGAAGCCGGGATGACAGTTTCCGGTTTCAGTTCGGCAATCGGGAACTGGAGTAGGAGCATCAGGGGAGATTTTTCCATTGATGTAAACGACCTTAAGGTAGCAGCCAAAAGGATGAACATCCTCGGAACAAAATATATAAGGACAATGACCTGGGTACCTGACCGTGATGATCTTGTATTTACCAGGAAGGAAGCAATCAGGAGATATAAGGAACTGGTTAAGATAGCAGAGGACGAAGGGATACTGCTTGCCCATGAGAATTGTGAAGGCTGGGGAGGATTCTCGCCTGAGAATATGCTTGAACTGAAGGCTGAGGTTGACAGTCCCAATCTTGTTCTCTTATATGACACTGGAAACGTTGTTTCCCATGGAGATGATCCGGAGACATTCTTCAAAGGTATCAGAGGACATTTTGACTATATACATATCAAGGATGCAGCTTTTGGAAAAGACGG
>DAINQB010000006.1:24218-31904 GCA_036743175.1 Bacillota bacterium | reverse complement strand
TGAGTTCATGCGGCCGCAGGATTCTAACTGATTATTGGAGGTATTACTACATGGGAAAAAAACTCAGGAACTCAATTTGTCTTATGGTGACGGCAATGCTGGTCTTTGCCATGGGCACAGGCGTCCTGGCAGTTGAGGAAAGCTTTTCAATCCAGGGAGCATCGAATGTGACAGCCAGTGTCCCTTCGGAACCCGTTTTTAGTGCGGGTGCAAATTCCGGAACGATATCGGCAGGCAATGACATTGTATTCACCGGGAGCAATAATGATGTCTTTCTGACTGACGAAACAGGAACCAATTCCGGCTGGAAATTCAGTATTGCCATCACTGATTTCTATTCAGAGGGAATCGATGATCCGACTGATGCAGGCCTGGCTGACATGGATGTATTCGTTGCAGCAGGAGACTGGCTGTCCTTTGACATTGACAACAGCGTTGACGGAATAACGGATGATTCAACCCACACTCTTGTTCCGGGAACAGGCGGAGTGGGAGAAACAATAGCTGCGGCAAATGTACTGTTCCTTGGGAATCCACTGCCGGTTTCAACACCAAATTGTTCAACAACAGCTACAGATACGGTAAATCTTATTACAGTAGCACCGGGTTATGGTGCAGGCATTTACTATTTTGACCTCAACTATACGATTACCGTTGATGAGTGGCTTCCCGAGGGCAGCAAGGTGGATTCATCCGCTTCAGCCGGAGGACGTTTTGACGACCTGACGATTGGAAGCAGCGACAGGGTGCAGGTGTTCGAAGGAACATACACTGCAGGGATAACATACAGCGCATCCTGTAATCCGGCTTCATGATCCATTTGGTCTGTAAAGGCGCAGGAAAGGGGGCTGCCCGGTTGCAGGGCAGCCCCGGAGGTAATGTTCAATGAGAAAAATTTTATTTATATTGATTCCAATTTATATTTTCATCAATTCAATTGGTATTGCTGCAAAGGCAGTTGCAGGGGATTACATATTCACTCTCAGGCACGAGGGAAGAAACAATTACATAGAAATGGATGCTGTCCAGGGAATGCATGGAGTGATTGAATTTGAATTGGAAAATACAGCAGAGGATACATTGCTGAACCATGTACTTGTTTATGATTCACAGACTGCTGTCAACGGTGGCAATGAAATCATGACACCTGAAAACTTTGTATATGATGAGACGGCTGGATGGTTTGAAACAAATCACACACCTGTGGAGCTGGCAGGTGGACAGACCGGCAAATTCTCCCTAGGCTTCAATGTTCCCGATGATATTCCCGACGGCACATATACTGCAATACTAGCTCTCTATGCATACTCAACGGACACTGCCCTGGACAGCAGTGGAATAACACTGAAAATAGATACAAATCATACGAGTACCGTTGCAATTGTTCTTAAAGTTGGAAAAGAAGGGGAACCGGCATTCTTTTTTGGTGATGAAGTTGAATTTATTTCAGACAGTTCAAACGGCGGTCCATATATAATGGTGCCCATTGGCAACGCAGGCAGTAGATACGGATTTCCCATTCTGGAATATTCCATCCGGGACGATGAAGAAAGAGAGCTTGGTTCAGGAAAAATGAAACTGGACATATTCTATAGGGACACATCATCATGGGCTGCAGTTCCTGTGGATGCCGACATTCTCACTTCAGGTTCATATCAAATAGATGTAAAGGTATTGTCCGCGGATATACTGCATGACCATGCCTCATACAATTTCGGAATGGACGACAGGACCATCAGGGAAGTCATAAAAGAAAGCTACATTAAAAAAGAAGAAGATTCCAGCGCGTGGGAAAGCGATTATGTTGTCATAGGGAAGAGGGAGATCATACTTGGTTCAGCCGGTGTAATTGGTGCCTTGGTAATTTCTTTAATCATGGTTGCAATCATAAAAGGAAGGGGAAGAAATTGATAAGGGGGTTACATGCAAAATTCCTTCGCGTATTGATTTGCATTGTGATTGGGCTCATTATATCATCGGTCCCATTGCTTGATTCACTGCCTGTCCCTGTCAGAACGGATACGGTCATGGCAGCAGGGGACTTCATATATTTCCCATATCCTGTATATACGGTGTCAGAAGGCTGCCAGACAGCAGAGATACTCATCATGCGTAAAAGGACCAGCCTATGGCTGATTACCGCGAATTATGCCACATCCGACCTGACTGCCCTTGCAGGACAGGACTATACAGCCGTGCAGGGCACAAAGACCATGACAATGTTCCTTCAGGACAGTTTGCAGGTTCCAATAACTGATGATGCAATAGGAGAAGCAAATGAAGAATTTACCATAACCCTTTCCGGTCAGTATACATTGGATGACCCGGCAAACGGTTACTATAAAAGCTGTACCGTCATTATTGAGGACAATGACGGAGGGGCTTCATTGTCAGACAACAATTATCTTACATCTTTGGAGACAAACACAGGAATCATCGCACCTCAGTTCGTAGGAACGACGCAGAACTATGAAGTGAATCTTGCCGACAACATATCATCCATAAGTATCAGGGCAGTGACAGAGGAGAGCAGTGCTGAAATGACGCTTGAGGGAACAGCCCTTCAGCAAGGTGTATGGAGCAACCCGGTTTCCCTGCAGCCTGGACAGAACGTTCTCGAGCTGGTGGTTGAAGCAGAAAACGGAGACATCAGAACCTATGAAATCATAGTGAACAGGGATATTCTGCCGACGTTTGGCATTCTGACGGTCCCATTGGCTTCTGTTAACGGGAACACAATAAACATTGGAAACAATATGGAATTTGAAGGAAGCCATACTCTCACAATCCAGGATAATTCAACCACCGGCTGGGGTTGGAGGCTCTTGCTTTGTCTTGACAGATACATAGAGGCAGAACAGGGGGAAGTTGATGATCCGGAGGCGGGTGGCAACTCTTATCTGGAAATCGCCATACCTTCCGAGGCCATATGCACCTTTCAGACATCAGAAATAACAAGACCCGACCAGTCCAGTCAGCAGTTGAATGATATCCTTGATGTTTCCGGTGCACCTCTTGTATCGGAAGTGTACAGGATTGAGGCTTTTTCGGAAAGTTCGGGTATTGCAGGGGAATATATCCTTGGTATCGGGCAGTTGGTTTCAATGCCGACATGGCTTCCTCCGGGCTCAGTCATAACAAAGAACAATGGAATGGAAACACTTACAATAGAGTCAGTTGATATAAAACAGATTTTTGCTGCTGACTACAATTTCGGAATTACATATGAATTAGAGAGAATTGTTCCTCCGTGACAAAGGAATCACTATTCTTGATTTTGTTGTTTCATTGCTTTCCACATATACTTCGGCTCCATAGACATCCTTGATTATACCGGCATCCAGGACTTCGTCAGGTATACCTGCTCCCACTACGACCCCATCCTTCATCAGGAATATATGCTGCGTGTATTGTGCAGCCAGATTCAGGTCATGCATTACACACACAATGGTCTTGTTCATCTTGTCGGCAAGATTACGGGCAAGATCCATGATTTCTATCTGATGGTTGATGTCAAGCATTGATACAGGTTCATCCATCAGTATGATATCGGAATCCTGTGCGAAGGCTCTGGCAATAAGTGCCCTTTGTTTTTCCCCGCCTGACAGTTCGTTTATGCTTTTGTTTCTCAGATGTTCCGTGCTGGTTTCCCGCATGGCCTTTTCTATCTGTGCGATGTCGGCACTGCCAAGGTTGTCAAGGGCGGAATGATAGGGATTTCGCCCCATCGCTATAACATCAAGGACTGAAAAATCAAACCCGACATGGGAATCCTGGGGTACATATGCTATGTTCCTTGCCCGTTCCCGGGGATTCATGTTCCTTATGTTTTTACCCGAAAGGGTTATGCTCCCCTTTGAAGGTTTCAGATATCCATACAGATTCTTTAAAAGGGTGCTTTTGCCGCATCCATTGGGTCCCAGTATCCCATAGAATGTACCTTTGTAGAAATCCATGTCCACACCCTTCAGAACACTTAGAGGACCGTATGAGTAATGGAGATCCCTTATTTCCATGATTTTCATATTACGGCTCTCCTTTTGCTTCTTACAAGAAGGGATATGAAGAAGGGCACTCCAAGCAGTGAAGTGATTACACCTATCGGTATCTCCTGGGGTGCAAACAATGTCCTTGCAGCAGTATCGCATAACAGCAGGAAAAGTGCTCCGGCCAGGGCCGATATAGGCATAAGCCTCCTGTGGTCAGGACCTGTGATGAATCTGACAGCATGGGGGATGATAAGGCCTACAAACCCTATGGTGCCGCAGAAGCAGACACTTACAGCGGTTACAAGTGAAGCGACGACAAGAAGAAGTTTTTTTAGTGACGATGCATTGATTCCAAGTGATACTGCAGTTTCATCTCCCGTTGAAAGAATGTTAAGGTTTCCTGCATTCAGCAGAAGAACCAGGGAACCGATTAAAATAAACGGGAGCATGACCAGTACTGTATTCCAGCTTGAACCGGTCATGCTTCCCAATGTCCAGAATATAATACGCTGGGCCTGTTCCCTTGAGGCAATGATGATAAGGGAAATCAGTGAAGAGCATAGAAAGCCTATTGCTATTCCGGACAAAATTAAAATATTTGTTGACAGGTGTCCCTTCTTCTGGGCGATCAGATAAACCACGGTTGTTGCAATTATGGCACCTGCAAAGGCAAAGAGAGGTACAAGACCGAAGTTGAAAAGTGATGCCTGTGTGCCGATTACAAAAGCAATTGCTGCTCCGAGAACAGCCCCTGAGGATATCCCAAGAACATAAGGGTCGGCCATCGGGTTTCTGAACATGCCCTGGAACAGGACCCCGCATATGGAAAGCCCTGTTCCGCAGAGGACAGCAGTCAGTATGCGAGGCAGACGGAGTGAAAAAATTATGGTGGAATATGTGTCTGGCAGGTTGTTTATATCAATGGCCTTTCCAATCACAGGCAGCCTTGAAAGTAGAATCTTCATGCTGTCCATGAACCCGATGTCTGCAGAACCTTTGCCGGCAGAGAAAACCATAGCCGCAAGAAGTGATGCAAACAGGAAAATATATATCCAGACATCCGCCTTTTTCTTCAAACCTCTACCTCATTTCAATCATTCAAACAATTCAGGGTGAATTGCAGCCGCCATTGCTTCAAAGGCATCTGCAATACGTGGACCAAGCCTTTGAAGTGAATCATCATCGAGTGTGAACACCATGTCGTTCTTGACAGCTGTAAGATCCTTGTATCCATTGGCCGTCTTGAGTCCGTCTGCAGGAGCCCAGGTCGAAAGAAGGAGAACATCAGGATTGTGCTCTACAAGCTTTTCAACACTGTAACTCCAGCCATCTGTGTCATCCGCAACATTGACTGCATTGCAGCTGTTGATCATTTCGCTGATGAATGTCCCTTTTCCTGCTGTGAAATCTCCGTATTCACCATATCCCATGACATAGTATACTGTTTTGCTTTGTGCATCAGCCACCTTGTCCATGACCGCCTTTATCCTGGATTTCATGTCTTCGACAATTGAATCAGCCTCTTCATCCATTCCGAGGACAGATCCGACCATTTCTATGCATGTGTATGCACCTTCGAAAGTCTCTTCGTTGTCAACAACAAAGATGGGTATCCCGGCATCCTTGATCTGAAGTGCAAGTTCCTTGGATGTCATCTCAGAAAGCAATACCACATCGGGGTCCAGGGATATTATTTTTTCTACATCAGGCTGGTCTATGTTTCCCACGGATTCATAGTCAAAAACCTCTGCAGGATAATTGCACCAGTCCGTTCGGGCCAGAAGTTTATCCTCTGCTCCCAGTGCAAACACTATTTCCGTTATGTTCGGAGCTATGGAGATGATTTTACCAGGAACATCAGCCAGGGTAATCTCGTTTCCCTGTGAATCCGTTACAGTGTAGGAGGGGTCTGCAGGTGTAGGCTGAACCAATGGTGTTCCTATGGGAGTTGGAGCCGGGGAGGACGACGGGGTAGATTCGGTCTCCTGTTGTGCACAACCTGCCAGTACCAGTGCCAGGGCCATCATAATAGCCAAAGCAATTGTTGTTTTTCTTTTCATTTCTTACCTTCCTTATAATGTTTTTCATTAATAGAAACCAGGTAATAAAAAAACCGGACATGAGGTCCGGGTATAATGTTTGATCATACACCCTCTATGCCTCGTAGAGTTACCAGTGTGACACTGACGCAGGTCTTCTGACTCCGGATCATCAGTTGCATCCTCCTTCCCGGTATCAACCAGTGGAATATGGGCAACCTCCCCAATACAGCGGCGGGACCGTCCGGGATTCACACCCGGTTCCCTTTTAATCCGACCCGTGGGCCGGAACATCAATGCTTTCTATTAATTTGTGCTCCCATTATAATGCTGCGGTAAATGTGCGTCAATGAGAAATAAGGAAGTCAATGGTCTTTTTTTTCATCACTCATTGTAAGTATTTTTTATCAATGAAACAGCCAGCCATCCAAATGATGGTATAATACGCATCGAGGAGTAAGAATTTGAAGGATGTTGTAATTGCTATATTCATGACCTTGTTGAGGGGGACCCTGGCCGTCTGGCTGAGGCTCGCATACAATATAAAGCCCTTCAATGAGAAGGTCAGGAAGCTGAAGGCGCCATATCTGCTTGTTGGCAATCACTGTCTGAACTGGGATCCTTTCATTGCCGGATCATACCTCAGATACGGCACCAGATTCATTGCAAGTGACAGCCTTTTCAGAAACAAAGCTGTTGCATTCCTCCTCACATATCTTGTCGGTGCAATCCCGAAGAAAAAAGCCGTATCAGACATGAAGACCATAAAGCTTTCCGTCAAGGCGCTGAAACAGGGTCATGTGGTCGGTGTGTATCCCGAGGCAAACAGAACATGGAACGGCAGAACCATTGACATACTTTACTCAACCGCCAAGTTCGTGAAACTGCTGAAGGTACCTGTTGTTGTCTGCATAATGAAAGGCGGTTATCTGTCAAGGCCAAGGTGGTCAGTCAGAGGCAGGAGGGGAGTCCTTGAGCTTCATTATGATGTGCTGTTCACTGCTGATGAAGTAAAGGAAAAAAGCCTCGATGAGATATACAATGAAATGAACCAGGCAATACAATACAACGAGTATGACTGGCAGAAGGAACATATGCATTATTATCGTTCCAAGAATCCTGCCCAGTATCTTGAGAATTATCTGTATATATGTCCGGAATGTCATAAAGTAGGCACCCTTGAGAGCAACCGGGACGAGTTCAAATGTATGAACTGTGGTCTTTCCCATACAATTGACAATTACGGGTTCTTTGTGAATGAAGGAAGGAAGTTCGACAATCCACAGGAGTGGGGTGACTGGCAGGAACAGAGATTCAGGGAAATGGTTGATGAAAATCAGTTCATATACAAGGATGCCGGAACCAGGCTGTTCTCTGAAAATGAAAAGGGGAAACCCTGTGCGGTGGCAGACGGGGAACTGGAACTTCACAGGGACAGGCTTGTTTTCAAGTCTGATAAGCTGAACAGGACTTTCTTCATAAATGATATTTTCGGAAATACCATACAGCTCAACTGTATCTTTGATTTCTACTACAAAGGTGATTTTGTCAGATTCCGCTTTTATCCAAAGAACAGGGCGTCTGCATTCAAATGGAACCAGGCTGTGGATTATATCAAGACACTGGAAGAACGGGAAAAATAAGGCTGATTTCAAACA
>DAINQB010000006.1:5786-24118 GCA_036743175.1 Bacillota bacterium | reverse complement strand
ACCAGACCAATGTTCCAGGGGTATATATTCATCAGGGGTTCCCTTGACTTGAACAAGTACCTCCGCATCAGGGAACTTTGCGATGTAATCGGCTTTGTAAGCAGCGGACATATGCCTGTATCAGTCACAGACGTGAATATCATCAGGCTGCTTGATATGGCAGTTCATTTCCCGGAAAATGCCATACCGGAATCCAGGATTAAAATAGTTGACGGCAGGATAAAAATCGTAGATGGGCCGCTGATGGGGTATGAACGTCTTATTATCAAGACTGCTCTCAGACACAGAAGAATATATCTTGGACTTAAACTTTTTGGATACAGTTACAAGGTAACATTGCCTGCCATGCTGGCTGCAAACTGATGGAGAAAGTAATATGAGCAAGAAAAATATTATCAAAATCATAAGGAACAAACAGATTGTGTTCGTGTACGGCGGTAATATCAACTTCAGCAAAAGAAATTTAGCCGCTGCATGGGAAAAACTAATGAAGGCACACTTGGCAGTAAAGGCCTCCGGATGATTGCACCTATTGGATAATTGCATGGGCAATTGATTAAATGATATAATTTCAGGGAAAACCGGATGAGTGGAGCAACATGGCAAATGAAGTATATGAGGTATTGAAAAATTATTACATCTGCAATTATACGCAGTTGTGTAATTACGTTTCCACTTATATCGGCAATGACAGGCTTTCACAGGATTTGGTGCACGATGCATTCCTTGTGATCATGGACAAATATCTGTATCCACCTGACGAGAAAAAATATAAAAAGATGATTACAAAGATTCTGAAAAACAGTATCATGACATATTTCAGGGAAACAGGAACAACAATATCAATAGATAATTCCTTTTTCGACTACATGGAAATAAGATCTGCCATGAACAACCCGGAAAAAGAACTGTGCATGGAAAAACTTGTTAATTTTTTCGAGGAACTTGAAAATCCAGGTAAAATGATATTATACTTGAACCTGTATGAAAGGTTTTCATTGGCCGACATTTCAAGGATGACAGGAGAAAAACAAAGGAATATTTACTATTGGAAGAACAAGGCTCTGGAAAAACTCAGGGCAATGATGGAAGAGGCTGGCTGTGGTGACAAATGGTAGAAGAGTCAAAAAGTTAATAAGGGAATCAATGGCTGCTGACAGGGTAGCGCAGGGAGTGGACATTGCTGAGCCTGACTGGAACGGCCTCCTTATTGACCACCTGAACCGGACCAGACAAAAGAGGGAACAAAAACGCAGATGGACCAAACTTTCCGTTATGACTGTATCAATCCTGGTCCTGGCATTTACCTTCCTGATACTCCTCACATCCGTCGATGAAATAGTTGCAGGCAACTTTAATTTCCTTGATGCCATCAGAAACCTTGGCACGGATTTTCAGATAGATGAAATACAGGAAAGCATTGATTATTCGGCACCTGCTGAAAGGTCCGTTGACACATATTATTCATACTTTGAGTTCCTTGGCAGCAACCCGATAATAGACTATTTCAAGCCTGAATATGTTGAACCGGGTTTTGAACTGCACAGCATTGTTCTGACGCGGGAACTATGGGGAAATTCAATTTACATAATGTATGAAAACAAAGAAATAAACAGCATGTATGCCATCGAGGGGCGTTTTGAAAATCCTGAAGTGGATCAAAGCCATGTCTGGTCGTTTCCTAATTCTTCACATGAAGTCATTGAAGTTGATGACATATCAGTTGATGTATACCGGCATTCTTCCAAAATGTATAATGCTATGTTTAAAATCAGGGATGTGCAGTTCCTTATAGAGTATCACAATGTATTTGAAGGATTCCTGGAAAACACTGTAAGAAATCTGAAAGTATATGGAAGATAGAAGTACAATGGGTCCCATTGACCGGGTATTTGCCTTGGTAGAAAAGGTTTATCCTGAGGCATGGAAATGTCTTGTTTCCATATTTGGCAGGGAAGTTTCAAGATTCATATTGGAATCAGTCGTTTCCAAGGTGCTTGCTGAAGTAAACAGCAGTATTTCAGATAAGAAAATAAAAGATTTATTCAAAAGAACATTGAATTTGGAGATACACAGAATCCTCATGTCTCGTAGAGGAGTGTCGGTGCCTCTCCCGTTAAAAATAGGGGAACTGCCGGACGGGTGCAATCTGCTTATTTCAAAACAAAATATGAAAAAGATTTGCAGTAAAGCTGAAAAAGGTTTTCACGAAGAGTCCGGTATAAAAAAGCATGAAGTGTCAGATCCTGATATTTCATTTGATTTCGATGCCTTCAAAACAAGAATGATTGAGAAACAGGTGAACATTGAGACCGGTTTTATTGTAAGACGGAGGAAAAAGCGCATCATACTTGCTCTCCTGGTCCCTGTTCTGGCATTCTTATTCCTTTGCGCTGTTTTTCTCAGTTCATTCAAACCATTGATTTCCGGTGACATTACCTATGGTATAGCAGTGAAAAGATTCTTTGCAGGATTTCCAATGATAAAGCGCATTGAAGACAGGGAACCTACGTACCTGACCTGGAAGGATTATGAAACAAAAGAGCAGCTGCTTAAGGATAACCCCGGTGCATTCATTCTTATTCCTACCATACTTCCTGAGGGATATGCCGCAACAAAATACATCTACATGACCCATTCAAACGGATATACAACTGCCGTAGTTTTCAGTATCACCGACTTTGCAAGTTTCACAATAGAATATGCGGTAAGGGATGACTATGATCCTTTGAGTTACCGTATACTCTTCTATGACCATGAAATAGTCCGGGAGGAAGATGTAAGCTTCTACCTTTTCAAGGAAAGCAATTACGGATTCACTGCAGCATTCTTCCTTGATGACATATATGTCGTCATCAAGGGTCAGAGAAATTACAAGGGAACCAACAATACGGATTTGATAAGACTAATCTCCGGAATGATGCAGGAATATTACGGCACTGTAACCGACTGACTGGTCGTGTAGGTTTCGTCATCATAGGAACCTTTTTGTATGTAATGATATGTATGTACACGGTATGTTCCCTCAGATACAGATACACTTTCACTGCCATATATGTAGTCTGTATTGTAATCTGTGTCATAATAGATGGAGACCCGGGTCCACTGGCCGTTTACATATTTCTGCAGTTCCATTTCATAAAGCATTACGTCATACATTTCATTAGCGCTCGTATAACATGAAATTGTCACTGAGGATGAGCCTGCGGAAATGCTGCTGTTTGCAGTTACTATGCTGTCAGTAAGTCCACCGCCGAAATATGATGTGTCCTCAGAGAATTGCCTGTCCGCATCTGCGACGGCAACCGTACCCATAAACATCAGCAAAACTACTGCCAGTAATGTGATAAAGATCTTCTTCATAATGTACCTCCGCTATTTATCTAAAATAAATGAACCATACTCAGTTTTATTTGAGCAATCCTAAATTATTCCATCATGGAGATCTGAGTAGATACCTTTTACAGCCATCAGTTCCTCGTGGGTGCCCTGTTCTGCAATGCCGTCCTTGGTTATTACAAGAATCCTGGAAGCATTCCTTATGGTTGACAGCCTGTGGGCGATAATCAGGGTTGTGCGCCCTTTTGCAAGCTCTTCCAGGGAATGCTGGATTTCCTTTTCGGTTTTTGTATCAAGGGAACTGGTGGCCTCATCAAGGATCAGTACAGGTGGGTTCTTAAGGAAGACCCTTGCTATTGAAACCCTTTGTTTCTGACCGCCGGAAAGCCTGATTCCGCGTTCTCCCACATATGTATTGTATTTATCAGGGAGTCCATCTATGAAATCATGTATCCTGGCTTTCCTTGCCGCTGCAATCATTTCCTCTTCTGTTGCATCAGGCTTGCCGTAGCGAATGTTCTCACCGATTGTTCCGGCATACAGGAATACATCCTGCTGGACCATGCCTATGTTCCTGCGCAGTGATTCCAGTGTTATATCGTTGATATTCATTCCATCAAGCAGTATTTCACCGGACTCTATCTCATAGAATCTGGGTATCAGATTGCAAAGGGTGGTTTTCCCACCGCCCGATGGACCCGCGATTGCAAGGGTTTCGCCTGGATTAATTTCAAGTGTAAGGTTCTTGAGTACATGCTCATGGTTGTCATAGGAAAAGGTAATGTCCCTGAAGATTATATGACCCTTTACATCGCTTATCTCAACGGCACCTTCTTCATCCTTGATTTCCGGTTCCTCAGACATAATTTCATGGAATCGCTTGAAGCCTGTCATTCCCATTTCAAACTGCTGTATGAAGTTAGTGAGTCGTCTTATTGGTGTCAGTATGAGACCAACATAAAGAAGGAAGGCAACCAGATCGGCCGGAGTTATGGCATTTGTATAGACCAGATATCCACCGTACATAAGGATTGCCAGGTTCATCAGATTGGAGATGAAGCTTATTCCGGTCAGGAACTCAGCCATCCTTTTATAAGATTCGCCTCTCGAAAGTTTGAACTTTTCATTGCCATCATTGAACTTCTGCACTTCATAGGGTTCGTTTGTAAAGGACTTGGCAACCCGTATTCCGGAGATGCTGTTTTCAAGGTTTGCATTTACATCGGCTATCTTCTCTCTTACGGTTCTGAAAGCATCGGACATCTTTTTCCTTTTCTTAAGACCGAACACAAAGAGTATCACGCTTATGGCAACAAGCATCAGGGAAAGACGCCAGTTTATGAAAGAAAGATAGGTGGTTGCTCCTATTATCATAACACCTGAAAGAAAAAGGTCCTCAGGACCATGGTGTGCAAGCTCGCTGATTTCATTTAAGTCGTTGACCATCCTGGACATCAATTGACCGGTTCTGTTGTTGTCATAGAATTTAAAGGAGAGCTTTTGCAGATGGACGAAAAGGTCGCTTCTCATGGCGGCTTCCATCCTGGTACCGACGACATGTCCCCAGTAGTTGACCACGTAATTCAGCAATGCATGTATTCCATAAAGAAGGAGAAGACCGATCCCGAATATAACAAGGGGGCGGATTTCTCCGGACGGGATGATGGTTCCGAGGATATGCCGCGATACCATGGGAAACAGTAGGTCAATCAGTGCCATGAGGAATGCACAGCTCATATCTATTATGAATAGTCTCATGTTGGGTCTGTAGTAGGATAGGAATGACCTGAATATATCTTTGTTGTATTTCATAAAAACTCCGTTTCAATCCGTTATGATTCTATCAGTTCAAGCTTTTTAGGGCAATGGGAAACTGGTATAATTCAAGATGTCAAATGGAATTCTGCCAGGGGGAACCAATTATGCAGCCCGGAAGTCATCGGTTCTGTGAAATCATTGAGAATGCTTATGATAGTGAATGTCACAAGGACTCAGTCATATACCTGGACTATGCAGAATCGGTAATGCGAAGTTTCATGGACATGGGTGTTTTGCATAAGGATGGATCAATAAAGGATCCTTTCTGCGGTGGAGGCGTTGAATACAGGGGAAGGGCCCTTGAAAGATATCTATACCATGCTGCTGCAAGGTTCTGCGGGGCGCTTGGCCAGCTTATTATGCATGGAAGAATGACGGATTATGCAGATTCTCTTTTACTGACCTATGAATACCTGATGAATATTCTCCTGAATGAATTCGAACCTGAGCTGTATTCAGAGTTCTGGGTAAAGGAACTGGTCTTTGCATACAAGGGGCTTAAAGACATTGGCATAGGAAAGGACATCGATGGTCCATGGGAAGGCATTTCATGGAAGAAATATGGGTTCCATTTCTTTGACAACCACTATAACTGTGTGGCATTTGCAATTGCATCGGAGGCATCCAGGATTGATGCGGGACTCGGAGGTGACAGGGATTTCTTTGATAAATGGGCTATGGTACTCATTGATAAATTCGATCATAACGGAATGTTCCTTGAGCCGGGGGCGCCGTTGTCCTACGATCTTGTGACCAGGCAGCAGCTTCTTTATGCACTTAGATCCGGAGCTGATGGTACAAATGCCGGGAAAGTACGGGAACTCTGCCACAAAGGTGCCCTGGCATCGCTTATGATGCAGTCAGTGACAGGGCAGATGCCCTTCGGAGGCAGGACAAATCAATTCCTGTGCATGGACGCACAGCTTGCCTCCTTCTTTGAAATGATGTGCAGTGAGGAGACTGACAGAGGAAATTTCACCAGGGCAGGTGTTTATAAAAATGGAGCAATGAATGCTGTTGCATCGATGGAGCCATGGCTTGGAATGAATCCCCCAAGGCATATACGGCAGGGATTCCATCCTGAAATGGGTCATGGCATTGACAGCGGTGGAATTTACACTGTTTATGGGATGCTTCTGGCGAGTTTGCTAGGAACTGCATATACCCAGTCCCTGAAGAATGGAAATATCGTGCAAAGAACGACTCCAGCGGAAAACGGTGGATATATATTTGAGACTTCAGACGGTTTCCATAAAATCTTTGCAACCTGCAAAGGTTATCATCTGGAAATTGATAAAGGGGCTGATCCTGAAAAGGAAGCAACAGGCTTAGGACGTCTTCATAAAGCCGGAATCATGCCTGAGACGGCATTGTCAGGATCATTTACGGGAACTCCCACATACTCCTATGGCTTGGATCAACCCAGTCCTGTATATGCTGCAATCGGACCTGTCTGGAAGGGGAAGTCAGGGGAGGATATGTCACTCGCAGGTTATGATTCATCCAGAATAACCACAAAGACGACAGTGCTTGAGGAAACCGGAAACCGGGTTGCCTTCATACTGACATATTCTCTTGATGATGGTTTGTATATCGAAGAGGAATATGACATAACGGAAAGTGGAGTTACTTATAAGGTTCGGGGGAATATGGACTCATTGAAGATATCGATTCCTCTTCTTGTAACGGACGGTGAAACCGAATCAGAGTATTTTAAGACAAGTGAAGGATTTGGTATATTTTATCGTAACGGGGTGTATAATGTTCATGCGGAGAAATACATCAGGACAGGCATTGAAACAGCGAACAGAAACGGAATCTATGAAATAATCCTGTGTGATACCCGCAGTGTCAGGCTTGTCCTGGATAAGGCCCGGAATCTATGGCAATCGCAATAGCATTCAGGGACAGAAACCCCAATAACTACCGCTCGTTGAAAGACATAATACAAAAGAAGAGATGTTTGCACTTATTGATTGACAGGCTTTTAACAAAGTGATAATCTTACATTAACATATTCAAATATTAAAATATGTTGATATAAATGGCTTTCAAACAGACAAATTTTAGGAGGGGAACACTCGTGAAGAAGTATATTTCCAATTTCATTGTTTGCTTTGTCGTGTGGGTTCTGCTGGCCGGTACGAAGATTCCGGAATTGATTCTGGGAGCGGTCGTATCAGCATTGCTTGCCGCATTGCTATGGAAATTGCTGAGGCTGGAACTTACATGGAAGACACCCTTTGCCCTGCTGCTGTTCATTGTTGCGTACATACCTGTATTCATCCTTGAACTCGTCAAGGCAAACATTGATGTGCTGCTAAGGGTTCTTAATCCAAAGCTGCCGATCAATCCCGGTTTTGTAAAGGTCATGACAGGCCTTCGGACGGACTTCGGTAAGCTTGTACTGGCCAATTCAATTACACTCACTCCCGGAACCATATCTGTGGACGCAGAGGATGATTCCATATATGTACACTGGATTGACGTAAAGGGAAGCGGGACATCGGATTATGGGAAGAGAATCTCAGGCAGATTCGAAAAAATCCTGGGGAGGATGTCATTATGATTCTTCAGATAATATTCTTTGTTCTTCTTGGTCTGGGGTTGGTTTTTGCAGCTATAAGACTTGCTGTCGGTCCAACGGCCTTTGACAGGGTAATTTCCCTTGATATGATCAACATAATAATTACAGGACTTCTTGCAGTCATAGCAGCATTGAAGGGGGATGCAATGTATCTTGACATTGCTCTTGTATTTGCAGTGCTGGCATTCCTTGAGACAATAGTCTTTGCAAGATTCATGGAGGGGAAGAAATGAATACACTCTCTTATATTCTAATTATTGCAGGCGGAATATTCTACGCAACAGGCGGACTGGGTCTTCTGAGGATGCCTGACTTGTATACAAGGGCTCAGGCCGGAACCAAGGCCACCACCCTTGGGACCATGCTGACCCTTGCAGGGGTTATTGCAGCAAGGCCGGAATGGACACTGAAGATACTGCTGATAATGCTTTTCATTGTGGCTACGAATCCGGTAGGAAGTTCCACCCTTATCCGTTCTGCCTACAGGAGCGGAGTCAAACCATATGGTGTCCCTGTGGTTGATGAACTGGAGGATTTATACAAGAAGGAGGACGAACAATGAATTGGTTTGATATCCTGGAAGCCGGGATCAGTGTGTTCCTTGTAGTCTTTGCACTGACCGCAGTCATTTCCAGAAAACTTCTTACATCCATAATATTCCTGTCCGCTCTCAGCATGACTGCAGTTGCAGGATTTGCTCTTCTCAGCGCACCTGATGTAGCGGTCACTGAGGCTGTAATCGGATCAGGTCTTGTTACTTTTATCTTTGTGGCTTCCATAAGGAATCTGCGAAAGGCCGGTGATGGATTATGAAAAAGATTTTTGCAGGTCTTCTTGCGGTTGCATTCGGTATTGTACTGCTGATAGGAATATCTTTGAATACCGGATTATTCGGTTACAACGATAGCCTCCCGGAGGATGGGGCGGCTTCGCATTATATCTCAAAGGATGTAAACGGTAAGACGGATGAAGTAGTCTTTGGTGAAACAACAGGTGCTGAAACTGGTTCGGCCAATATGGTCACAAGTGTAATCGCTAATTACAGATCATTCGACACACTTGGAGAGGTTACTGTATTGTTCCTCGCAGCTCTGGGTGTATCACTTCTGGCAGGTACAATGGACAAGGGAAGAAAAAGAAGCGGAAGCGGATTTATTTTAAGGACATCCGCCCGGATACTGTTCCCGCTGATGCTGGTGACAGGCATTTATATATTCACCCATGGACATCTGACTCCTGGGGGAGGATTCCCGGGAGGAAGCATGATAGCATCATCATTCCTGCTGTTATACCTTGCAGATGAAAGCTTCAGGGCAAATGTCAAGGGTTTCAAGGTTGCTGAGGGATTGGCAGGCACACTTTATGTGGCAATCGGTATAGTAGGACTGCTTGCCGCAGGATATTTCCTGGTGAACTTCCTTCCGACCGGTACCGTCGGTAATCTGTTAAGCGCTGGAATAATCCCGGTTGTCTATGTAATAATTGGCCTGAAGGTCGGATCTGAGATAACGGGAATAGTAGCTGATATGTTCAATGAGGAGGTAAAGGCATGATTAAGTTTGCATCTCTTCTTCTGATAATAATCGGTCTTTATGGAATATTGTCCACCAGGAATGTCATAAAGATTCTTGTAGGAATCAATGTAATGGAAATCGGTATCAATGTTTTTATTATAGCGATGGGTTTTGTCAATGACGGTGCTGCACCGATTCTGTCTGCCGACAACCCGGTCAATGTTCTTAAGTTCGTTGATCCCGTTGCACAGGCACTCGTTCTTACATCAATCGTAATAGGGCTGGGAATTACTGCCCTTGGACTTGTCTTTGCCCGCAAAATCCATAAGAAATACGGAACATATGACCTTTCGGAAACAGGAGGTGAGTCATGATGATTAATCCTGTATTATTGATAGCAATACCCCTTGGGCTGGCATTCATTGCAGTGATACTTAAGAAGCTGCAGGGATGGATTCTGGCCATTGGGGTTGCCGCCAATGCATTCCTTGTGTTCTTTGTTGAAAAAGGAGAAACCGCAATCGGTGGATTCAAACTGCCTTTTGCAATAAGCCTGGTACTGGATGATTTTTCCTTCATTGGTGTGATTTTGGTAAATGTCCTTACCCTTGCGGCGGTGGCTGTGGCATTCAGGAAGACCGAAAAATATGTTCCGGTCATCCTTGCCGGTCTTGCCGGTCTGAATGGTATGGTTCTTACGGGTGACATGTTCAATCTGTTTGTATTCATGGAAATCACTGCCATATCTGCATATATACTGAGCAGTGAGGGGAGGAAGCCTGAACAGTCATTCAATTATCTTGTAATTGGCTCCATTGGTTCCGTGCTTTATCTTCTTGGCCTAATCCTGATATATGGTCAGACCGGAACACTGAATATGAGCCTAATGGCTGAGAAATCAGCATTGATAGGTCAGGCGGCCATGGTTCTTCCACTGGTCCTGATATTTGCAGGAATAGCTGTCGAAGCGAAGATTCTTCCCATGTCCGGATGGGTCAGAGGTGTACTTGGCAATTCCAATGCTTTGACCGGCGTCATGTTTGCATCCGTATACTCCTCAGCCGCACTTATGGTGTTCGGAAGAGTTTTTTCACAGGTGCTTATCCCGGGTACTGCAGCGGGAGTGATTATCATTGTAATAGCACTCCTGACATTTGCTGCCGGTCAGGTCTCTGCATTCAGGAGCAAATCCCTGAGGCAGGTGCTTCTATACTCCAGCATTGCACAATCGGGACTTGCCGCAGCCTTGTTTGCGACAGGATTTGTCTTCCCGGCAGTACTGGTGATTATAAACAATGCTGCAGGTAAGATGATAATGTTTTCAACGGCAGGAAATCTGGAGGAAAAATACGGAACAGATGATTATGTCGGGCTTGGCGGAGCTTTTGTCCGTAACATGCCGGCAGGTGTGGCATTTACAATTGCAGCACTTTCACTTACCGGACTTCCACTTGTATTCGGCTTCTATGCAAAGCTCAATGTACTTGCTGCATATCTCAACCAGGGAACGTTCTTTGTTCCTGCGGTTGTACTGGCAGGAACGATCATAGAAGGAGCATATTTCATAAGGATTCTTATAAAGCTCTGGGCTCCCGGAAAGGAAGGGGAGTGGGCTGATGCAGACCAGTCCGTAGGAGAAAAAAAGATTTTCAATCCGGCCGGTACAGTTGTTGTGATACTGGTTACGCTTTTGATAATACTTTCAGGATTCCTTCCGGATTCAGTCGGTAAACTGGTAGCACCCGGCGGAGGACTTCTGGGAGATGAAGGTCCTTCCATATCATTGACAATGGAGAAGGGAGGGGACCAATGAACCTTAACCTTGTAATAATTGTTTCAGTTGCTTTTGCAATTGCGGCATATCTGGTTTCAAAAGTGAATGACAAAGCAGGGGCCTTCATGACCGTGGCCGGCTCAATGTTTGCCCTTGTGACCGTATTTCTGCTGAGAAACTCAATAGGCAGTGAAATATCATTCCTGTACTTTAATTTCAATCTGACTGTGACAGGCTGGTATTTTTCACTTGTCATGCTGACAGCATATTCCATGACGGCGTTCTTCAACCCGTTCTGGATGAAAAAGCTCATTTATCCGGCAGGATATAATTTCCTTTATCTGCTGTCCATGGCAGGTACACTCGGAGTGTTCTTTGCAAAGGACTTCATTACTCTGTTTGTTTTCTGGGAGACGGTTGTATGGTCCTCTGCATTCATCATACAGATGGGTAAATCAAGGCAGGCGGCATATGTATATTATGTAATCAGTGCAATCGGATCCATGGCAACCCTTTTTGCAATTATGTTTGCATATGGAACAACGGGAACATTTGTAATAGATGAAGCATTCAAAGGTCTTGCCGGCTATCCCGGAAGAGCCATTGTAATATTCATTACATTCATTGCCGCAGGAATGGCCAAGATAGGAATATTCCCATTCCATGTATGGCTGCCTTCTGCACATGGCAGCGCACCCCATACTTTTTCACCGGTTCTGTCCGGCGGTCTTGTAAAAATGGGTGCATTCGTCGCACTGCTCAGTGTTACAGCATTCCCGGCATATGAAATATTCAAGGATATGGCAAGTTTCAGAGGTATACCGCTACCGATATACTTTATGATGGCCCTTGGAGCCATAAGTATAGTCGTAGGTACATTGATGGCAATAAAACAAGAAGACGCCAAGAAGCTCCTTGCTTATTCATCCGTTGCAAACGGCGGATATATATTGATTGGGCTACTTATGCTTGACCAGGTTGGTTTTGCAGGTGGCATGATGCACATAGTGAACCATGCGGTTGCGTCTGCTGCGGCATTTCTTTCGATAGCTGCCGTGGCTTACAGGACAGGCACCACAAAAATGAGTGAAATGGGTGGAATGATCCACAGGATGCCTGTCACATATCTCGTTTATCTGATAGCTATAATTTCCATGGCCGGTATACCACCCATGGGAGGTTTTGTTTCGAAGTGGCTTATATTCCAGGGACTGGCGGACAAAGGTCTTCTTTTCCTTGCAACAACTGCATTCTTCGGGTCAATCGGTTCATTCCTTTACGTCTTCAGGCCGCTCAGCGCTGTGTTCCTGGGACAGACATTTACAAGGGACCTTGAGAAGAAGGAAGTTGGATTCTTCATGATGTTCCCAATGCTTGTACTCACGCTGTTGTCACTTCTTACAGGTGTTTTCCCCAATATTTTCCTTAGGGTTGTAGTTGAGATTCAATCGGCCTTTGGAATGCTTCCGGTGACTTTGGCTGAAAACACAATAGTTACGAGCAACGGATTCCTCGATGCTTTCAGGGTATTCATCGTCTTTGGATTCGGATTTGCAATAGCCTTTGTGTTGTTCGTAATAAGAAGAAAGAGCAGGAAGGTAGAGCTCATGGATACATTTACATCCGCGGAGTTCATACATACAAGGGAGCTGCTGCATTACAGCCACAGCTTCTATGCACCTTTTGAAAGACTTTATGAAAAAGCACCGGATACGATGAAACTTTATCATAAGGCGGCTGTAAAGATAAATGAACTGGGCAATATGGCTGAATCCGCATTCTTTGGGATCAGGCCGGCACGTACGGTGCTTCTTGTAATGGGAATGGTGCTCATTGTAATAATTGCGGGAGGTGTTCTGTAATGGGTGCATTGAATTTTCTTTATGCGTTTTTGATGTTGCTTCTTGTATTCATTTTCCAGACGACGCTGACAGGGCTCAACAGAAAGGTCACTGCCAGACTTCAAAAGAGATACGGAGCAAGATGGTATCAGCAGTTCCTTGACATCTTCAAGGCTCTCAGAAAGGATTCCACATCCCACGGCTGGGTATTTGATTTTGGCGTAATAATGGCTCTTGGCGGAATCATGGCGACGGTTACTTTCATACCGGTTGCAGGCTTCAGGGCTTTTCCTGGCACAGACAATGTATTCGTCATATCATATCTTCTGGCGGTTGGTATGCTTGGAATGGCAATGAGTGCCGCAGGATCAGGTAATCCATGGGCTAGCATAGGCGTGGGCAGGGCACTTACAAACATGCTTGCATATGATATACCGCTTATGGTTGTAATCTTTACGATGATATTTGCCTTTGATTCTGCATCCGTAGGCCAGCTGGCTGAAATGCAGCAGGGCATGGGAATCCTCGGATGGAACTTCTTCAGGATGCCCCTTGGCGGTATCGTTGCGGTCATCGCTTTGCTAGGTATGCTTGGTAAGAAGCCCTTTGACTCATTCATTGCACCTGCAGAAATTGCGTCAGGCCCCATGGTTGAATACGGAGGAAAACATCTTGGGTTCATGTTCATACTCCACGAGTTCATGACCTTCATAGAGGTATCATTGATTATCAATCTGTTCTTCGGAGGCGGAGCAACAATCTGGGAGTACATGCTGAAATATGCAATCCTTTATACATTTACCAATATAATCTCAGGTGTAATGCCCAGATTCAAGATTGACCAGGCAGTCAAATATTTCTACAGAGTGCCGCTTGCCATGGCAATCATACAGGGTTTGGTGGTCATATTCACCGGATTAGGAGTGACAATATGGTTTTAGATAACAAAGACACCAGAAATATCTGGGAAAAGATAGGAGACTTCTTCAGTGCCAATTCCATCTGGATGAAGTGGTACTGTACAGGGTGCGGGGCAATAGAAATGCCGCCGACAATGACCTCAAGATTTGACATGGAAAGACTTGGAATGGGACCAATGGCAACCCCCAGGCAGGCTGACGTACTTCTGATAACCGGTTATCTCAGTACCAAGACACTCAGAAGGGTCATATACTCATACGAGCAGATGAACAGCCCCAGATATGTTGTCGGTTTCGGGTCATGCACAATAAACGGCGGCATATACTACGATTCGTATGCAACCATCAACCAGCTTGATAAATATCTTCCGGTGGACCTGTACATTGCAGGATGTATGCCAAGGCCGGAAGCAATAATGAACGGATTCAATACATTGATTGAAATGATAAAAAAGGGTGAGGCCAACGGATGGAGGCATTACCAGGAGAACTATGACTGGTATAAAAAGAACCAGCTTGAATCACTCGGGGAGGTAATCATCCATGATGAATTCCATGAATAAGCTGATTGATGAGATCAGGGTTACATTGAAACCATTGGAGATTCTGGTTCCTGCTGACAGGCAGATAGCCTGCATAGTGGAACCGGGAGAGGTGCACAGGGCACTGGCATATCTGAAATCGAGCGGGTTTGCCCAGCTCAGCATCCTTACATGTGTCGACTGGATTGAAGACGGTGAATTTGAGCTTGTATATATCCTCATGAACTGGAATGAAGGTATTCATGTCCAGCTTAGGGCAAGGATTGACCGGAATGAACCTGTTTTCAATACAATAACCCACATTTATCCCGGTGCACGATATTATGAGCGTGAAGTACATGAGTTCTTCGGCATTGAATTCAAGGGCAATGAAGACTCGTATAAACCTCTGTTCCTCGAAAGGTGGGATGCAATACCTCCTCTCAGGAAGGATTTTGATCCACAGGCTTATTCTGACTCAAAGTTCCCCATGAGGGACAGGGACAGGGTATTCAAATCAAGGATTGGAGGAACTGAAGATGAGAGAAGTTAAACTATTCCTCGGTCCGCAGCATCCCGGTATGCATGGTAACTATTCCGTGCATATGTATGTTGACGGAGACATCATAAATACAGCAAGACCCACACCAGGTTTCCTCCACAGGGGATTTGAGAAACTGATGGAAAGAAGGCACTGGATGGGAAATCTTGCCCTGATACCCCGTATATGTGTTCCCGAGCCCGATATAAACGAGATGGTATATGCAATGGGTGTCGAAGCCCTGGCTGGGATTGAAGTCCCTGAAAAAGCCCACTGGATCAGGATGCTAGTCCTTGAAATGGCCCGTATAGCAGTCCATGTGATGGGACTTGGATTCATCGGTGGACCGACGGGAATGTACACAGCCACTTACTGGGCCATAGCGCAGAGGGATCTGCTTCTTGATTTGTTCGAGGAGCTGACCGGTGCAAGAATATATCACATGTATATAGTACCGGGGGGTGTAAGGAAGGACATACCTGAAGGATTTGCTGAAAAGGTCCTTGAGAAGATGGATGAGCTTGAATCGAGGATTCCTGAATTCGAGGAGCTGATACTGAAGCATCCTGTCATTCATGCAAGGGCGAAGGATAACATCCTGCTGCCTGCAGAGGTTGTATGGGAACTGGGAGTCACGGGAATCGGAATGAGGAGTTCAACAGGCAAAAAGAATGACCTTAGGAAGGTAAAGCCATACGCACGTTATGACCAGGTGGAATTCGAAGTCCCGACAGCTGAGTACTCGGATGCCCTTACAAGATTGAACATAAAGGTAAAGGAAATATACCAGAGCATAGGAATAGTCCGCCAGGTGCTGGCGAAGATGCCTGAGGAAGGTGAAGTGAGGGTTCCTGTTGCTCCTGGAAATGCCCTCAGATGGACTGTCCCGGCAGGGATGGTGTATTCGGCTGTTGAGTCCAACAGGGGAGAATACGGATACTTCATAGTCTCTGACGGGAAGGAAATGCCCTACAGAATAGCAGTCAGGGGCGCATCATATCCCCAGGGACTGATGGGCGTGGAAAAGTATCTGAAAGGCTACAGGATAGATGATGCATCCCTTTGGATGGATTCCATGGGTGTTTGCTCACCTGAGATAGACAGGTAGGTGAATGGATGAATAAGGAAAAAAGTATATTTTCTCCAATAAAGGCTTGGAAATACCTGGCAAAAAGACCGGTGACGATATTGAAGAAGGATATCTTCGATGTTCCGAGGGAGGCTTCCGACAGATACAGGGGCTTCCACCAGAACGACTGGGAGAAGTGCCTTGGCTGTGGAACATGTTCCAGGATATGTCCTACGAATGCAATTGAGATGCTTTCAGTCGAAGGGCTTGAGGACAAGGAAGGCTACAAGAATGAAAGGCCTGCCTTTGATTACGGCAGATGCTCTTTCTGTGCATTGTGTGTTGACATATGCCCTTCTGATTCCCTTGGAATGAGCAAGGAATATCTGCATCTTTCAAAGGATACTGACACATTCTACTTCATGCCTGATTCAACGGGCATCCACGGTGACTCAAGGAAAGCCGGATATCTTCGTGATGAAGTATCCGAACTTCTGGATCTGGAGCGGTATGCCATGGATATGGAGCCGGTCGAAAGAAAGAACTCCTTCATGGAGATTGTGAAGGGTTATTCACTGGAAAAGGCCCTGGCGGAAAGTGCCAGGTGCGTTGAGTGCGGAATTTGTACCGAGACATGTCCGGCTCACATGAATATCCCTGAATATATCAGAAGTGTATGGAAAGGGGACATGAAGGAAGCTATGTCATGGCTTTACAAGACCAATCCTCTTGCCAATGTATGCGGCCGCATATGTACCCATAAATGCGAAGGAGTGTGTGCCCTTGGCCACAGGGGAGAGGCAATTGCAATCAGATGGCTGAAGAGATTCATTGTAGACAACACCCCGGAAGACGCCTATGATGAAGCGGCACTTGAGTTTGTCACTGAACCTGTAAACGGGAAAATAGCCGTGGTCGGTTCAGGTCCATCAGGACTTTCATGTGCATATTATCTTAGGACACTTGGCTATGAGGTTGATGTATATGAAGAGAAGGCGCTGCCCGGCGGAGTAATAAGGTATGGCGGACCGGAATACAGGCTTCCTGAGGAAAGTGTATTGAAGGATATAGGTATCATTGAAAAGGCCGGAGTAAGATTCATTACAAATACGAAAGTCGGCAGGGACATATCCCTTGATAAACTAAGAAATGATTATGATGCAGTGTTCCTTGGTACCGGATTCTCTCTTTCGAGGGAGCTGAAGATACCCGGATATGAACATGAAGATGTAATTTATGCCATACCCTTCCTTGGACAGACCAGGGATTATCTCAGAAATCTGGCTGAAATGCCTGAGGTTCATGAGACGGCAGTTGTAATCGGCGGCGGAAATGTTGCATTCGACGTAGGCAGAACATTGATCCGACTGCAGCAGACGAAGTACAACAAGGATCATGTGTCCATGGCAGCACTTGAGCACAGGGAAATACTTCCTTGTGATATTGAAGAACTTGAGGAAGGTGAAGAGGAAGGAATCAGGGGACACTTCGGTTACGGACCTGCTGAGATAGTAATTGAGGATGGTAGGATAAAGGGACTGAAGGTTCAGAAGGTAATCTCCATATTTGACGGTGAAGGGAGATTCAACCCGAGCTATGATGCTTCGGATTCATTTTTGATTGAAGCAACCCAGGTGTTCATTGCAACAGGTCAGAAGCCGGAGTATGCATATCTGGATGATGAAATGCTTGCAAATATCACAATGGAAAGAGGCCAGCTGAAGACCGGTAAACATGGGCAGCTGGAGAAGTATCCATGGCTGTTTGCTGGAGGCGATATAGTCCAGGGACCCGATATCATAACTGGAGTCGCCAACGGACACGACTCCGCAGAGGGCATAGACGAGTATCTGAGATCCCTCAGGAAATAACCAAAACAACACGCCTGACCACCACCTTGTGCCAGGCGTGTTTTTTTGCTGATATTCACACCTGGGGTAAATATTCACACCTGGGGTAATTATCGTTCAATTAGAAATATAACCAGAAAATAATTACCTGTCAGGAAAATATTTTCCTGACAGGTAATTATTGTGTATGATGTGAATATAGTAAAGAGGTGCAAATGCATAGTATCAGGGATTTTTACAGGGAATTGAACTTATCTGTTTCAGGTGAAGAGGTAAGGAAAAGGTGGGAGGCATTCAGAAAGGATGTCACCGGATTTGTAATGGATGGGTTCATTAAGGATGGTGTGACGGTTGTAATCGGTGCCGGGAATATGAATGACATTGATTTCAAAACCATTGCAGATGCTTCGGCCAATATTGTCCTGGCGGACATTGATGCAAAGACACTGTCTGAAAATTCATCCGGGAGAATAGAAACTGCTGAGATTGACTTTGGATGCATTGATGGAATAAACCAGGTAAAAAATATAAAAGAGTTGCTTGAATTCCTCCGGACAG
>DAINQB010000006.1:1902-5686 GCA_036743175.1 Bacillota bacterium | reverse complement strand
CCTTCCTTGAACAATACACGAACGAGTTCGGGTATGGGCTTGGCACTTATGGCCACCTGGAGATGGAAGAACATCTCGTGGAAACAGATTATAAATGGCTGATATGGCCTTTTGACAAAGACAGGCGTCTTATTGTAAAAATCACATCAGGTTTCCCTGTGGAGTAAAAGTCTCCGAAATGGGTATCCTAATACAAAAGGAGACCACATGGGAAGCATAAAGCGATTGAATTACAACCTGTTCATGTATCCCTTCGAAAGGATTCTATTGGGCAGTATTAGAAGAAACTTGATAAAAAAGACGAGGGGACATTCCCTTGAGATTGGTTTTGGTACAGGTGTAAACCTGAAATACTATGACTTTAAGTCAATTGACTCCCTGGTCCTGCTTGAGCAGGATATGAGCAAGGGGGCTGGAATAGAAACGAACAGCAAGACTACTGTCATGGAAGGGGATGTCATTGAACTTCCGTTTGATGACAAAACCTTTGATACCATTGTTTTCACACTGGTTTTTTGTTCTGTGGATAATCCGTCCAGGGGATTGGCTGAAATCAGAAGAGTCCTGAAGGACAATGGAACTCTGATATTCATTGAGCATGTCACTCCAAGGGGAGAGACCATGCGTAAGCTTGTTGATAAGTTCAATAAAACATGGAATTCAATGTCAAAGGGCTGCAACCTCAACAGGGACACTGTCTCAACCATAGTCAATGCGGGATTTATTATTGATGAATCACATTTTTCAAGAAAAGGGGTCTTCGTATCCGGAATGGCAAAAAAAGAAGGCCCTGGCCTTCAGTATATCTGATCAACTGTCATAAAGGGCGGAAATGACCTTTCTTGCAAGGTCACTGGTTACCTCATAGTAAATTTCCTTGCCCTGACGGGTTCCTGTAATAATCTTCAATGAACGCAACTTTGCAATATGCTGTGACAAAGTGGACTGGGGCTGGTTCATACAATTTTGCATATAGGACACTGTGGTTCCCCCCATCCTTATGAGGTTGCGTACGATGCAAAGCCTGTCCGGGTGTGCAAGGGCCTTGAGCAATTCAGCATATTCCTGATTTTGTTTTCTATTGATATTCATTCCCATCTCCTGATTATATTGTAATAATACGATATGTATCCCCTCATGTCAACCACGGTGAATTTACATACCGTAGCTTAATATATCATAATTCGGGGTATCATTAAAACAGATAAATGAGGAGAGATAATCATGAAAAAAACTTTTTTGCTGGCAATATTGGTTTTAAGTATAGTTCTTGTGATATCTGCCTGTGCTCAGTCAGATAATTCCGGAACGGAGGAACCGGTTGTTTCAACCCCGGTTTCAGAAAGCCCTGCACCAATTACGGTATCGGTTACAGGAAGGATAATTGAAACAGTTGACGGTGACTATACGATAATAAGAAATGAAGAAGATACTTCAATTTACTATAAAATAGACATAAGCAGCGGGATTACGGCAGGTTCCGGAGTTTCTACAGACCTTGAACCCAACAATGTTATAGCTGCAAGGGTTGAAATGCTTGATGCGGAAGCCCTTCCAAAGGCCACCGTTCTGATAGAACTTACAGAAAATACTTCTCCTGACTACAATGTGATTGATGCGGAAGAGGCAAAGGCAATGATCGATGCCGGCAATGTCATAATACTTGATGTCAGAACCAGGGAGGAGTATGAAGCAGGTTACATTGAAAACTCATTCAATCTACCACTGGGGACAATTGAATCGGGAATCGGCAAGATTACATCTGACAAGGATGCAGTTCTGCTGGTTTACTGCAGAAGCGGAAACAGAAGCAAGGTTGCTGCAAGGGAGCTGACTGAACTTGGTTACACAAATGTCTATGATTTCGGGGGAATCGTTGACTGGCCGTATGGAATCATAGAAAAATAGTGACTGGTAATGAATGGTTATAGTGAAACTTGGCATTTTAACAGGAACTGCGTGAATATATACTATTGATGAAATTATAAAAGGAGGGGCTAATAATGCTGTTTTGGAAAAGATCAAGAGGTAGAATTGAATAAGGTTTCCCTGAGATAATCAATAGCGAACCATATGCCATCAGGCATTTTGTATAAAGGGCGCGACAAATGATTGTCGCGCTCGTTCTATGTGCGGGGAAACGGAAACGGGAGAAGAACAATGGATAAATCAGGTTATTCAGAGGAAAGACTGGTCCCCGCAAGAGTCATTGCAGAGTATCGGGGACTTTATAAGGTATTGACGAAGGAAGGTGAACACTACAATGCGAATATTACCGGGAAGATGTATTATGAGAGTGAAGAGGAAGCACAATTGCCAGCCGTTGGGGATTACGTCGGGATTGACATTTCAGGAGGCGGAAACGCTGTACTCAGGCGGATTTTACCACGGAAAAGCGTGTTTATAAGAAAAGCAGCAGGGGTCTTGAACAACTCCCAGACCCTTGCCGCAAACTTTGATTATGTTTTCATAGTCACATCAATGAACCACGATTTCAATGTTTCAAGGCTGGACAGATATATCTCGATAGCATGGGAAAGCGGGGGAATACCTGTCATAATCCTAAGCAAAGCTGATCTTGTTGAAGACAGGACAACAATCGAAGGAGCAATATCGGATAATTATCCCGGTGTTGACTACCACATGGTAAGCACTGTTACGGGAGAGGGAATGGATGAGCTTAGTGAATATCTGAAGCCGGACAGGACGATTGTTATGCTCGGGTCATCAGGAGTAGGTAAATCATCTCTGCTGAACTATCTCAGCGGGGAAAAGAAAATGGAGGTCCGGGAACTAAGGTCAAACATAGACAAGGGCAGACATACGACAACCCATCGGGAACTGATTATGCTGCCAGGCGGCGGATGTATAATCGACACTCCCGGAATGAGAGAACTGGGATTATGGCATGCCGGCGATGGAATAGAGAAGGGATTTGATGACATACTCTCAAAGATTGACAGTCTTTCAGAACATTGCAGATTTTCTGACTGCACCCACGAAAAGGAACCGGGTTGTGCCGTGAAGGATGCCATGAAGATGGGAGAACTCAGCAGTGAGCAATATGAAAGATACAGGAAACTCATGAAGGAAGCCCGTCATATGGAACTGAAGATCAGTGAGAAGGCAAGACTCGAAGACAACAGAAGGAAAAAGATTCTGGCAAAGGACATCCGCAGCAAAATTAATTTCAAGGACAGATGAGTCAAAGCATAAGTCATAGCATGACAATCAAACTAATGGTAGAATCAGCCGGACATCCCAGGGATATTCGGCTGATTTCAAGATGTCAGGGCTTGTAATCGGTACAGGCTTCAATGTAGGCATTTATATTGTCCCATGGTACCTCAGGTTCTATCATATGTGTAGGGCAGCAGAATAAACCACCGCTCCTGCCCGCAGTATCAAGGTTTTCCCGGACAACCCGTCTTACATCATCAGGTGATCCGAATGGCATTGTGGTCTGTGTTCCGATGGTTCCCTTGAAGCTTATTTTATCCCCGAATTCCCTGAAGATATCTTTAAAATCCATGCACTCGGGCTGAACGGGATTAAGTATGTCAATTCCGCATTCAATGAAGTGTGGAATCAATGGTTTGACATAGCCGCATGAATGATATTCAATCAATACCTTCGGGTTGGCTTTTTTTGCAGCAGCTATGATCTTCGCGAACCGGGGCTTTATCCATTTGCAATAGAGCTCTTCACTCATCATGAGGCTGTTCTGCATGCCTACATCATCTCCTGTCAGGATTATATCAACCCCTGCAGAGGCAAAAACAGA
>DAINQB010000006.1:0-1802 GCA_036743175.1 Bacillota bacterium | reverse complement strand
CTTGTAAATTCCTTCATCGGATGCCTGAAATGCTTCATATGCCGGCAGGCTTCACTGCCCGGTTCATATCCAATGCCCCATACATCAAATGTTATTCCAGGTGCCGCATCTTTTATATATGAAAGCCTTTCTTCATAGGCAACAGGCTTAACAGGCAGATCCGGAACATAAATCTCAGGAAAACCATAGTAGGTACGGTAATCAGTGTCACCATGCATTTCCTTGAATTCCATGACCTTGGAAGGGCACAGTTCAAAATTAACAGGTGCTTGTTCATATCCATTTTTCCTGTATAAAGAAAGAAGATTTTCCCGTGGTGTCATTATATATTTCCTCCGGTCGATTTTCTCCATTCTATACCACATGATGGATGCAGACAATAAAAAACATGCAAATGACAGGGCATTGATATATAATCCAATTAACGAAGCCAAGGAGATTCTGATGATTGAGAAAGCTGCATCAAGGATAAGGGTAATAAAGGCATTTGAGTTTGAGAAACCTGATATGGTTCCCATAGAGCACCATCCTTCAACAAGGGGTTATTTTGATTATGGCGAAGGAATGAGGGAACTTTTCAAGGCTTTTCCGGCTGATTTCGGG
This sequence comes from Bacillota bacterium, assembly GCA_036743175.1. Lineage (GTDB taxonomy): Bacteria > Bacillota > Clostridia > DUPQ01 > DUPQ01 > JAFGQE01. Next base: position 1,199 of record DAINQB010000006.1, on the reverse strand, counting down.
GACGTGTCAAATATAGAGATTCCCGTGATTCCGGATTATGCATATGACAAGGACGGAAAATATTATGAGGAAAGGTATGATGAGTGGGGGATAAAATGGGCCTTTCGAATATTCCAGATACAGGGACACCCCATTGAGAGACCTCTTGATGATTTATCGAAACTGGACTCATACAAGCTGCCACCGGTGCAATACAGCGGGGAAGATTTTCAAAAGGGCATAACGGAGCATAAAAGGAAATTTTATGCAATGAAGGGAGCATTTACACTCTTTGAGAGAATGACGGCCCTGAGGCTGTTTGAGGACGTTCTCATGGACATGTATATGGATACTCCTGAGATAAACAGACTTGCAGACATGATAACCGATTATTACATGAAAGGAATAGACAACCTTATAAAGGCTGATGTGGACTGCGTTGCCTTCGGTGATGACTTTGGAACCCAGACGGGTCTTCTGATATCGCCCGATATTTTCAGAAGGTTCCTGAAACCAAGATATGTAAGAATGATAAACCGGGTAAAGGAAGCCGGGAAAAAAGTGCATTTTCATTCATGCGGAGCAAACATTGAGCTGATTGATGAAATAGCAGATATGGGAATAGATTCATACTGGCCGCAGCTGACAGCATACAACCTACCCGAACTGGCAGCAGTCCTTAAGAAAAAGAAAATTGCAATTGCACTGCATTTCAGAGGAGAGACCATGAACTTCTTATCTCCTCAGGAACTGAGGGAAAGAATAATAGAAACAGCCGAAATATTTGATGTTAAGAACGGGGGTGGCTGGTTCTACATAGAGGTGGATGACGGGTTCCCATACGAAAACACAAGGGCACTCTTTGAGACCATTGACCAGATAAGGTAATCCTATGGCGGTCACGTAATCCTACGGATAATGTGACCGCTTCTTTTTTGGTATCAGAATTCAACTGATGCTATCAAACGCTTCAGATTATTCAGACCGGTTTCTATGGCATATAGCGGTTCCTCAAGACCTTCAAACTCGATTGACAGGGTTCCCGTATAACCATATTGCCTGATTATGTTCATGCACTGACTCAGAGGCAGATCCCCATGTCCGATGATGGCTCCCCGCAGATATGTTCCGTACCGTGTATAGAACCAACCGGGTCCCGGATTGAAAAGGGAACCGTCCTTTACATGGAAATCCTTGAAGTGTACATGGAAGGCGTAGGA
>DAINQB010000005.1:64184-68903 GCA_036743175.1 Bacillota bacterium | reverse complement strand
ACTCCAATATGGCCTTTGCATAGGTTATGGATCTGTGTCCAGCTCCTACAATTATGATTCTTTTTGTCTCTTCCACGTCAATCCTCCTGCTTGTCTTCATTAAATTCTTATCGACTGCAATTTCCTGACATAATACTTATAATTCTCCCATGGAACCTCCGGAGAAACCATGTCATCCAAAGCAGGAATGAATCCGCCTTCATGAACCAATGGCATCAGTTTTTCGATTTCCCTGTCTATTGCATCAAATCCAAGGGTCATGCAGCTCTTTGGAACACCACCGCACATCCTGAGGTCCCTGCCATACTTTTTTCGCAATAAAACAGGATCCATGTTTTTGGAACATCTTTCAACCGGCCAGATGCAGTTGATGCCATGTTCCATAAGCATGGGAATCATTATGTCAAAATCCCCTGCAGACCAAAGACATATGTTATTGATATTATAATCCCTTGCCTGCTTAACGAGCAGATCCTGATAAGGAAGCCAGAATTCCTTGTATATTTCCGGCGATATATGCGGATTGTTATTGTATGCAAGGTCCTCTGCAAGAACCAAGATGTCTATCTTTGCCTTCTTCATCAATGGCATTGTCATTTTCAATGCCAGGTCATTCCAAAAGGAGAACATTTCATGAATGAGATCAGGCTGCTCATAAAAGGAAATCATAAAGTTTTCCATGCCCATCAGGTAAAACCCAAGTCTGAAAAAGTAGGGAAACAGTTCAAGCTTCACCGGATCCCCGGATGCATTCAGTTCAGCAGCAATTGAATCATAATCGATTCCCGCTATTGTTTCCAGACGATTTTCATACCTGTATTTTATTCTTTTCCAATCTTCCCTTGTCTTGATCTGATGCTCCATAAATCCGTAATACATTGAAGGAGCACTCTTAAGCTTCTTTACTTTCGCACCATAATTGACATCAGTTTCTATGATGATCTCATCATCTTCATAAAAGACCTTGTTTTCAAAAACAGGTCTAGGACCAAGGGAAAGAGGTGCTTTTATCATTCTGGCCATCCCTAGGTAGTCTTCAGGTGTTGAGTCCTTCGGAAGCCCCTCGTTTCTCCACCTTTCTATTGCAGTCTTCTCATAAGGCTCAAAAGCGATTACCGGCAGTATGTCTGTCGGCAGGTAATTCATAATCCTAAGTAAGCGGTTTCTATCATTCATATTAATATAATTTTAACAGACACAGGATGTTATAACGAATATTATCCCCACAAGACAAAATATTTGATTCTCCAACAGAAAAAGACAAGACAGAACTACAATTATATTGTATAAAAGTTACGAACCGCATAAATGTGAAAGAAACACCAATCTAAACTAACGTCTGTAACCCGCATATTCTTTCTTTATAGCAACAGAGACTGTCATTGACAGTCTCTATTACTTTGGTGGAGGGAGATGGATTTGAACCATCGAAGTCGATAGACAACAGATTTACAGTCTGCCCCCTTTGGCCGCTCGGGAACCCCTCCGCATAAACTATATTAATAATGGCGACCTGGAAGGGGCTCGAACCCTCGACCTCCAGCGTGACAGGCTGGCATTCTAACCAACTGAACTACCAGGCCGCGTATTGGTGACCCATAGGGGAATCGAACCCCTGTTACCGCCGTGAAAGGGCGGTGTCTTGACCGCTTGACCAATGGGCCATATCTGCCACTTTTGGGATAGCGGCAAGCAATATTGTAATGGACAACTCATTCCATTGTCAAGCCATTTTATTAATTTCATATAATTGCTCAGTACAGGGTGTGTATTTGTCTGTCAAAGCAAATTTTAATGTCCTTGGTTCTTTTTTCAGGCATTGCTTTTAAATTCTTCACTTCACCGTTGACCAGTTTTCCTTCTACAATTGTATTATCATAGGCGAAAAGTCTGAACTCAACATCCCATTCCTTCGGCCATGCGGGAAACAGATAAATTTTTTCATCCACACATTGGATCAGCATTTTCTGGATGGCAATCATTGCTGAACACCCATGGCATTGGTCGGCTATCCAGTCAAAGTTAACTCCCCAGTAACCCTGGAATCTGCACTTCTCATGCCATTTGGTAAACTTGTCAACAACCACTTCCTGGGCTTCCTCAGGGAGTCCGATGACTGCTGCCTGTATACCATCCTGTGTCCAGCCCCAGTTCATTCTCAAGGAACGTCTCCTGTAGTTTTCGATACCCATGTTCTGGTCCTTGTCAAATGCAACCAGTCTGTATGGAAATACTGCGTAAAGCTCCGGGTTTTCAACATTACCGAGTTTTTCATACCAATCTGCAGGTTTCAACAGACAGGGCTTTTTGTACTCCGGATGTCCTCCCGGACTGAATACGGGTAATTCAGGAATAGTTTCATAGAATTCCTTCCATTCATCAATCAGGCTCTTCTGTGCTCCGTTCATTTTTATAAGTTCTTCAAGCACATATCTTAGGCCGGCAACTGCATCCATGGGATTCCTTGCATCCTGCCAGGTTTCAAGGGCCTGTGATGGATATATGACCATTTTGCCGTTCTCATCCTTTTCACTGTAGAAATTCCGGTAGAATGAGAGGACATAGTCTGCATGTTTGTAAAGAACTTCAGTCTCAAATGCTTCATCCTCTGTGTATCTGACGAAGTCAATCATTATGGTCAGAAGCTCCAGCATTCCTGAGAAGTAGTATCTTACATAGTAGTTACCGGTGATTGCAGGGTTCAGTCCGTTCCTGTACTTGCTGTAGCATATATTTCTCGCTGTACCCCATGGTGATGTAGTCTCAGGATACAATACTCCTTTGAAGCCGAGATGTTTCTCAACCTTTGCCTTGGACAGCTCAAACATGTTTTCATACATATCAAAAAATGACTTCATCATGTCAAAGTCACCGGACGCCAGCATGCTCCAGTAGGTAAGTCTTGTGTTCTGGAACCAGTATCCCCCTCCCCACCTTCTGTAGTCAGGTCCAAGGTCCTCAGGACCTTCGAGTACATTGGGAACAAATATGCTTCCATTGAACTTAATGGGGAATTCCCCTCTTCCGGCACAGGCATTCATGTATCTTTGGATGTTGTAACCCGATTCAACAAGGTCTGCCTGCCTGTCTCCCTTCATGGATATATATGACTTTGTAAAAAGTTCCTTCCAGTAACCTGAATGGGCTTCAAGGGATGCCATGTAATCAATGTTGCTGCAGCTGTCTGTCAAATTCTTCAATTGAACACAGAAACCATCTGTATCATCAGTGACATCGGTTAGAACTCCTATGCATATCTCGTGATGCTTTTCAGGTGCCCTTGAACTCATCCCCAGACTTCTGTCCTTTTTCAATTGGTCAGAAACCACACATGCTCCGAATGTCCTGTTCATCAGCGGATCTTCTGCATGATGTGCAAGGTCCTCCATCTGCTGGAACCTGAGACTTGGCATATAGTGGGATGCAGGATTCCTGTGGTACCACATAACCGCATCATCATACTTTTCATTGATATGGTCCTTGTATACTATAATCGGTTCATCATCGTTGTCCTGTCCAAAAAAATCTCCATAGGCGGCTGTTCTGTTGTCGAATCCACCTTCGATCCTTTCGTCCGCGTTACGCCAGACTTCTGATTCCAGTTCCAGGGATATCATTTCATCTGATATAACCCCTACCCTTATGCAGGGATTGCTGGCATCGACCCATACCTCAACCTGGGTCCTGCCACTGTCATCTTCATATTCAAGGGTTGTTACCCCCTTTGTTATATCAAGTTTCTGGCTTATGAATGAAAAGCCTTTGCCAATTGATATGTTGATGCGACCAATCTTCAGCAATCTAAGCGCCGAGGAGAATGAATCAGTCTTGCTTATATAAAAACATATACGACCATTATCCTCACCCCATACCATGGCACCTATGTCTCCATTTCCTATCGGGAATGAATCCACGTCTGATTTCCCAGGTTCATAAAAGGTAAACTCACTTTTCATTATGTCATTCCTCCATAAGTTTTTCCCGCAGTCCGGGTTCGAATGGTGCTCTTCTTGACGGGCAGTTTACCATTTCACAGAGTTTGCAGTTGGTATATCCGCTCTTTGACTTGAATAGAATTCCGGATACTGATTTTTGTGGGACCATCAGGAATGATTCAGTCAGTTCAACACCCAGGTCCCTGTTCTTATTCTCAAGGAGTTCAAATAGTTCCACCTGCTGCTCAATCGGCCATCCGTCCAGGGAACCTGGATTCATTGATGCAATCTTTGAAACTCCATATGCTGTCCTTACAGTATCATATAGATGGGCGATGGCATTTCTTAGAGTAACTTCCATTATATGGTCAGCCCAGTATTGTATGAAAACATCATCAATGCCACGAGCCCATTCATATAGTTCCCTGCCGCAGGTTGCAACGAACGGGAAAACCCTGTTAACCTCCATAAGGTTGTTCTTCATAAGTCTGCAATGGAACCTGTAGGAGTCAATGGACACTCCATCGTCAAACCTTTCTGTAATGTATGCTTCTCCAAAAGCAAGTTTTGCGTTACCAATGCTCATTGCTTTCTCAATCATACTGTCAAAAAGTTCAACATCCTCCGGTTCATCGATCCGCAGCTTGTTCTTCATCGCTTCAACATTGTACTTGAGTTCTATATTCTCTATTAAATTGATTTTCATAGGTACCCCCAGCGTATTACAGCCATTATACGGCAGGGCTTTTCATACTGCAATCATACACAGCGAATATACATTTTT
>DAINQB010000005.1:61871-64084 GCA_036743175.1 Bacillota bacterium | reverse complement strand
TCTGTTTTGGTGAGCCATCGCAGGATCGAACTGCGGACACCTTGATTAAAAGTCAAGTGCTCTACCGACTGAGCTAATGGCCCGGATTTGGCTGGGATGGCAGGACTCGAACCTACGAATGACGGAGTCAAAGTCCGTTGCCTTACCGACTTGGCTACATCCCATAAAATGGGGTGAGTAGTGGGGATCGAACCCACGGCCTCCAGAGCCACAATCTGGCGCTCTAACCAACTGAGCTATACCCACCATGAAGCCGCCCCAAAAAAAGGCACAAAGCTATTCTAAGTGAGGCATATATGTTTGTCAAGGAATATTTTGCCCACTAGTTTTCTTGTAAACAAATCCTTTTTTCAGCGTTTTTCAGCTGTTACAGTATTATACCATAAAGAAAGACCCCTGCAAGTGCAGAGGTCAATCGGGGGCATATGTAAGTTGGGGGTTAATGTATTTCAATGGTATTCAACACTTCTTCTTCCTTCTGTTTCTTCGGAAGTGTTACAGAAAGTATTCCATTTTCATATTTTGCATTGATTTCATCCTGGCTTATGCCTTCTACATAGAAGCTCCTGCAAACCTGACCGGTCCTTCTTTCCCTTCTGATGTAGCCGTTCTTTTCCTCTTCCTTCTCCTCTTCCTTACCTGCCGAAATTGTCAGATAATTGTTCTTGAGTTCTACCTTGATGTCCTTCTTGTCATATCCGGGAAGCTCTGCTTCGATTACGTATTCATTGTCTGTCTGCTTTATATCAGTCGACATCTTCTGGGGATATGACCTTTCAAAGAAACGATCATTGAAAAAATTATCCATCATATCGAATACGTCATAATCCCTGCCCCTTCTTACTATGTTTGTTTTTCTCGGTACTATACTATACATTTTTACACCTCCAAATAAATTTTTGACCATTACTGACCTTATGTATTAATTATACCCAAAATATATGAAATAACAACTATAGATTTTGACTATCTTTGACCTTTAAATTTTCTAAGCTCCAATATATGGGCTTTTTCTTGTTATTGCTCATTTTTTCTTTGAATTTCTTGTTTTTTTATTCTAAATTGTTTTAAATTAGGAACTGCTGAAGCAATTCTATGATTTGGTTTGAGGATTTTGCACTGTTTATCATATTCTTCAAGGCGGATGCCCCGGGAACACCCTTCACATACCAGGCTGCATGTTTTCTCATTTCAAGGACTGCAATATGCTCCCCTTTGTATTTTATCATCAGTGAAAGATGCCTGTTGATCATATCAACCCTATCCAATAGACCTATATCAGCGAACGGTTCTCCATTTACAAGGTTGTTATAGTTTCTGAATATCCAGGGATTTCCCATTGCTCCCCTTGCAACCATAACGGCATCGCAGCCTGTTGTTTCAATTATCTTTACCACATCCTCCGCATGAAAGATGTCTCCTCCTCCGATTACCGGTATATCGAGGTTATCCTTTACATCCTTAACTACTGACCAGTCAGCTTTGCCTGAATAATACATATCCCTGGTCCTGGGATGCACAGCAACGGCACTTGCACCACAGCCTTGCGCCATGATGGCAAACTCCACGGCGTTGACAGAACCCTTTTCCCAACCGCTCCTGATCTTAACAGTAACAGGTTTGTCTGTATTATCCACTGCTGCCCTTATAACCCTTTCAGCTGATTGAATGTCCTTCATAAGGGCCGAACCCTCACCGTTCCTTGTAATTTTAGGCGCAGGACATCCCATGTTGATATCAATCAGCGGTGTATTGGTCGATGAAAGATACTCAGCTGCATACTTGATGGCATCGGGCTCACTTCCGAAGATCTGAACAGCAGGTTCCGGTTCCTCATCCGCCTTTGCCATAAGACCAAAGGTCTTCTTATCTTTATACATAAGGGCCTTGGCACTAATCATTTCAGTATAGGCAAGTCCATATCCGTAAATGGAACAGATTGCACGATATGGTGCATCAGTAACACCTGCCATTGGTGCCAGGAATAAATTGTTCTTGAATTGTATGTTACCTATTTTAATCATTTGAGATTTGCCTTCAATATTCAAACCCTGACTCAGGAGATTTGTCTTATATCGCCTTTGCATCTGTTTGCAGACAGTGCAAAGGCAACTTTTCTTGTGCTCACACATCTGTTTGCAGACAGAGCATCTTTTGTGTTCTCTCGTGACTTGCCGGTCTACGTAGTTTGCAAGTCACTGCCGAACCTAGTA
>DAINQB010000005.1:58538-61771 GCA_036743175.1 Bacillota bacterium | reverse complement strand
GTAGTTTGCAAGTCACTGCCGAACCTAGTATTATGCTCCCAGTCTGCCGGAGACTTGTCATTCACCCGCACTAGCATTGGTCGTGCAAAGAGCATACTTGGTTTACCTTTCGTGACTTGTTTAAATCCTAGTCTTAAGTCACTTTCGGACTTATTTGTTATGCTCCCAAGCACCGGCAACTTTTCTCTTAAGTCCATAAAGAAAAGTTGCTTGGTATCCCGGGCGGGAGTCGAACCCACATCGGTGGAACCGGAATCCACTGTTCTATCCATTGAACTACCGGGACATGTTTTTCTAGAGTATTATACTATAGGCGGTCTTGATAATAAAGACTGTTATTTGAACTACGGTTATGTAGTACCAGACTGAAACTGCACCAAAAACAAGCAGTTTTCTATTTGAGGTTTCTTCAAAGATTACCGTTATGCATCTTGTAATCATTGCACCTGCCCAAAGTGATGCAGCAATTGATATTATGACTGACAGAAACTCTGCTGTTGCAAGGCCCGTAGTGGCATTAATTATTATCTTTAGAAAAGCCGCGACAGTTCCTGTATAGATTGCGGCTATGAGGAAACCTTTTACAAGTTTCATTCTCTTTACTGTCAGATTGAACCTTTCGATGCCTTCACTTAAATATACAGCCAGGTCAGTCATGGGCCATGCGAACATAACTATGGAGAAGATGCCTGTAAACAAGACCAGCACAACTGCAGTTATAATGGCAAAAACATTGTTAAGGAACAAAAAACCTCTCCTTGCAGCATGGTCAAGAACAAAGACAAGGCCGGCAGCCGAACAAAGCGCCAGTAGAACACTTCTCTTTCTCAACGGTCTTAGATATACATCGTCAGTAAGCAGCAAAAGGTCCAGCAGTTTTTTCTTCATATCATTATTATATCATTGACTGAATACATCCACCCTAATAATTACACCTGGTGTATATTTACGTCTGGTGTAATTATTTGGTTATGTACCAGGCAGTATTTCAAGGCATCAAAAAACCCGGCCTTGTGACCGGGTTTTGCATGTTCAGGTTATTTATACAGTGGGCCGAAGTTTTCGCATGCCCTGTAGTCCGCTCCTTCAAGATTTGCTGTACCGAATGCATTCCATGATGACGGTCTGTATACCCTCTCTTCATCAACATTGTGCATGCTTACGGGTATCCTGAGCATTGATGCCAGGGTGATGAACAAGTGTCCTACATGCCCGTATGAAAGCACACCATGGTTTGCTCCCCAGTTGGCCATTACAGAATATACATCCCTGAAAGCACCCTCTCCGGTTGTCCTTGGTGCGAACCATGTTGTAGGCCAGGTTGGATTCGTTCTTTTGTCGAGTTTGCTGTGTACTTCAGGATCAAGTTCAACACTGTATCCTTCTGCTATCTGAAGGACGGGTCCCAGACCATCTACAACATTAAGCCTTGTCATTGTTACAGGCATCTTTCCTTGTGTCAGGAATGTTGATGAGAATCCGCCGCCTCTGAAATATTCGAGTTCCGCAGGACCCCAGGATGTATTGTCGAGGCACTTCTGAGCTTCCTCAGGTGTGATTTCCCAGTATGGTTTCATTGCAGGCTTTCCATCTTCCATCTGCTGTCCAGTTCCATCAAGAGCCGCAGCACCTGAGTTGATAAGATGGATTACACCGTCCTTTGCAAGCCCGTCAAGTTCCTTGCCGGTAACCCTTTTGACTGCATCAGGACTCCAGTATGTCCTTACATCTGCAAATATCTGTGCAGTTCCCGTCAGAAGGTGCCCGAACATCATGCAGACACCGTTCAGCCCGTCATTCTCTGTTGCTACTATATATGGTTCCCTGATTCCGTTCCAATCGAAGGATGAATTTAGTATTGCCTCAAGGAAGTCTCCGTTCGGCATGAAATCGGTCCACATCCTCTGTCCCTGGAATCCGGACATCACTGCATTTCTTCCAAGTGCCTCTTCTCCAAAACCCACCTCAGCCAGCTTTGGATTGCCGGTCATTATGTCCCTTGCGATCATAGCCATCTTTACGCATGTTTCCCAGTCTGAATCCTTTTGTGCACGGGTCCTTTGCTTTGCAGGCGGATTGTTGTCTTCACCTTCGCGGCAGTTCTCCCTTGTCCATGCAAGAGCCTTTTTGAACTCTTCCTTGTCATATATCTCTTCATTGATGCGTCTGATGAATTCAGACATATCAACATATTCATTCCTGATTCCAAGATATTTCTGGAAGAAGTCCTCAACGGTAATAGAACCCGCAATACCCATGGAAACAGAGCCAAAGGACACATATGACTTGCCTTTCATATATGCTGCTGCCAGCCCGGCCCTTACAAAATTAAGTATCTTTTCCTCTACATCGCAGGGTATTTCAGTATCTCCCATATCCTGAACATCACGGCCATAAATTCCAAATGCGGGTATTCCCTTTTGAGAATGTGCTGCAAGGACGGCCGCAAGATATACCGCACCCGGTCTCTCCGTTCCGTTGAACCCCCATACAGCCTTCGGAGTGTGCGGGTCCATGTCCATGGTTTCAGACCCATAGCACCAGCATGGCGTTACGGTAAGGCTGACACCAACCCCTTCACGGGCGAACTTTTCTGCACATGCTGCTGATTCCGCAACACCACCTATGCAAGTATCTGCAATGACACACTCAACAGGCATTCCGTTGGGATACCGAAGATTCTCCGATATCAGCCTGGCCGCTGATTTCGCCATATCCATTGTGGTTTGTTCCAGTGATTCCCTGACGCCCTTCCTTCGTCCGTCGATGGTGGGTCTTATTCCAACCTTTGGAAGTGTTCCAATAAGTCTTTCCACAGGTTTGTTTATTTTCAAAGTCATATTTGTTCCCCCTTGTTCGCTTTTTCTATATTGTATCATCAATGAAAGCAAAAAAAACACCGGTAAACCGGTGTAATTTTTGTGATTTTCAATTTAGAATCTGTTGAAGGCATCGTAGTAACCAATTTCATATTCAGGCAGTGTCTTTTTCTGATCAAGCAGCTGCAGCATCCTTCCGTATGCAAGGTTTTCTATGACATCATCCCTGGCTTCCTCAAAGCCTGTCCTTGATATGAGCTCAACTATATGGAAACCAATCTGTGTTTCAAGAAGCGTAATGTCACCTGTTTCGGCTTCAAGGAATGCCCATTCCGCAATTTCAGGCAGACCCACTTCGCTTTGCTTTGAAGTGTATTCTCCCTTTGTTTCTTCCTTGGCGGGATCCTCTGAGAG
>DAINQB010000005.1:23428-58438 GCA_036743175.1 Bacillota bacterium | reverse complement strand
TGCTTTGCAAACTCATGGTATGTAATACCTGACTGATATTCGCTGTTCAGGAAAACTGCCTCGGACACGTCCGGATAGTACTCCAATATCTGGGAATAAAGCATTGTCTTTTGTTCGAAATAGTGATACTCGAACTCCTCTTCGGAAATCTTGTACTCCCCGATTGAAAGCGCATTTGTCGGAATTATACTGATTACCAGAAAGGCGACAACACATATTACCAGAATGATTCCAAGGGCTATGAAGCCATATTTTATTATGACTTCTTCCTTGCCGGTCTTATGCTCATGCCCTGCCTGTGCACCTTTATCTTTCTGCGGTGCAACAGGTGGAAATTCCTTGTTTTTTTCTTTCATATAATACTCCTATCGTTCAGGCATATGATACATTATACTAACTTAATATTGCCTTTTCAAATACTTTCAGCGGACGCATCAAATATTCACAAAAATTTAACAACTATATTCTTGTTTTGCCTTTTGCCACCAATACAACGATTTATGATATAGTTATCCATAGGAGATTGTGTTGTATGAATGAAATAAAAGGTATTTCAGGCAAGGATGTCAAAAAGGTGCACTTCATAGGTATCGGAGGAGTATCGATGTCCGGACTTGCCGAGATCCTTATTGGAATGGGATTCAGGGTAAGTGGCTCTGACATTGAAATCTCCAAGTTCACCCAAAAACTCACAGGCCTTGGTGCGGATGTATATCTTGGGCATGATGCCTTGAGAATGGGAAGACCCGACCTGGTTGTATATACTGCCGCCGTGCATGCAGACAATTGTGAATACCAAAAAGCACAGGAACTCGGCATACCTCTCATGAGCCGGGCTGTCCTTCTTGGCGATATAATGAAGTCCCATGACCGGGGGATTGCTGTATCAGGTGCACATGGAAAGACAACGGCAACAACCATGGTCTCCTATCTCTTTGAAAAGTGCGGACTTGACCCCACCATTCATATCGGCGGTGAAGCTGATTTCATTGGTGGAACCGTAAAAAGCGGAAGCGACCGGTTCTTCATAACAGAAGCTTGCGAGTACACTGATACATTCCTCAACCTCAATCCCTTCATCGGCATAGTTTTAAACATTGACTATGATCATGTTGACTGGTTTTGCGACCTTGCCGACATGCAGCAGTCATTCCTTGAGTTTGCCCGGCTTATCCCGAAGGAGGGGTACCTCATAGTCTGCCATGATGATATAAACTCCCGCTTTTTGGAGGATTCAGTCGATTGCCATGTTATCAAGTATGGGCTCATGGACAAATCCCTTGACTATACCGCCATGAACCTGGAATATGACAGTGATGGAAAAGCATCATTCGACCTATATATAAACGGAAAACATTATGGAAAACCCAGGCTTAACATTCCCGGCACCCATAATGTTCTGAATGTACTCTCTGCAATAGCAGCCTGTCACCTTAGCGGAGGCGCAATCGAAGATATACTGAAAGCCCTTGAATCAATGATGGGGCCCAGAAGACGCTTTGAGCTAAGAAGTGATGCAAACGGAATCAAGGTCTATGCAGATTATGCACATAATCCTGCAGAAATAAACGGCACCCTCGAAATAGCCTCGAACATGGAGCACAATGAAATATGGGCGGTCTTTGAACCCCATACATATACAAGGGTTCTGGTTCTGTTCGATGACTTCATAAAAAGCTTCGGATATGCCGACCATGTAATCATGGCTGACATATACAACGACCGTGAAGAAACAGGAACCAAAGTAAGCAGCCGGCTGATGGCTGAGGAAATTGCAAAAACCGGCAGGGATTCCATCTTCCTTCCCGACTATGACTCAATAACCGAACATTTGTATAAGAACATGAAACCCGGTGATATTGCTGTTATCCTGGGTTCCAAATTCATTGAGTGTGTTGCAGATAAACTTGCTGACAAATACAAAAGCCAGGTTTAGTCAATCCGGGTATATAGTAAAACAGGAGGAAACATTATGATCAATTTCACATATTATGCACCGACAAAAGTCATATTCGGCAAGGATACAGTGAAGGAAACGGGAAGGCTTTTAAAGGAAGCCGGCGCATCAAAGGTTCTGATCCATTATGGAATGGGCCATGTCGTAAAAAGCGGCTTGCTTGATGAAGTCACCGGTTCTGTCGAGGCCTCAGGCATATCATATGTCCTGCTTGGCGGCGTCAAGCCTAACCCAAGGTTATCCCTTGTCTACGAAGGAATCGAACTTTCGAAGAGAGAAGGCGTGGATTTCATCCTGGCCGTCGGGGGAGGCAGTGCAATAGACTCCGCAAAGGCAATCGCACTTGGTATCAGGAACGACTTTGATGTCTGGGACCTTTATACAGGGAAAAGGCAGGCAACGGACTGTACTCCAATCGGAACCATTCTTACAATCTCCGCCGCAGGCTCCGAAATGAGCCATGGCTCGGTAATAACCAACGAAGACGGCTGGCTGAAACGGGCTTATGGAAGCGATATGCTAAGACCCGTGTTCTCAATATTGAATCCGGAACTTACCTACACACTCCCATCTTACCAGACATCATGCGGGGCAGCTGATATGATGATGCATACCATGGAGAGGTATTTCACCACTGAAGAGGCCATGGAAATCACAGACAGAATGGCAAAGGCGGTTCTTGCTACAGTCATGAACAATACAAAATTAGCCCTTGAGGATCCCCGTAACTATGAAGCCAGAGCTGAGCTGATGTGGACATCCAGCCTGGCCCACAACAATCTTACAGGATGCGGAGGTACAGGCGACTGGTCAACCCATGACATTGAACATGAACTGGGTGGAATGTTTGACATTGCCCATGGAGCAGGTCTTGCAGCAGTATGGAGCAGCTGGGCAAGGTATGTTTATAAAGTGAAACCATCGAGGTTTGCAAAGTTTGCAAGGGACATATTTGATATTGAAGAAACAGATGATGAAAAAGCCGCCCTGGCAGGAATCTCAGCCATGGAGGATTTTTATCACAGCATAGGCATGCCGGCATCAGTCGGTGAAATGGGAATTAAGCTAACCGATGAACAGATTGAGGAACTTGCCGAAAAAGGAACAAACGGAAACACACGCAAACTGGGCAATTTCAAAAAGCTGGACAAGAACGACCTTGTGGAAATATTCCGGATGGCAAGATAACCTTCATGGATTTACAGGAATGAAACCACTATAACACCAGCCAGGGCCAGAAGTGTTCCTATGGACAGGGTATTGGATACAAATTCCACCTCGCTGCGATTCTTCGGGTCCATGAAAACCGGAATTACAAAAGGCCCGGGCAATACAAACATTGTAAGCAGTGCAGGCTTAAGCATCCCAACAAGACCGAGAGGCTTCAAAACCAGAAAGGTTATCAAAACTGCAAATATGATTGAAACAAGTACCTTGGCTGATGCAGTCAGGGTTTCTTTTTTCATTGATGCAAATGAAAATTTCAGACCACTGCCGATTACAATACTGATAAGTACCGGGGTGGGTTTTGAGATGAAGTCAAATATATCAGCAATGGATTTATATAAGAGTGAATCACTCATTTTCCCAAGGCCTGTGACCGATATCAGAAGACCGGCGAAAATTGACCATATTACGGGAGATTTGACCGCGGACTTAAAAGACTTTTCAAGGAAACCTCCCTTGTGGTTCATTCCCATGGCTGATACAAGAGGAACAGTTACTATGAACACGAACAGAACCTGTCCTACATCTATAATTCCAAATTCAGAAAGTCTGTCCAGGCCGTGGATTCCACCATACAGGGCATACCCCATCATGCCTGCTTCAAATCCTGTCATCAGAAAAGGAAAATACGGTGATTTTATTTTCAGGATCCTGCCGGCAAGCTGTGCAATCAGAAACATCAAAAGACATGCAATGAATACAGTCGCAAAAACAAGAAGGTACTTGGCCTTGAAGTCTATGGATGCAAATGCAACCAGCAGTCCTGCGGGCAATGTAACATTGACAACTATTTTCTTGAAGCCTTCAATGTGCCTGTCCTCAATGAACCCCTTTTTATAAAGCACATATCCAAGGACAACTGCCGTAAGCAACGGTATAACCTTAAGTAATACTTCCAATTCAGTCATGGTCTTTCCTTTAAACGATTATATCATAACAACAAACAGCCTCCCGCATGGCGGGAGGCATGTTTGTGAAATAATGAAAATGTATTAGTCGTAGAGCAGGTTTGCAATTCCTTCGTCATCCATGTTGGATGCATCGTACCATTTTGCTCCTGTATCGATGTCACTTACTGATTCACCATTTGCTGCCTTTACTGCAAGTGCAACTGCCTGGTAACCTATCTGGAACGGATCCTGGGTTATTGAACCAAGGAATGTGCCGTTTCTTACAGCTGCTTTCTGTCCTGCGCCTGCATCAAAGCCAACAAGCTGTGCGCCTTCGGGAATTGATGAACCGGCATTGACTGCCGCCAGAAGTCCATTGACAGCTCCTTCGTTTGAACAGAATACTCCAAGGAGATTATCTGTGTTCAGAACTCCGCTTGCTGCATTGGTCATGTCTGTGATATCAGGAGTAGCACCTACTACAACCTTGATTTCAACTGCTGAACTTGCTGCGTCACCCATTTTTACTGCATCGTAGTCGCCTGTGATTGCTGCGGTCTGTCCTGCACCTACAACCAGTTCGTACATTTTTTCAGAGAATCCCTTGCTTCTTCCTGTAACTGAAGCACTTGTAGCATCCTGTGAAAGACATACTATTGTGACAGGTGAGTCAACGGTAGCTGCCATGACCTTGTCCTTGATGACTTCAAACATATGCTCTGCACCGATTGCGGCTGCGTTTTCATTGTTTGTTGATGCATTTGCTGCTATCTGTCCTGCCGGAGCATTCGGTACACCGGAGTCAAATCCGATAACCGGAATTCCCTTGTCAAATGCTTCCTGGAGCTGTGAGAGAACAGCTTCTGTGTTGAGTGCTGCCAGTGCAATTGCCTTCGGGTTCTTTGCCAGTTCAGCATTGATCATATCAACCTGTGCTGCCTGTGCGCTTTCACCTTCAGGACCCGTGAAGAATATTTCAACTCCCAGATCTGCTGCTGCAGCTTCAGAACCGTCCTTTACTACCTGCCAGAACTGATGCTGGAATCCTTTTGCTATTACTGAATAGTATTCAGTGTCATTATTGCCGCCGCAGGCAGTTAACAGAACCACAACCAATGCAACCGCCATGACTATAGCCAATAATTTTCTTCCCTTCTTCATGATAAATTCCTCCATTAAATATCTTTTAATAAGCCGGTGGCTTTATTAAACCTAATTATTTCAACTGAGTTGCCCTTTTGTTCCTGTATACATCCATCAGCACAGCTCCGATTACAACAAGACCTGTGAAGAATGTCTGATAAGGTGCAGGCAGACTCATTGAGATCAACCCGTTTTTCAGTATGCTCATTATGAATACACCGATCATCGTGCCTGTCAGTGATCCTACGCCTCCTGAAAGTGATGTTCCTCCGATTACAACCGCTGCGATGGCCTGAAGTTCAATTCCATTCCCGGTATTGGGAATGACAACCGTATACGTTGCCGCATACATGATTGAACCGATTCCAACTCCCAGACCGCTGATTACATATGCAAGGGTCTTCCAAAAATCAACCTTGATACCTGAAAGCCTTACAGCTTCCTCGTTGCTTCCGATTGCAAATATGTATCTTCCAATCTTTGTCTTGTTTAGGACAAAGAAGGTAATGATATAGAAAGCAACCAGATAAACGGCTCCCAGCGGAAATCCATCTGCTGTCTTGAAGAATACCCTTCCAAACCAACCGTCTGCCTCAAGAAGCGTCGGGAAATATTTGGATGATGTGTTGGTGATGATTGAACCAAGGCCCAGGCAGACCATCATTGTTCCAAGTGTTGCAATGAAAGGAGGCAGCTTGAGCTTTGTGACCATAAGGCCATTTATCAGGCCAACCAGTACTGCAAAGAGTATCATGACCAGCAAGGCAACCCAAAGCGGCGCTCCCATGTCCCTGTAAAGTTTTCCTCCCAGCAATGCAGAACACATCATAAGGGCACCAAGGGACAGGTCTATTCCGCCGGTGATTATGATGAAAGTTACACCGATTGCAAGGAAGCCAACGAAATATGAAGATGCAAGTATATTCAGGGTGGTTGAAGACGAAGTAAAGTTTCTGCCTAGAATAGCGAATACAATGTAGATGATTATCAAGGCTCCGAATGCCAGGACCTTCTGCATTCCGATATTCCTGATTACAGGTATTTTCTGAATTCCATCCTTTACGCTTTTAACAAAGCTCTTTTTTCCGTTATCTGTTATATTTTCCAAAATATCCCTCCGTTATTGCTTTGTAGCATATTTCATTATCGTATTCTGGGTTATGTCATCCCCTGCAAGGGTCGCAGTATGCCTGCCCTCGCACATTACCAGTACCCTGTCGCTCATTCTGATCAGCTCAGGCAGTTCCGAAGATATCATTATTATTGATTTTCCCTGCTCTGCCAGGTCGTTCATGATTTTATATATTTCACTCTTTGCCCCTACATCAATACCTCTTGTAGGTTCATCGAAAATGAGCACATCACTGTTGTTGAGAAGCCATTTTGCTATGATTACCTTCTGTTGGTTGCCTCCGGACAGGCTTCTTACAAGCTGTCTGGTGCCAGGAGTCCTTATATCAATCTTTTTTACATATTCTTCTGCTGTCTTATTGATATCCTTGTCTCGAATGAAGAACCGGGTTACAAAATCCTTGAGCTTGGTCAGAACTATGTTGTTGGCAATGCTCATGCCAAGTACCACTCCGTACCTTTTCCTGTCCTCCGAAAGATAACCGATTCCCTTTTCCACGGCTTTGAAAGGACTTGTAATATCCAGTTTTTCTCCCTTAAGGTATAAATCCCCGGTATCCTTTGGGTCAGCTCCGAAAATCAGTCTTGCAAGTTCTGTCCTGCCGGCACCAATGAGACCCGCAAAGCCAAGTATTTCACCCTGGAACAGCTCAAAAGACACGTCTTTTACATCCCTGGAACTGAAATGCTCTGCCTTCATGACAACAGGTGTATCCTTGCCGATGATGCTTATCTTCTTATGTTCTTCATATATGACTCTTCCAACCATCATCTGTATGACTTCATCTATTTCTACTGATGCGGAATCCCTGGTTCCAATGTATTCACCGTCCCTCATGACGGTTACCCTGTCCGAAATTCTTTTTATTTCATCCATCCTGTGTGAGATGTATATCATGCTTACGCCGGTTTCCCGAAGTTCTTTCATTATTTTGAAGAGCTGGTTGATTTCAGTATCCGTCAGTGTTGCACTGGGTTCGTCAAATACGATTATTTTTGCGTTATATGAAATCGCCTTGGCAATCTCTACAATCTGCTGGAGACTGACGGAAAGATTTCCGACCTTTTCCTTAGGGTCGATATGAAAGTTCAGTCTTTTGAAAAGCTCCATGGCCCTTTTGTTGATGGAGTCTTCATTGAGCAGCAAACCCTTGCTTTCCCTTCCGATGAATATGTTCTGTGCTACCGTCAGGTTTTCCATGAGGTTAAGTTCCTGATGAACCATGGATATACCGGCGTCCTGAGCCTGCCTGGGTGCAGAAAAGCTTTTCTTTTCACCATCCAGGAAAATATCGCCGGAATCATAAGGGATACAACCGGTGAGGATATTCATCAGCGTTGATTTTCCTGCACCGTTTTCTCCGACCAATGCATGGATTTCTCCTTCCCTAAGGCTGAAGAAACACTTTTTCAAGGCATGCACACCGGGGAACTGCTTTTCTATATCCTTCATTTCCAAGAGTGTTTTTTCCATCAAAATACCTCAACGACTTTCTATCTGACCTGTTAAGTCTATAATTTATAGGTATTTTGTAACATTTGAAAAACCACAGTCTTTTTGTGAAATTGAGTAATTTTGTACTTAGTCCACGAATGGAAAAACCAGCTTTTGATTTTCGGGATCGTACATGTTGTCCTTGGTAATTACCACCGCTCCCGTATTCACGCTTTTGGGCACTGTGATTCCTCTGACTGCATCCAGTGCATATTTGACCCCAAGATATCCCATGCTGAAGGGATTCTGTACAACCACAAGCTCAATTACACCTTTTTCAAGATATGAAATTTCTTCAGGTGTGCTGTCAAACCCAATTATTTTCTTTTCACCTTCCATACCCATCTCTATGACACCTCTTGCCGTACCCACAGTTGCATAAGCGTTTAGGCAGACAAATGCATCTATTTCCGGGTACTGCCTGATGGCCTCGATTGTCAGTGTCTTTGCAATTTCCTCATCGGAATTACAGTAGAGGGTATCAATCAGGTTAATATTTTCATACATATCGATGATTTCCATCAACCCGGCCTCCCTCTCATTGGAGGATGCCGCTCCCTTTACAAAACTCACAATCATGATATCCGCGTCGGTGCCCAGGCTTTCAACCATGGACTCACCAAGGACTCGACCGGCATGGACATTGTCGGTACCCACGAATCCCAGCATCCTGTCCGAATTTATATTTGAGTCAATTATAATGACTGGTATTCCGGCATCCCTTGCCTTTTCAGCTACAGGAACCAGAAGGTTATAGTCTATTGCTGCAAGAACTATTGCATCGGCTTTATCTTCAATGGCTGCTTCAACCATTCTGATCTGACCTGTGATATCCTCTTCACTTGCAGGACCCACATAATCAACGTTTATACCGAACTCCCTTTCCGCAGCCAGGGCTCCCTGCTCAACAACAGCCCAGAAATCATGGTTCTGCTTTTTAACAATCACCCTTATGTCTATGTCCTCATTGGGCTTGACTGTCTGGGGGGATGTGCATGAGACAAGGATTGCCATCATCGTAAATATTATAAGTAACTTCTTGAAAACATCATTCATTGCCAACCTCCTTCAGTGGGATTCTTATATAGACCGTTGTTCCTATTTCAGGCTGGCTGTCAATGCTGATTCCGTAGTCTTCGCCATAGTACAATCGGATTCTTTCGTTGACATTCTTCAATCCCACTCCTGATGAATGTTTGCTCAACGATTCCTTTTTAAAAATATTCCTGAGTTTTTCCTCTTCAATGCCGTACCCATTGTCACTTACCTTATATATCAAGGTGTCATCCTCGCTGTAGACTGAGATATCTATCCTGCCTTCGTCGGGTATGTTGTTGATTCCATGGTAAATTGCATTTTCTATTATCGGCTGCAGAAGCAGCTTAAGGGTCTTATATTCGCCAAGTCCCTCCTGCATGTCAATTGAATACCTGAATTTGTTCTTATATCTCATCTTCTGTATTGTCAGATAGCTTATGGCATGTTCGACTTCTTCCTTTACAAGGATCACCTCGTTCCCCTTGCTTATGCTTATCCTGAAGAGTTTTGCAAGTGCCGCAGTCATGGCTGACACTCCCTCATGGTTGTTGTTTTCATTCATCCATATTATTGAATCGAGGGTATTGTAAAGGAAGTGAGGATTTATCTGTGCCTGCAGGGCCTTCAGCTCATTCTTTCTCTTTGCTTCCTGCTCAGTTATTATCTGGGACATAAGTCCCCTTATTCTTTCAATCATCATATTGAATGACCGGGTCAGTTGCTTGACCTCATCCTCGCCCCGGACTTCAAGGTTCTCTACATTGAAATCACCTTTCTCAATCCTGTTCATCTGATGTTCAAGTCTTAGAATAGGCTGTGATATCTTATATGAAATATAGATTGAGGCAAGGATTATGAATGCAAGTCCCACCATCAGAATAAGTACTATGAGGGAGTTGAAATTCCGTCTGTTGCGGACTATTTCATCCACATAACTGACACCCACCATCTTCCATCCGGTTGTCCCGACGTCCATTACTACTGTACTGATCTCTTCGCCATTGACTTTTTCTGAAAATGAACCGGTATCACTTGCGAGAGCCTTCTGGATGTTTTCATCCTTCAGCCCCGCATATATCAACTGCTGCTGGTGATGATAGATGATCCTTCCGCTGTCGTCGATTATATAAATATATCCCCTGTGGCCGAGTTCAACCTGGCTGCAGACTTCCTCAATCCTGCTGAAGTTCATGTCAACCGTAGTGATATATCCCCTTCTTCCCATAGCGAGCTCGAGGACCATTCCCCGGCTGAGGGTTACAACCCATGGGCGTATATCCTCGTATATCCGCTGGACATGAGGAGGGCTGAAGATATATTCAAAGGGATTGGCAGCTGCCAGCCTGAACCATTCCTGGGCAGCAGGTATCAGATTTGCATCAAGCTTAAGATTGGGAACCGACAGCAGGATGGCACCGGTATCTGCATAAATGGTTATTGATTCAATGTCTTCCCTGATATCCAGGGTCAGCTCAATGATGTCCTCCAGTCTTTCTATGTTGCCTGAAGTGAAACTGTCAAGATTGCTTTCAATTGTGTCTGATATCTCAACCATTGAATCAAGATAATATTCAAGGGTCAGCCTGGTCTGATTCATAATCTGGGTCGTGCTGGCAGTAGCATTGCTTCTTGCATTCTCTGAAAAGGAACTGTAGAACACTATTCCAATCAAAATCATGGCAATCATTGACAAGGCCGCAAATGAGAGTGTTATCACTGACTGTATACTGCCGAATCTGAAGATCCGGCCGATATACTCCATTGCTCTTTCAGCCTTCGAACGCTTTCTCATAGATTGTCCTCTTCCAATGCTTTCCTGTACTCCCTCGGTGAGCTGCCGGTCTTTTTCTTGAAGAAATAACTGAAGTAACTTACATCAGGATATCCCACCTTCTCAGCAACTTCTGCAATCTTGCAGCTCCTGTCTGCAAGAAGTTCCTTTGCTTTTTCAAATCTTACTGTTGTAAGGCTTTTTAAAAAGGTTTCACCGGATTTCTTCTTGAATATAAGATTCATATAACTTGGGCTTATAAAAAGATGGTTTGCAAGTTTCTGGACATTCAGATTTGCATCACTGTAATTCTCGTTGATGTAGTCAACTGCCTTTTCAAACAAAACCTCTGATGCATCCTGCCTTTGGTTTCTGATGGATTCCATCAGTTTCAGACTGAAGTCAAATACCCACTCCCTTGCCTGGTCCATGGAATTGAAACTATCAAATTCCATCAGCATTCCGGAACCCTCCGGGAAAATGTCCGAAAGCTCTATCTCAAACAGTCTTGCCACCTTCATCAGGGTGGATACTATTTCAGTAAAATACAGCTGGTATTCCTGCATTGATATCTGCTTCTCCAGGGGATCTTCAAACAGACAATCGACGGATTCGCGCACCTTGGCTTCATCCCCGAACTTGATGCTTGAAACCAGTTGGTCTTCCTTTTTTTCATCAAGGTGGAAGAATCCTCCGATGCCCGGTTCAAGGTCTTCTACGAATATGACCTTGTTGCCTGAGAGAATTGTCTTGTACTTTCTTGCTGCGATGGCAGATATATATGAGTCCCTTGCGTGGTTAATATCCTGCACTATTGTACCCATCCCAATTGAGACAGTAAGATCAGTATATCTTTCCACGGACCTTCTCATCTCATCGAGCCTGTCCGTCATACGGTTCACGGCAGCCGACCTTCCGCTGCTGTTTGAGGGCAGAATTATGACAATACCGTCATCATACATGAATGCCGCTCCTCTTCCATGCTTTTCAAGGACTTCGTTGATTATATTGAAGACAGTGAACCTTTTGAATCTTATTTCATCACTTGTCAGGTTCATAGCATTGATACTTTCGGAATCAATCTTGCATATTGCAACGGTGAACCACCTTCCGTCCAATGATACATCTGACTTGTCTATCATATTTGTATCAGGCATGTCTGATTTGCCCAATATCAAAGACATCAGAAAATTCTCTCTGATGACCGGAAGACTTTCATTGTAGTATTTCCTCAGCTTATCAATGTTTTCCTTTTCACTGATTTCATCAAGAAGCTGCTTATTTAGTTTCTCAAGCAGGTCATTGATGTCTGCGGGTAACACAGGTTTCAAAATATAGTCACTTACACCATGCTTTATTGCCGTCTGGGCAAACTTGAAGTCGTCGAACCCTGTAAGGATGACCACTTTTACGGTAGGGTATTCTTCCTTGATTCTTTCAGCCAGTTCCAGACCATCCATGAAAGGCATGTTTATATCGGTTATTACAATGTCCGGAATGCATTCATCGAACAACTCCAGGGCTTCCCTGCCGTTTTCTGCTTCTCCGCACACCTCGAGATTGAACCGGGGCCAGTCGATCCTGTCCCTTATTCCCTGCCTGACTTCTTCTTCATCATCCACCAGAAGGACCTTGAACATATAACATCCTCAAATCTGTTTTCTAATGCGCTTCATGTTGTACAAATCTATATTCAGTTTACTTGCATCAGGGAAAGTTGACAAGTTCAATGAATTCTCCGGTGGTTATGGTATAATCGGCTGGAGTATGACAAAAACAGGGCTGACATATAAAACGACCATAAAAGCATGCTATCTGGGGTTCCTTGTACAGGCAACTGTAATCAACCTTACTCCTGTTTTGTTCATTCCCCTGAGGGAACAGTTTTCACTCAGCTTCGGCCAGCTTGGGCTTCTTGTACTGATCAACTTCATCACACAGGTAATTGTGGATATTTCATTCAGCCATGCCGTGGACAACCATGGATACAGGCCGTTTCTTACAACTGCCCATATTTTTGTAGCTGCCGGGTTTATATTCTTCGCCATTTCGCCTTTGTTCATGGGTAATCCATATACAGGGTTTGTCATAGGTACACTTTTGTTTTCTGCAGGCGGAGGGCTCCTGGAATTACTTATAAGCCCTACGGTGAACGCAATTCCCTCTGAAAGCAAATCTGCCTCCATGTCTTTGGTTCATTCTTTTTATGCATGGGGCCAGATGGGAGTAATAATACTCACAACATTATTCCTTTTTGTTTTCGGAAGGCAGGCCTGGCCGGTCATCATGATCCTTTGGGCAATACCACCGGCAGTAAACGCTGTCCTGTTCTCAAAAGTGCCATTCGGACCAACGGTTGCAGATGAACACCGGGAAGGTATTTTAAAACACATCAGAAACAGATTTTTCATTGCAGCAGTTTTTGCCATAGCATTCAGCGGTGCATCTGAGCTTGTAATAAGCCAGTGGTCATCTGCCTTCATGGAAAAGGTTATGTACATACCCAAGGCTCTTGGTGATATAAGCGGCATGGCCATGTTTGCGATGATGCTCGGAGTAGGTCGGCTGCTGCATGGAAGATATGGCAAACATATTGATCTTTATATTCTGCTGATATCAGGGACCTTCATTGCTTTCCTATGCTATATAACAGTTGCCCTGTCTCCTTTTGATGCTCTTTCGTTGATTGCCTGTGCTGTTTGCGGCATAGCTGTCAGCCTGCTCTGGCCGGGCACCCTTGTTTTATCAGCTGAACGTTTCCCGCTGGCAGGAACCTGGCTATTTGCATTTCTTGCCGCAGGCGGTGACATCGGCGCTTCCCTCGGGCCATGGGCCATGGGGGTAATCTCAGACAACGCAATAAAAGTACCGTTCATTGCATCCATTGCAGGAAACCTCGGATTGAATGCAGAACAAATCGGAATGCGTACCGGGCTTCTATTCGGTGCATTGTTTCCCTTGTTTGCCATGTTCTGTTTTTTATATATGAAATCAAAAAATCATCGGGTTCAGGAGCTGTAAGACATTCCTAAACCCTTCTGTCTATTTAAAAGGTGTGTTTGCGTTTCGGCGTATGTTGATTTCTTCAACCACTGCATTGCCACGTCTTGAGAGAAGGAACCAGACAATATCCGCTATTTCCTCCGGTTCTATGAGCACAGATGCATCAAGGTCAGGTCTTGTTTCCATTACCATCTCAGTGGCGACTCCCCCCGGTGCCAAGGTGTGAACCCGGATGTCATATTTTTGATATTCCTTGGCCATCGCACTGGTAAAGCCCATCAGGGCATGCTTTGATGCTGAATATGCAGCCTGGTCTTCATATCCCTTTATACCTACTACGGAAGATATGTTGATTATGGTTGCCTGCTTTGATTCCATGAGGAACTTCAAACCTTCACGGCAGATCAAAAAAGGTGCCCTGGCGTTCAGCTTCATGACCGTATCCCAGTCATCGACACTTGTTTCTGCCACGGATTTTGCAAAGGCCATACCCGCATTGTTGATTACAACATCAAGGCCGCCCATGAGCTCAGCTGCTTCACGAACCATTTTGATGGGATCCTTTTTCTTCAGAAGATTGCCGTGCACATAAAAGGTCCTATCCTCATTGAACTCCTGTTTTATCTCATTGAAACTGTTCTCGGAACTTGCGCCAAGACAAAGTACAGCTCCTTCAGCAGAAAGTCTTCTTGCTATTGCCAACCCGATACCCCTGCTTGCTCCTGTTATAAATATCTTTAAATTCCTTATATCAACCATTTTCAGCCTCTACAAGTTCAAGTGTCGCTATAACATCTGCACCACAGCCTGCCGGGTCCTCAAGTATCAGCTGCCCTTCCTTAATCGGCGCCTTTACTTCGGCTTCTTTTATTTTTTCCATGACATCAAATATCAGGTTCCTGCGTATGGCCTTGCTGGTCTTTACAGGAACGACAGGCAGTTCCCCGCCGATTACCCTTACTGTACTTGTGACGATTCTTACAGGTTTTGTGATCTCGTCAATCGCATATGCAAGACCCTTGCTGCAGCTGTTGCCCCTTACATTCAGAACCTTGGTTCCTTCATATTCCACTGTCATCCTGCACCCCTTGGGACACCTGATGCAAACCATTTCTCTTTTCACTTCTCCACCGCCTCAATCAGGACTTTGCTCCCTTTCAAATCCTCTGTGGGTATCTTTATATATTCCATTTCGGCGGGAACCAGTCTTTTGAATTTTTTACTATATATTGTTTTTCCCTTGCATACTGCATTCACTCTCACAGATTTCAATATGGACCCTGACCTGAAATATATCTTTATTTTTTCATCCTTTGAACCCTTGTCAATGAACTGGGGTACCGTATATCTTACTCCGTTTCCCGGTATAACAGATATTCTCTTAGTGCCTGACTCTGATTTCCCCTTCAGCCTTCTTACAGCAGACTCCGCAGCCCGTTCAGCTTCCAGAGCAACATAATCAACCAGGTCATGAACATGCAGCACGTTTCCGCATGCATATATTCCATCAACGGATGTCTCAAGATGTTGATTGACCAGTGCACCTTTCGTAGCCGGGTCAAGCAATACACCCGCTTCCTCAGCAAGTTCATTCTCCGGAATCAGTCCTACGGAAAGAAGCAATGTGTCACACTTTATATATTGCTCGGTACCCTCGATGGGCCTGTAGTTTTCATCGACCCTGGATATGGTGACACCTTCAAGGCGCGTTCTTCCATGAATCTGTGTAACCGTATGAGACAGTTTCAGCGGAATATCGAAATCCTCCAGGCACTGGACGATGTTCCTTGTAAGACCTCCGGGATGCGGCATTATTTCACATACTGCCTTTACCTTCATTCCCTCAAGGGTCATTCTTCTGGCCATGATCAGACCAATGTCACCCGAGCCCAGTATAACAGCTGTCTTTCCGGGTTTCATCCCTTCAATATTGACAAATCGCTGTGCTGTTCCGGCAGAAAAAATTCCGCTTGGGTTTGTTCCGGGAATTCTAAGTGCTCCCCTTGGTCTTTCCCTGCATCCCATTGCAAGTATTATTGCGCCTGCTTTGTATATTCTGAGTCCGTCCTGCGGATTGACCGTAGTTATATTTTTATTTTCATCAATTGAAATGACCATGGTATCCAGCTTGTACTCAATTCCCATTTCACTTATTTTTCTTATGTATCTGAGGGCAAACTCCGGTCCCGTCAGTTCTTCCTTGAAAATGTGCAGACCGAACCCGTTGTGAATGCATTGTTTAAGAATGCCACCAAGCTGATTGTCCCTTTCAAGCAAAAGAACGTCTTCCATACCCTTTTTCTTTGCTTTGACGGCTGCTGCAAGTCCTGCCGGACCGGCTCCGATGATTACCAGGCTTCTCTCTTCTATAATCATCGGTTCCTCCCTGCAAGAATGTAAGACCCTCCGTCTCCCTTTAGAATCTCTTCCTTGTCAACATCCAGTTCCCTGGAAAGAATATCAATGACAGTGGGCAGACAGAAGCCTCCCTGGCATCTTCCCATTCCTGCCCTGGTCCTTCGTTTTACACCATCAACGGTTCTGGCTCCTGCAGGTCTTCGGATGCTTTCTATAACTTCAGCTTCAGTGACATTTTCACATCTGCATACTATTCTTCCATGCCCGGGGTTTTCCCTTATGGCATTTTCCTTTTCTTCAATGGTCATATCCCTGAAGAATTCATGGCTATCTATGGTTTTAGTATATTTTTCCTTCAGTTCAAGGCCACCCAGCATTTTACCGACTTCGTCTGCAACATGCTCCGCTATGGCCGGTGCCGATGAAAGACCCGGTGATTCAATTCCTGCGACATTATAAAATCCCGGAACCTTGCTGCTTTCCCCTATGATGAAATCACCTGTATCTGGTGTTGCCCTCAATCCAGCAAAGGAAGTAATTACCTTGTCGAGGCGTATTTTGCTGCAGGTTTTGAGTGCTGTCTGATATACATATTCAAGGCTTGATGCATGAGTTGAATTGTCTTCCTTTGACTCAGCTATGTTTGCGTCAGGTCCTATCAGAAGGTTGCCGTCGACGGTGGTCATCACGAGGACTCCCTTGCCCTTTTCTGACGGAGGCTGGAATATGACCCTGCTGACAAGACCTCCCTCAGACCTGTCCATCAGAAGGTATTCCCCCTTCCTCGGCGTAAGGTTGAAAAAACCGTCTCCTGCCATGGCAGAAATTTCATCCGCATATATACCTGCACAGTTTATAACCACTCTCGCTGTCAGTGGTCCTTTGTCCGTTGTAACCAGAAAACCATTCTCTTCCCGAGTTATTCCGGTTACCATTGTTTCCCTCAGGAAATCAACACCGTTCACAACAGCATTTTCAACTGCAGATATATTCAATTTATATGGAGATACAACACCTGCTGTCTTTGACCAAAGTGCCTTGGTTACGGTTGGATTCAGTGCAGGTTCAAGTTTCCTTGCCTCTTCTCCGTCAATCAGTTCCAGTCCTTCAATTCCACCTGCGATGCCATTTTCATAAAGTCTGTCCAGCTCTTTTTCATCATCAGAACCGAAAGCTATTACCAGTGATCCAGTGTTTTTGTATGGAACACCCAGCATTTTACAGGTTTCTTCCATCATCGACGTGCCAAGTATATTGAACCTGGCCTTGAGACTTCCCGGTTTGGCATCATACCCTCCATGGACTATACCTGAATTGGCACCACTCGCGCCCATTGCGGAATCCATGTGCTTGTCAACCAGACATATGTCAGCATCATAGAATGAGAGACTCCTTGCGATGAGTCCCCCTACAACCCCTGCGCCGATTACTATGATGTCATATTTTTTTACTGTATCGCTCATTTTCCCTGACCGTTTCCTCTGATATCTAGAATTTTACCCCTCCTGCTGCCCAGGCAATCAGAAACGGAATCAATACCAGCACTATAAACATTATATTCAAATATCTTGTTGTCAGGGAACCTTTTTTCAGATATGCATAGAATATAAACAGGAATACTGCATCAAGCACCAGCATAATGCCATTGTACAGAGCTGATGTCACTGCAAATATGCAATTTCCGGAAAATATTACACAAAGCAAATTGATAACATAAAAGGCTATGCAAACAACGAATATTACATGTCTTGGTTTTATTTTCCCTGCATTCATCCTTCAATATCCTCTGTCTATATACGTTTCATGTTAAGAATGGGTTCCAAACATGATCCTCTCTCTATATCTTCAGGCTGCCTGATGATATCCTTGCCAGTGTTTCAACATAAAGCCTGTGCTCCTCGTGTATGATCCTTTCAGCCAGATCCTCCGGAGTATCCCCATCTCTGACAGGTACAATCACCTGACCCAGGATTCCACCCTCATCATAGTTTTCATTCACCAGATGTACAGTTGCTCCGGATTCCCTGTCCCCGGACTCAATGACTGCCCTGTGTACATTCATTCCAAACATTCCCGGTCCGCCGTATCCGGGAAGAAGTGCCGGATGAATGTTCAGAATCTTGTTCCTGTACCGTTTCAGTACCTGGGTTCCAATTTTTTTCATATAACCAGCCAGTACTACCAGATTGACTTTGTGCTTTTCAAGGACCAGCAGCATGGCTTCATCAAGGTCATTTGCGTCGGGATAGTTTGAACCACTCAGATGATAAACCGGAATACCTGCACTCCTTGCACGTTCAACGGCATATGCCCCTGAATTGTTGGATATAAGTACACAAACTTCACCGTCTATGATGCCATTGCTGCAGGCATCGATTATAGCCTGCATATTGCTTCCGCCATGGGATGCAAAAACCCCGATTCTGAGTTTCATTCCGTCTCCTTAAAGTGTCGGTACCGTTTTCCTGCAATCATTTACTCTTTCCACGGTTGGCATGGAAGGAATTCCACCTTTTGTCGTTGCTGCCACTGAACCTGCGGCATTGGCAAAATCAGCCATTTCAACTAATTCTGCTTCACTTAGTTCCGAAAGGTTTTTCTCAAGCAATGCCAGCTTGTACAGCACCGCCCCAACAAAGGCATCCCCCGAGCCGGTCGTATCCACGACTTTGGTTGCATATGCCCTTTTGAAACCGCTTCCATTGGCATGGCGGTAATAACAGCCATCAGGACCAAGGGTTGTAAATATCAGGGGAATTCCTTTTTTGAACAGAATCTCAGTTGCCTTTACAATATCCTTTTCACCTGTCAGGAACTCTATTTCCTCGCCTGAAATCTTGAGTATGTCGGAGTATTCTATCATTTCGTTTATGATTTGCTTCGCCTCTTCAAGGCTGTCCCATAAAAGCTCCCTGAGATTTGGGTCAAAGGAAATCAACTTGCCGTTTGCTTTTGCATGATCAACAACTTTTCTATTGGTGTTCCTTGATTCTCCCTTGCTCATGTTCACAGAAGAAAAATGAAGGATATCGCATGCATCCACTATTTTGTAATCAACATCCTCCTCCCGAAGCATCATATCCGCACCAGGATTCCTGTAAAAGGAAAAGCTCCTGTTACCGGTCTGGTCCAGCTGGACAAATGCGAGGGTGGTATTAACATTTTCACTGAACCTGAAACCGGCAGTATCAACCCCCTTGTCCTCAAAGGTCTTTTTAAGGAAAGTACCGAACATATCCCGTCCTGCCATTCCTATGAAATATGACGGAGCACCAAGGACCGCCGAAGCAACTGCAGCATTTGCAGGACCGCCTCCGGGATTTCTTTCAAACAGAATATTGTTGTTTGCAGAAACTCCAGCCGGTGTAAAATCAATGAGGACCTCACCGATAAAGCATATCTTTTTCATCTTTTTCCCCTGTTTATTATTTCAACTAAATGTTATAGGATTTTCGTGATGTTTTCAACAAACATCAGGCAAGATATTTGGAAATTCCCGCTGAATACAATATATCATCATTATTTGTTATATAATTGCATATGTGATTGACAGAAAAAAACTGCTGGCTGAAATATTTACAATGATAAGATACGGTGCCGTAGGCCTGGTCAATACCGGAGTCACGGCTTTGGTTATCTTTTTACTTAAGTTGACCGGCATTCATTATGCACTTTATACACTTGCAGGATATGCCGTCGGAATAACAGTAAGCTTCATACTGAACCGCAAGTTCACATTCAAAAGCAAGGAAAGAACAGGCCTCCAGGCCATGAAGTTCCTGCTCGTCACAGGTTCCCTGCTTGCGCTGACCCAATTACTTCAGTATCTTTTGATTGATGTTGCCGGAATAAACGAAACCATAGGGGTTATACTTGGAATGGTCTTCTACACCGGAACAGGATATATATTGAACAGATTGTTTGTCTTCAAAAAATAAGTATCTCCCACGGCTTCATTCAATACATGACACTTCTGGCTAAGCTGGTAATTTTTTATCCTACATTCTTCTCCCAGGGAAATATCTACCTCTCAGGTGAATATTTCAAGGTATAAAAAAGAGCTCTGTGGCTATGCCGCAGAGCTCTGATGAATCCGGGATTGAATGGTCAGGCGGCTTCCGAGCCTTTTTTCTTAAGAACCGCTGCGAGGATGATACCTCCGACCAGCAGTATCACACCTAATACGATTATTATTGATCCCACTATTGAAACGGGATTATTCGTTGCTATATTGATAACAGGCATATTACCTGACTGATCAAAGAAGAACTGATCCTGCGGGAACATATCATTGAATCCGTTTACCATACTCTTGGTAGCAATTCTTGCGATTGACCCCACCAGGATGAATAGAAATCCTGATACTGCCATATAGACTCCGAAGAGCCAGCCATACCGGCGAAGCAGCCGTCCGAGCACCCCGGGGATGCTGTCCACCCAGTTGCTGCCTGAAGATGTGTTTTGCTCAAACCCATATGACACTGTTGTATCCTCAATCGGCTCATCTTCACTCAAAAGATCATCAGTTGTAATACCAAAGGTTTTTGCCAGAAGTATTATTTTGTTGATTTCCGGAACAGCCTCTCCTGTCTCCCACTTGCTGACTGCCTGCCTTGATACACCAAGCTTCTCAGCAAGGGCTTCCTGGGACAGTCCTGACTTTTTCCGATAATAAAGTATCTTTTCCTGTAGTTTCATATTTGTTCCTCCATTTAATATCATACCAAATTCTAATGGAGACTTGGTTGCGATACCATCATTCACGCCTTGAACATTCGCAACCAGCGGTTGCTTGTGGGATTTATTGCACAAACAAAATGCTTAAATCAATTTGCAATTGATTATGATGAACAGATAGCCCGGATTCTATTTAGAATAAGATCCCTGGTCTTTCCCTTGTTCTCAACAGATATGTACGATTGGTCACATCCAGTAAGAAACGAATCTGCCATTGAACAAAGCATATCCATCATACTTCCGGCGGCCTTAAGGGAAATACCACATGTATCGGCAAAAGCCAAAAAGTCTCTTCTATGAATCCTGCTTCTTTTCCCATTGAGTGTAAGGGCCAGTTGATCATTGTCCTCAGGGATTATAATATTTACAGGAAGCATATCATAAGCTCCTGACAGGCAGAATTGTCTGCCTGAAGGTTCCGCTTCCACGAGTGAAAAATTCTTCAAATGCATATCCGAATTACCAATGATAAATGAAAACACAACTCTTAGGAACAACTCTGACAAATCCAGACCCGGACGATGGGAAAATTGTTTTATTATTTTCGCGCAGTTCTCATAGGATCCCTTGTACTTATCCGATGTAAGCCTGTTTGAAAGCTGGCAGAAATCCTCCATTGCATATAGTTTTGCAGTATTACCGGAAATATTCCTGTCAATACGCTTTGTGATATATGCATATCTGCCATTCAGTTTTACGAGACCGTGGGGTACAGTCTTAATCCCTGCAATATCAGCAAGATGCATTGCGAGAAACTCAAACTCCGGAAGTGATTCGTACTCTTCCGTCTGAGGTTTCAGAATGAATCCTGTAGGATAATCAACAATTGTCAGTCTTATGTCTTCATCTCCTGAAAGATGCAATGAAATCTTTTTTTGTACTCCCGGAACTGTTATTCCCTGGTTAACTGCACTATCGGCGATTTCTTTAAGCTGCTCATCTGAAATATCCATGTATGGTATTTTCACGGTGCCAAAAAAATCCTTTACACATTTTCTATGCCAGCTGCTTTCCATTTCATCCGGAAAAGGTGTTGTCAACTCTTTGCTGCAATATAAACACTTCAACTCAAACCTCTTTTCTTATACTGACATCACCTATACAGTCCTTACAGGCAACCAGCAATAGCCCAAAGCGGTCATTGATATCAATTTTCCAGTTTTTACTTACTATACCTAGAATCCACCCCTCCGGAATAAGACCATCAAAAAACGGAAACAACACGGGGGAATCATATTTTATTTTATCAAGTGGCAAAGTCAGACTTAACGCAATGGAATTGTCATTATGAAAGTATGCTGAATCATATGAAAACCTGTACCCTTCATCCGTTTCCTCTATAATTCCCGCATATATGTTCTGAATGTATACATATCCCTTTCTAAATTCCAATGGCAAATATTACTCCTCACTCTTTCCGGGAACGGCTTCCCTTCCAAACATAGCCAGAGCCTGATTTACTTTATCCAGGCGGACAGTCTTTTTGCCTTGTTCCAGTTCCCTTACAAATCGCAGACCCAGTCCTGAACGCATGGCAAACTCCTCCTGTGTCAATCCTGCCCGTTTTCTTTCTTTTTTTATATAATCACCAATTGTACTCATATGAACATATTACACCCTAAAAGGTATATTTTCAAGTATTTATGGCTATTTTATACCCTACGGGGTCTATTTTTAAGATTTGTATTTAAATTATACCCGTTCGGGTCTTATATAATGTAATCTGATGCATTATAGGTAATATAAAAGCTCCGGGGTTACCGGAGCCTTGAATTGATTATGGTCGGGATGACAGGATTCGAACCTGCGGCCCCCTGGTCCCAAACCAGGTGCGCTACCAAACTGCGCCACATCCCGCTGCATGCGAAGTAAATTTTACATTATATAAATGCCATTGTCCATAAAATTTTTATATCTTCATAAGAAAACAGCCGGGGTTGCCGGCTGTTTAAATATTCTCTTTCTCCATCAAGCTCCTGCGGGTGTCAATGGAACATATACCCTGGTGGCCATTTCCCGGTCTATCATGAATAGTCCATTGGGATGGTCCTTGACCAGTTCAAGGTTCCTTACATTGTCCTCTGCATTTGCTTCCTCTTCAACCTGTTCATCAACAAACCATTGCAGGAATGAATTTGTCTTGTAGTCCTTCTCTTCATTCGCTGCCTCCACAATCGTATATATCGACTTTGTAATATACTGTTCGTGGTGCAGTGACGCCTTCATTGCTTCCAGCGGATCCTTATAAGTGCTTGTTACAGCCTCTATGGTTCCAAGCTTTGCAAGACCTCCTACTTCGTTGACATATCCAAAGAATTTTATCGCATGGTCAAGTTCCTCCTGGGCCTGTATCCTGAACCAGTTGGCCATGCCCTTCAATCCTTTTTCCTGGAAATATGCTTCTATCCCTAAATAAAGATATGCTGAATGAAACTCTTTCTTTATCTGCTCATTCAATAAATTTAATATTTTTTCGCTTATCATAATAAAACCTCCATCATTATGGTACTAGTATACCCCGATGGAGGCTTGCAAAACGATTTTTTGTTATTATAGTTACCAATTATCCGTAATAAGTCGAACCGCTTTCCAGCAATCCCGATTCACCAAGCAGATAGACTGCTGCAGCTATTACAAGAAGTGTTATTACAACTGCAAGGATGACCTTCAGTACACTGACCGGAGCTTTTCCATGGAATCTTCCCGTTTGTCCGTTTACCGTATATCTGAAAGTTTTGTTCCGATAACGGTATGAAGAAATCCATACAGGAAAAAGTGTGTGCCTGTATCTGACACCTGAATAATTGGTCTTGAGCCTCAGGTTCCTGACTTCATCTGCGTTGATCTGTCTTGTAATTTCCATTCTCAGGATATCAGTTGCCTTGTCCTTTGCCAGCTGCCATCCCTGCTTAAGGTCGATGGCATATCTTTCAGCTGCAAATCCGGAGAGAAAACCAGGCTGATAGTTGACCAGCCCCTCAGTCCTGAATGGCTCAATACGGGATATCATATCGGCATTTTCCCTGTTTGAAGCATTGACCAGGATATCATCAAAGAACCTGGGATATGTTCCACTGACCCATCTCCACCTGATCTTTCTTACCTGTCTGGTCTGCCTCTGGGGTTTTCCGTTCACCATGACTGTATAGTGCTCGGTCACATAGTAATATGTTCCCGCTTCTGCAGTGTACGCAGAGAAGGTATCGGTATCATATGTCCAGTATGGGACATATATGCCATTGATAAGTCCACCCTTGTATTCCTTTTTCAATGCCCTTGGAGCAAAAGGTTTCCTTGAAATCCACTTCTTGAACAGTTCCTGTACCTTTTTCCGTGATATTTTAAAGGGTATCAGGGATTCAGGTTTGATTCCTCTGAACTCCGACATGCTTACTACATGGGGAGAACCACAGAACTGACATTTGTCTGCAACAGCAGAATCCTCAAGAATGGTCTGTCCTCCGCAGTTTTCACACTGAACCATCTTGGTCTCACCCTGCCATTTTTCCTTTGGTTCATGCTCAGCTGCATCCATGAATGAATGCTCAAGTATCTCATCATCAAGATTATCGATTTCAGTTATGGTACCGCAATAGTCACACTTCATTGCTCCGCTTTCGGGATCAAAAAGGGTGGCGGCACCACATGAACTGCATGGAAACTGACTTGTCTCCTTATTAATGTTTTCAGTCATATAAAACCCTGGTTCAGTCTTTCTTGTTTCCACATTCCGGACAGAATTTAGCTCCCGGTATCATTTCCGCTCCACACTTTGCACACTTTTCCTTCTGGGGACTTCCGCATTCAGGACAAAAGGCAGCTCCCTTTGGGATTGGTTTATTACATGACACACATGAATCAGTTCCAAAAGGTTTTCCGCATCCGGAGCAGAATCTGGCACCTTCGGGTACAGCAGTTCCACAATCAGGACACTTCACCGAACTTCCGCCGGTCTGAGGCTGGTTCATGGCATCAGCCATGGCTTTTCCCATGGCAACACCGGCACCAAGGCCGACTCCTGCTCCTGCAGTACCTCCGCCTTCATTCTGGGCCGCATCCCTGATGGCTTCTGCCGTCTGATATCTTGTATATGTACCCATGTCTCCGACAACACCCATCTGTGTCTTCTTGTCGAGGACCTTTTCAACTTCCTCAGGAAGTGAAACGTTTTCGATGTAGAGGGAAACCAGCTTCAGTCCTATTGCTGAGAACCTTGGCTGAAGTGTTTCAACGGCTTCCTCACCAAGCTCATCGTAATTCATTGCAATGTCGAGTACCGGAATGCTTGACTCTGCGAGGGAATCAGATATGCCTGATACCAACTGCCTCTTAAGCTGACCTTCTATTTCACCGGCAGTGAAATCCGGAGTCGTTCCCAGAATTTCCTTCAGGAACAAAGCAGGATCGTCAACCTTGAAAGAATAAATTCCAAATGCCCTGAGCCTTACAACTCCGAAATCGGCATCCCTTCTGATTATCGGGTTGGCTGTTCCCCATTTTCTGTTTGTAAACTGCTTTGTGTTTACGAAGTATACATCCGCTTTGAAGGGGGAATTGAATCCGTACTTCCACGATTTCAACGTAGTCATGATAGGCATGTTCTGTGTCGACAGCTCATATCTGCCGGGAGTGAAAACATCAGCAATCTGCCCTTCATTGACAAAAATCGCAGCCTGGGATTCCCGGACTGTAAGCTGTGCCCCCATCTTTATTTCGTTGCCTTTTCTTTCAAATTTCCAGACCATCGTATCAGTGGTCGTATCTACCCATTCTATTACATCAATGAACTGTCCCTTGATAAAATTCATAAGTCCCATTTCAGTCATCACCTTTCTTTGTTTATATATGTATTTTATATTATTCTCATACCAAATACCAACCTCATATTTAAAATGTACATATATCACATTCAACTGTCACAATGGGCAATATTTCATTTTTCCCCGCGTTGCTGTACAATTGTTTCACCCGGGAGGTTACATGGCAAATATCCTTGAAGGCCAGATAAGAAGATACGTAAAGGCTTACAATGCAATAAAGTCCGGCGATAGAATATGCGTGGGAGTTTCAGGAGGAAAGGACAGCATGGTATTGCTTCATGCCCTTGCATCCGTCAGGGATTACCTTTCAATTGATTTTGAAATTCTTGCCGTTACCATATCCCTTGGATTTGAGGGTTTTGACACATCACCCATCATGCGTATGTGCAGCGAGCTGAATATTCCATACACTGTAATTGAGACAGAAATAGGCAAGATAGTCTTTGATGCCAGGGAAGAAGAAAATCCTTGTTCTCTTTGCGCAAATATGAGACGCGGTGCATTGAACAATGCAGCCGTCGATCTAGGCTGCAACAAGGTCGCCCTCGGTCATAACAGAGATGACCTTCTTGAAACATATTTACTGGCTTTGTTCTACGAAGGAAGAATGCATACCTTCAGCCCGATTACATATCTTTCACGAAAGAACCTTGAAGTAATCAGACCCCTGTCTTTTTCCTTCAGCAAGGATGTCAGATATTACCGCAATACCCATAACATTCCTATAGTTGAAAATCCATGTCCCGCAAACAAGGACTCAAAGAGGAAGGATATAAGGGAGCTTATAAAAAACCTTTCCATTGAAAATCCCCACTTCAAATCCAATGTCATCGGAGCCATTATAAGGAATCACATCGGCGGCTGGTGATCAGAAGTTTTTGGTCAATTCTACCAGATATTCCCTGAACTCGTCCTTCAGGTCATCCCTTGAAAGAGCAAGTTCCACCGTAGCCTGCAGGAATCCCTGCTTATTGCCCACATCATATCTTTTACCTGAATACTCAAAGGCATATATTTCCTGCTTTTCAAGGAGCATGGCAAGGGCATCCGTCAGTTGTATTTCATTGTTCTTTCCCGGTTTGGTTCTTTCAAGGCATTCAAAGATTTCAGGGGTTATGATATACCTTCCCATGATTGCGAGATTTGAGGGAGCTTCCTCAGGAGATGGCTTTTCTACCATTTCCTTTATTTTATACAGGCTGTCGGTTATTGATTCCACACCAACCACGCCGTAGCTTGAAACATCTGCCATTGGTACCTGTTGTATTCCTATGACGGATCTTTTACACTCATTGAAATGATCCATCATCTGTCCTATGCATGGTTTTTCAGACACTACAATATCATCTCCCAGCATAACTGCGAAAGGCTCATTACCTATGAACGGTTTTGCAAGATATATGGCCTGACCAAGACCACCTGGTTCCTTCTGCCTTACATAATAAATGTTGACCATGTTTGAGATGTTCTCAACCAATTCAAGAAGGTCATTGTTTCCCCGTCTTCTAAGCATGTCCTCAAGCTCAAAGGATTTATCAAAATGGTCCTCGACAGCTCTTTTGCCTCTTCCTGATATAATGAATATGTCTTCTATTCCGGCACTTACAGCTTCCTCGACGATGTATTGAATCGTAGGTTTATCCACGATTGGCAGCATCTCCTTGGGCTGTGCCTTGGTTGCCGGAAGAAATCTGGTTCCAAGTCCTGCGGCAGGAATCACCGCTTTTCTTACTTTCATGCCTATTTCCTCCACAATCTGTAGTATAGTTCACAAAATATTAATATTTTTAGGTTTATTTTACCTACCATATGGTGTATACTCTAATCAAGATATACGATTTTTCATTTATATTCCTCGTGAACATATATCTGACATAAGTTAATATCATTTTGCAAGAGGCACTCAAACCTGAAATTATTATTTATTATTTAACCTGAGAACCTCTTTTTTTTACCCTAAATTTCAGTTCTGCCCTTCAATGCCCTTATAAGGGTTGCTTCATCGGTGAACTCTATGTCAGTTCCCACGGAAATACCATAAGCTATCCTTGTAACCTTCACACCAAGTGGTTTCAAAAGCCGTGAAATATACATTGCAGTTGCTTCACCTTCCACGGTAGGACTTGTTGCAATGATCACCTCATCTGCTCCGTCCTTTATTCTGGCAAGGAGTTCCCTGAGCCGTATATCGCCGGGGCCTATTCCATCCATGGGAGATATAAGTCCATGAAGAACATGATAATGTCCACGGAATTCACCTGTTGATTCCATGGCTATTACATCCTTTGGCGTCTGTACAACACAAATGGTTCCCTTGTCCCTGCCGCTTTTGCAAATGTCACACGGGTCACTGTCAGCAAGGTTGCAGCACACGGAACAATATGTAATCTCCTTTTTGATGTTCCTGATTGCATCGGATATGGTCTCAAGATGACTGTCATCCATGGTCAGGGTATGAAAAGCCAGCCTTTGTGCCATTTTTCTGCCTATCCCTGGAAATGACTCAAATGCATCTATCAGTTTTGCCATGGCTTTTGGATATAATCCGGACATACTTACCTACATCCCCGGTATTTTCATACCGCCGGTTATACCGCCCATTTTCTTCTGTGTTTCCTCATCTGCTTTCTCAAGTGCGAGATTATATGCAGCTATTATCAAGTCCTGAAGCATTTCCACATCATCGGGATCTGCAACATCAGGCTGTATACTGATTGCGGTCATTTCCTTTTTACCATTGAGCTCAACCCTGACGGCGCCGCCACCGGACTGGCCTTCAAATGTCTTTTCCTCAAGTTCCTTCTGGGCCTTTTCCATTTCCATCTGCATCTTCTGGGCCTGCTTCATCAGATTGCTGAAGGTATTGTTGTTCTTTCCTCCGCCCATTACTCCTCTGGCCATATGTTCCTCCTCATTCTATTTCCAGTTTAATGCCAAGGGCTTCAGCGGCCTTCCTGGCATTGTCTTCAAAATCATCCTTGCCCAATGATGAAACGGTATCACAGTAAAGACTTACTTCAAAGTCCCCTCCGTACATTTCATCAACGGTTTCCTTCAGAATAGTTATCTTTTTTCTGTCCTTGGATATGAAATTCTTGTTGAAATTACTTGAAAAACCCACACTCAGGACATTGTTCTCAAGCTTCGCATCAGATCCGTTGAGATAGGGAGCCACCTCGACATCACCTCTGTCATTGAGCGTTTCAATTACCTTGTTCCAGTCAAAACCTTTTACTATGGTAACCGGTTTTTCCTCAGCTGCACTTTTCCCGGGTTTGGATTCCGGAACGGGTTTGCATTCAGTATATTTGGGCAGCGGTCTCTCCTGCACAGGTTCAGCCTGTACCTTCTTCAGTCTGTTGATCTTTCCTTCAAGTGCCGCTATCCTCTGCAGCATGGATGCCTGTTCAGCAAATGTTATGTTCATCGAAGAAATGTTTATAAGCACAACCTCAAGGTATGTCCTTGGCTGGGTTGACCTTTTTATTATGCTTTCGGCCTGGGAAAGTTCTCTTATTACAAAGGTTATGAACTCCCTTCCGAATTCCTCCGCCTGCTTTTTCATGAAATCTATTATTTCATCACTGCCTTCTATGAACAAACCCGGATCATCCATGCCGGTACATACAAGCAGATTCCTGTAATAGTAAATAAGGCTTGAAAGGAACTGAGCTGTACTCTTTCCCTGCATAAGTACACTGTCGGTTATTTCAAGCACCCTTTTGATGTTTTTTTCAAATAGGGCCTGTGCCAGGTCCATGGCAGCCTCATCCTGAAGTATCCCTGCGCTTTCAAGGACCATATCAACGGTTATTCTCTTGTCGCCCGATGCAAGAGTCTGGTCAAGGATGCTTATTGCATCCCTCATTGCACCATTTGCAACCCTGGCGATTATATGCAGTGCCCTGTCTTCTGCCTCAATTCCCTTTGACTCAAGGATCTGTGAAAGACGTTCGATGATTCCATCTACGGTTATCCTGTGGAAATCAAATCTCTGGCACCGGGACAGTACCGTTGCGGGAAGCCTGTGAGGTTCCGTTGTTGCCAGAATGAAAATGACATGCGCAGGTGGTTCTTCAAGGGTTTTCAGCAAAGCATTGAATGCACCTGTTGACAGCATGTGCACTTCATCTATGATATATACCTTGTATCTGGTCATGGCAGGAGTATACGCAACCTCATCCCTGATTGCCCTTATGTTGTCCACTCCGTTGTTGGAAGCAGCATCCATTTCTATTACATCAAGGACATTACCTTTGTTTATTCCTTGGCATATTGAACATTTGTTACAGGGATTGCCGTTTTTGGGGTCAAGACAGTTCACTGCCTTGGAGAGAATATATGCCATTGTGGTCTTGCCTGTTCCCCTTGTCCCGCAGAAAAGATAGGCATGGGCAACCCTGTCGGTCCTGACCGCATTCCTAAGAGTCCTTGTAACATGTTCCTGTTCTATGACTTCTTCGAATGTACCGGGTCTCCACTCCCGGTATAACGCCTTGTAAGACATAATTCCTCCGCTTATTCAGTACAATAATTATATCAAATCAACGGCAAAATAAAAACCGCGCACCCGCCTTCGAACACAAACAACAAGCGCTTTCGATACAAACGACTCGGACCAGGTTGACCCCCGGCACATGGAAAATTTCACTTACCGCTGCTTCCTTCCGGACCTGACGGGGTTCACGAACAACCATTGCGAAGGACCAAGTCTTCAACATCGAATGCACCGGGCTGCCTTACCGCCGGTGGCCTCTGGCGGGGATTAAACCCTGCTGTAGCGGGTTGCAGGTTACAGGGCACCGCTGATTCCCCGTCTAGCGCGGCAAAAAGTATTATACCATAATCTCGCTCATTAGA
The DNA here is from genome assembly GCA_036743175.1 of Bacillota bacterium. Lineage (GTDB taxonomy): Bacteria > Bacillota > Clostridia > DUPQ01 > DUPQ01 > JAFGQE01. Next base: position 28,008 of record DAINQB010000005.1, on the reverse strand, counting down.
TATTCGGTATTAATTTATTGTCAAGAAAATCTTTTCTATTTGCCTAATCTGACATATGGTCTGTCTTACATCTATACAGAAGGTGCAAAACCGTATTACTTCTTGATATCCTCAGCAAGTTTTTTTATTTCACCAATATCAGCATCAATCATATTTCTGTTTTTGCTGTAATTTTCATATTCACTTTCAGCCATTTCCTTCGCCAATTGACTGGTGATAGTTCCGGCATTATCCAGTATTTCTCGTCCATTGAATCTAAGGAACTCATTTAGTTTTTCATCCCATTCACTCATATGCATGGGTATTCTGTTTTTTGCTTGCAATTCTGCATAATCCAGGTACATGGAAACAATTCGATTAAGTGTATCAAGCTCTTCTGCATTAAGGTAGTTTTTAGCGATTACGACGTCTGTTTTACGGACCCTGGCTCCTTTAAATGATGTTAAGCCCATGTTATCCTTAGATGCATCAGCCCGTTTTGCGACAATTTCTGCAGCTGTGTTTCCATGCGTTGCATAATGAATTTTGTTCTGTACAGTTTGAAAGAACAGCTGAGCTCTTTCAGATTTTCCATCATAATCCACAGCTGTTGCAAAGATGTCTTTTACTTTTGCATACAGTCGTTTTTCAGAGGACCGAATGTCTCTGATCCTCTCGAGAAGTTCATCAAAATAGTCATCACCAAACTTTTTAGGATCCTTCAGGCGTTCGTCGTTCATGACAAAACCTTTTTTTGCATATTCTGTTATAACACTTGAAGCCCAGTTTCTGAAATGGATGCCAACATAGCTCCGTACCCGGTATCCAATAGCTAAAACCATATCGAGGTTATAATGCTTAATCTTTCTCGTTACCTCTCTTAACCCTTCTTTTTGAACTTGTAAGTAACTCTTACAAGTTACCTCTGAATCAAGCTCACCTTCTTCATAAATATGGTTTATATGCATCGTTACATTTTGAGAGGATGTTTGGTATAAATTAGCAATACTTTTTTGAGTAAGCCATATTGTTTCTTCATTGAAATAAGCATCTATCTTTGTTTCGCCTTTTTCATTCTGATATATGAGGATATCCCCAAAACTATCATTCATCTTACAACCCCAATTCCTTTTTATACTCTTCCTTCATTCTGCTTTCTCAGGTTCTTTTTTTATTTCCTGTTTGTTTTCTGTGCTTCCCTTATATGTGTAAATTTATCAAGTTGTTATTTGGGTGTTATGTCCCAACAATATCAATATTAATACCCCTTGTATTTACTTCCCTTACAAATGGCCTGCAGATTTCAACTGCTTCCCTGAAGAACTCCCGCGTGTTAGGCTTCATGTTGTTCCGGATATCGGTGAATTCCCCCGTGTTTTCGGGTTTTCTGAACTGCTGCAGATAGTATAGATGAGCTCCTTCTATGAGCCTTGCAGATTCCTCAATATCCTTAAGGGTAAATCCGGGAGGTACCGTTGTGCGGAATTCATATTCAATACCACTGCTCAATATAAGGGAAATGCTCTTCCTGATTTTATCTTCATCAACCGGAACACCGCATATCCCGGGGTACTTTTCAATGGGGCCTTTGATGTCCATGGCTATGCTATCCAGCTTCTTTTTTGAAATCAGTTCTTCAATGACATCAGGCCTATATCCGTTTGTATCCAGTTTTACCGGATATCCTGTTTCTTTTATGCGGTCAATGAATTCCCCAAGGTCATTATGAAGGGTGGGTTCTCCCCCCGTAATCACCACCCCCTGCAAAAGTCCTCTTCTCTTTTCCAAAAAAGCAAAGAACTCTTCTGAATCAGTGGGCCTGTACTTCACTTTTTCAGGATTGCTCTCAAGGAGAATCCGGTTATGGCAATAGAAACAATTATAGTTGCAAAAAGGGACAAAGACGACCGCAGCCACTTTGCCCCTGTAATCCACCAGAGAATTTTTCCTGAGTCCGGCGATTATCATGATATCTGTTTGGCAGCAAGGACGAACTTCTTTCTTTCCATGTATTCTTCCTTCTTGCCTTCATTGTAATTTTCAACCGGTCTAAGGTAACCTGTTACCCTTGACCATACTTCTGTTTCAGCACCGCATTCCGGGCACTCAAAATGCTCACCTCTAATGTATCCATGGTCATTGCATATGCTGAAAGTAGGCGTTATGGATATATACGGAAGTTTGTATCTGGAGAATATTGTCCTGATCAAACTCTTGCAGGTCTCTATATCCTCAATGCTTTCTCCCATGTACAGATGAAGGACAGTACCTCCTGTGTAGAGACTCTGGAGTACATCCTGGTTGTCAAGAACCTCAAAGATATCCTCAGAGAATTCAACGGGAACCTGTGTTGAGTTAGTGTAATAAGGGACATTGCTGCCTGCAGTTATTATATCCGGATATTTTTCAAGGTCCATTTTTGCAAGCCTGTATGAAGTTCCTTCAGCAGGTGTTGCCTCAAGATTATATACATGTCCTGTTTCCGTCTGGAAATCCTTCAGAAGCTCCCTCATGTATTCCATTATTTCAATTGAGAACTCCTGGCCTTCCTCGGTTGTTATATCCTTGCCCATGAAATTCATAAGGGCTTCATTCATACCGACTATACCTATTGTGCTGAAATGATTGAACCAATATTCCCCTGTCCTGTCATGGACTTCCTTAAGGTAATGGGCGGAATATGGGTACAGACCATTTAGTGTCTGGCTTTCTATGATCTTTCTCTTTATTTCAAGGCTTGTCTTGCAGGTTTGTGCAAGCTTCCACAGCCTTGCCTTGAACTCATTCTTCGTTTCCGAGATATACCCAAGTCTTGGCAGATTGATTGTACATACACCAACTGATCCGGTCAGGGGATTGCTGCCGAACAGACCGCCTCCCCTTTTTCTCAGTTCCTTTGTGTCAAGCCTCAGCCTGCAGCACATGGATACCGCGTCCTCAGGGGAAAGATCGGAATTCACATAATTTGCGAAGTACGGGATACCGTATTTGCAGGTAATCTTCATGAAGTCATCGACTACTTCACTGTTCCAGTCGAATTCATTTGTAATGTTAAGTGTAGGAATCGGGAATGTGAACACCCTTCCCTTTGCATCACCTTCAAGCATGACTTCACAGAAAGCTTTGTTGAATATATCCATTTCCGCCTGGAATTCACCATAAGTCTCTTCCCTGTACTGACCCCCTATTATTACAGGATGGTCCTTAAGCGTCGAAGGTACGGTAATATCAAAGGTAAGGTTTGAAAACGGACACTGAAATCCGACCCTTGTGGGTACATTTATATTGAAAATGAATTCCTGGAGGGCTTGCTTGACCTTTTTATAATCAAGCTCATCGTATCTTATGAAAGGTGCACAGTATGTGTCAAAGCTTGACCAGGCCTGTGCTCCCGCAGTTTCCCCCTGTGTTGTGAAGGTTGAGTTGACGATTTGTCCCAGGAAGGCACGAAGATGCTTTGCCGGACTGCTTTCAACCTTCCCATAAACACCGCCGAACCCTATGGTCAGCAACTGTCTGAGGTCCCAGCCGGCACAATATGGTCCGAAGAAACCCAAATCATGGATATGACAATCTCCCTCAAGATGGGCATTCCTGACTTCCTCGGGATATACTTCGTGGAGCCAGTAGCTCTTGGTAAAGACTTCCCTGACGTAGTTGTTCAGACCGTTTACACTCTTTTGCGTATTGGCGTTCTCCTTTACATGCCAGTCCTTTTCGCCCAGATAATCACTGAACATATCGATTGTTGCACCGATGAGTGCATTCATCTGCCTGGCACCGCTTCTTTTTTCGCGGTAAAGAATATATGCCTTTGCCGTCTTGGCATGGCCGTTTTCGATAAGAACTTTTTCAACTATATCCTGTATTTGTTCTACGCTTGGAATCTCATCCTTATAGCGAAAAGAAGCGACCTCTACAACCTGATCGGCGAGTTCCTCTGACTTCTTGAAGTCATCGCCTCCGCAGGCCTGTGCCGCTTTGAAAATTGCCCATGTGATTTTCTCTTTGTAAAAACGTTCAATACGACCATCTCTCTTTAGTATTTTTTTCATAATAAATGATTTATCCCCCGTATTATATTTTGATGTTGCATCGTGAAGTTGTAATAACATTATACGCACCTTTCCTTTTAAAAATCAACAATATATTGTGGTTTTCGTAAACTTTTTTTACTACAGCTTGTATTAGCCGCTAACCAAAGGCATTTGTAAATCATGTAACAAAACGTTACTTATTTTGAGTGGCTTCACAGACTGCCATTATTGCACTATATTGTCAAATATGACATAATTGACAGTGGGCTGCAGATGATATAATTGAACAGCGGACCCGCATTATTGATAGAATTGGTGAATTATGTTTGATAAATTGGAAAATATTGAAAAACGCTATGAAGAAATAAGCCTGCAGCTTACGGATCCTTCTGTCATATCAAACCAGGATAAGTACAGGAGTCTCATGAAGGAAATCAATGAACTGCAGCCCATAGTTGAAAAATACAGGGAGTACCGTGCCCTGAAGGAAAAGATAGCAGAAGCACTTGAGATGCTTTCGGGCAGTCTGGAAGCTGATTTCAGGGAGATGTATGAAGATGAACT
>DAINQB010000005.1:0-23328 GCA_036743175.1 Bacillota bacterium | reverse complement strand
GGCCTTGATGAGCTGATAGATGCCCTTATTACGGAGGACCAGGCCAAGAAGCTGTCACATTCTGATTTATAAGGAATGAAATGAGAACCAGGATCTTCAAAATCAACCCTGAAAACATTGACAGCGAGTCCATAAAGGAATGCGCCTCAATTTTAAGAAGCGGAGGCACTGTTGCCTTCCCTACTGAAACTGTCTATGGGCTTGGTGCAAACGCCCTTGATGACAAGGCAATTGAAAAAATATTCAAGGCAAAGGGCCGTCCATCGGACAACCCGCTTATACTTCACGTCCATTCCTTCCATGAAATCGAAAAATATGCCGGAAGTATTCCCGGGATTGCCAGGACACTTGCACATTTCTTCTGCCCGGGTCCCTTGTCAATGATACTTGAAAAAAAACCCGTCGTGCCCGATTCAGTAACCGGCGGACTCCCTACCGCAGCCTTTCGTATACCATCAAATGAAATTGCACATGCCCTGATTGAAGCTTCAGCTCTTCCCATTGCCGCTCCCAGCGCAAATCTGTCAGGCAAGCCCAGCACCACTGACGGATCCCATGTAATAGACGACCTTTATGGAAAGGTTGATGCAATCATAGACGCAGGCCGGAGTGAGATAGGCCTTGAGTCCACCGTCATCGACCTTACAGTTACACCACCTGAAATATTAAGACCGGGAGGAATATCTTTCAGGGAACTGAAAATGATCATTCCTGATGTCAGAAAGGCATTTGCCGGTGACATTAACACTGCACCCAAATCACCGGGAATGAAATACCGCCATTATTCCCCTGAGTCACCTTTGATCATAGTAAGGGGTTCCGTATCAGCGACAGCAGGTATGATCAATGACCTGCTCATTGAAAATCCTTCAGCCGGTGTACTTTGCTCCGATGAAACAATGTCATTATATAATTCTGAAAATAAAATAAGTGCCGGAAGCCGGGAGAATCCAAGTGAAATCGCTTCAAATATCTTCAATGCACTCCGCCTTTTTGACAAAACAGGTGTCACAGCAATATATTGTGAGTATTTTGACATCGGTGACCTTGAGGAAGCTGTAATGAACAGGCTCGTTAAAGCATCTGAAAATATCGTTGTCATTGATTGATATATATCTATGATATAATTTTTTCAAACCACAGGAGGAAACAACATGAAAAATATACCTGATGTAAAAGTTGCACTGGTTGCCGTAAGCAGGGACTGCTTCCCCATTGAACTTTCCAAAAAGAGAAGAAGTGCAATCATGAAGTATGCAAATGAAATGAACATGCCGGTCATTGAAATACAAAAGGCCATAGAGAACGAACTTGATGTTGCAGAAGCTTTGAAGGAAATCAAAGGAACTGATGCAAATGCATTGTGTGTTTTTCTTGGAAACTTCGGCCCGGAAGGCCCGGAAACCCTTCTTGCACAGAAGTTTGATGGTCCTGTAATGTTTGCAGCCGCAGCCGAGGAAACTGGAAAAGACCTTATCAATGGAAGAGGTGATGCATACTGCGGAATGCTGAATGCCTCATACAATATCGGACTTAGGAACCTTACTCCATATATCCCCGAATATCCAGTAGGCACAGCAGTGGAAATTGCACATATGATATATGACTTCATTGAGATTTCCAGGGTCATTTCCGGAGTCCGAAACCTGAAGATAATATCATTCGGACCACGGCCATTTGATTTTCTGGCATGCAATGCCCCCATCAAACCACTTTATGACCTGGGTGTTGAGATAATGGAAAATTCTGAACTTGACCTTTTTGAAGCATACAACAAACATGCAGGAGATCCAAGGATCAAGGATGTGGCCGCAGAAATGGCTGAAGAGCTTGGCACCGGAAATACTTATCCTGAGTTTTTGTTAAAACTTGCCCAGTATGAACTTACACTTTCGGACTGGATGGAGAAAAACATCGGATTCTCAAAATATGTAACCTTCGCAAACAAATGCTGGCCGGCATTCCAGACCCAGTTCGGTTTTGTTCCCTGTTATGTGAACTCACGTTTTGCATCCAGGGGAATACCCATTTCATGTGAAGCTGACATTTATGGAGCACTCAGTGAATATATGCTGACACTTGCAACCCTGAAACCGGCCACCCTCCTTGATATAAACAATACAGTCCCACAGGACATGTATGATGAGCATATCAAGGGTAGTTTAAATTATAAACCAACGGATGTTTTCATGGGATTCCACTGTGGAAATACCCCGAGCAGTCTGATGGTGGATCCTAAAATGAAATATCAGCTTATAATGCACAGGTTGCTCGAACCGGATTCAGAACCTAATATTTCAAGGGGAACCCTTGAGGGCAGGATAGCACCGAATCCCATAACAATGTTCAGGCTCCAGGGCACAGCCGAAAGCAATCTTTCCAGTTACATAGCAGAAGGAGAGGTCCTGGATGTAGATCCTGCATCCTTCGGAAGCATCGGTGTAATTGCAATCAATGAAATGAAGAGGTTCTACAGGCATGTGCTCATTGAAAAGAGATTCCCCCACCATGCAGGCATTGGGTTTGAACACAAGGGACGTATTCTTTTCGAAGCACTTAAGATGATGGGCGTACGAGACATCGGTTTCAACCGTCCTGCATCAATGCTCTATGAAAAGGAAAATCCATTCTGCGTCAAACCGTAGAATCAATACTTCAGGGGTCGCTCATGCGGCCCCTTTTTTACTTCAGTGGCTGTGGATGCAGCAGCTCGTGGGTATTACCGGTTATATCAATGTCATCAATCGTAACCGTCTGGCTTTCACCACTTCTTCCGTTCAGTGTTATTGTCATTTTGTAGGGAGGTCTTTTTCTTGAACCATCCCAGCCTATGGTTTCATCACATAACGGCAATATGTAATCCCATGCTGCATAGGGAAGTCCCCATGCTCCATATTCAGGTGCAACGGTTGAATCCTCAGGGAAGTCAACGTTATAGCCGAAGAAATCCTCTGAATAATAATAGGTATATCCTTCGGAATTGGTATACTCCATGCTTTCAAGCTGAGGGGACAACCTTATAACTGCATTCCTTACATAACCTATGAATGTAACCTTGACATGAATCTTCTCAAGGGCCAGGAACCGGTGTACCTGATCACCCCAGTAATTCCAATCTCCCCATATCATTGCATCCCTGAACGGCAGATATTCATCGGGTTCAGGTGTGGGTGTTGGTGAAGGTACAATAACAGGTGTCGGCCGGGGTGTGGGCGTAGGCACAGGTGTAACCGAGGGAACCGGAGTCGATGCCGGCGGTCTTGGTGTGGGACCCGGCGTGGCGGAACTTCCTTCAACGACTTCAATCGTGCCTGACAGATTTCTTTCAAGCTTATCACCAAAGATGCTCTCTGAAACAACTGTTGCAGTAATCACAACATTTCCCGGAAGGGTTGAAGGTTTCTGAACGAAAACTTCCTGGACTATGTCTATGGAATTTGTATTATGGAAAAATCTCACAACGTCTCCTGAAGGCAGATGGAAGATGACCTTTATGAAACTCACCTCACCCTTCGGCTTATTGACAGATGCAGTCAAATTCAAATGTATCCTGTCTCCATTGGTTCCAGGACTCAAGGATATTGTTGTCGTATCCGGAGTCATTGAAGCTGTCAATATACCCATTCCCATTGGCGGAACACTGAAAGTTGCATAATAGCCATTTGACTTATATGTATAGATACTTCCTGTGTTGACCCATGTAGCAGGACTCTGTACCCTGGCTTTGTATATACCGATGTCTGCTGCAGTAAGTGTGGTTGCACCATGGCCTATGAGCCTGGTATAAAGCATGTATGGTTTTTGAACGGATTGCTCAAGGGATTCCCAGCTTTCGACCGCACCGCTTACATTTACATAATCCCAGTTCTCAGGTATGTTCCCAAAGGTCGCATCGTTTGGAAACAGCTGGTTTGTGTATTGTGATTCCAGGAAAGTGTATCCCAGATACCTGTACTCTCCGTCACGCAACTCGTTTCCGGGTATGTCAAGCGGGCTTCCATATACAATCAATCCATAATCCCTGTATGTACCGTAATTTGCCATATAGCTTCCACTGACGCTGTATGACGGGGTTCCTGTCTCACCAAGCCATTTGAAGAACTGGCTGCTGTTGTTGATTTGGGTTGTACCCAGTACCTCCATGGACATTGTCACTGCCAGAACAAGCATGACAATAAACATTGCTGCAATTCTTCTTTTCATGTCATTCCTCCGAGAAAGTAAATGTAAGCTGTCTTCCCGAAACACCATGGACCAGTACAATCCTGATGTTTCCATATACAAAGGTTGAAGTACCCTCACTTATTTGCGAAGGACTGTATTTTGAAAATTCATTGTATTTATCCAGTATGAATCCGGAAAAAGCATCACCTTTGTCTTCACCGAAAAGCAGCCTCATCAGCCCTTTGATCTTATATTCATAATATATGCCGGCTTTCCCTGTATCAGGATTTACAAGACCAAGGTCATTTAATCTTCTGACATCAAGTTTCATAAACATTGTGTCATATCCCCAGTCTTTTTCAGGATAACCGGTAGGAGCATCATAATATTGAAGTGAAAACATTGCATAATCCCTGCTTTGTGAAATGTTCCGGTCATTGAAGACATCGATGCTTACAGTGTTCTTAGAGATCAATGGCTTGAACTCAATTACAGGAAACAAAATATTATCTGTAAGAAGAAGCATTGAATCCATGACATTGCAATTGATATTTTCATTGAAGTCAGTTTCCAGGTCAATGCCACCTGAAGAGATTTTTTGCAAAGTAAAAAGGCAATTGACATTGCCTTCATATTTATTGAAGAATTCCGCCTGGGAATCCCTGTTAACAGAATAGCAGACGGGAACTGGGGTAAGAGATGTGATTTGGTGTTCCCGTCTGGTAATGGGGGTAACTAATTTATTTATCACCGTACAGGCCTCAGCCCTGGTGATTTTTGTATCGTACCGGAATGTTCCATCCGTGTACCCTGTAATGATACCCGCATTATGAATTCTTAAAACATCCTGGATATATTTATCCGGAGTGTATCCGAACAAATCAACCAGTCCGCAGGAATCAATGCTGATATCCTCGCCCTTGATTTCCAAGGCCTTCGACATTATACAGGCAATATCTCCTCTTGGCAAGGGTTTTTTAAAATTATTTTCATTAATTTTTTCCAAAAGTCCTAATTCACGTGCAATCTCAATGTATGTTGATGCCCAGTACTCAGTTCCATTCATGGGTTCATATCCCAGCGAGACAACAATCATCTTTATGAACTGATCTGCATCAAGGGTTTCATCAGGCCTGAAGGTTCCATCAGGAAATCCATCAATGATGCCCATTGCAGCAAGATTTTCAACATATTCATAAAACCAGTCATCGGTTTTTACATCGGAAAATACAACGGCAGCCCTTGGATGCGAGAATGAAACAGCAATAAGAAGGATTATAAGCAGAAGACCGGCTAATACTTTTTTCAATGTCATGACTCTCCTGGTAAATATTGTATATTAACAATAAGTCAATTTCCATTATTTGTCAATATTTATTTTCAGACAGAAAAAGTGCCCCGTTTATGTTATCCGGGGCACCAATCCTTATGCTACAGAATGTTAGAAATCAGTTTTTGCCGCCGCCTCCCTGCGAATTACCATTGCCTGAATTATCCGAACCCTGTCCGTTGTCGGATGAGCCCTGGCCATTATCAGTTGGATTCTGTCCGCTTTGTCCGGGATTCTGACCATTGTCAACCGGGTTCTGTCCGTTTTCATCACTGTTGCCTTTGTCGTTTCCTTTGCCCGGAGTATCTTCAGGTTTGCCCTGTTCGCCATTGGAGAGAGCATTTTCTACCTTGGTCTTTACGTTGTTCTTAAGCTGTACATCTTCACCTTTGTTCTTCGTCATGGTCATCACTGTGCTCATGATTTCTTCATATGTTCCCATACCTGCTGCTTCAATCTGCAGATAGATGTTTTCCAGTCTGTCATAAAGCTCTGCATATTCTGCAAGTACTTCTTCATCTGCCTCGCCGCTTTCTATCAGCACAGCAAGTTCAGAAAGATAGTCCTCAATTTTTGCCGCTTCGGAATAAAGCTTGTTTGTCAGCGCCTGGGTCTGGTTTGACTGTCCGTTGTTGTCCTGATTACCTTTGTCCTCGGACTGAGTTATCTTTTCCATTGTCTTTGATATATTCCTGATGCGCTGTATTTCACGTACACTAAGTACAACCGCCGCATCATAGTCTATATCAGATCCTTCTTCCATAGCCTTTGAAACCAGAAGAGCCCTTCCGTATGGTATGTCATATTGTTCTGCCGCTTCAACTATTTCCTGGGTAATCCTGCCGATGTAGATGTTCATACCATCTTCACCGAGTTTACCGTTTCCGCCTGCATTTGTCTGCTCGCTTTCAATCCTTGCATCGGCAACGGATTCAGAAACTTCCCTTGTAACAGTCTTTACCTTGTTATTGCTGCCTTCAACGGAAAGCACCACTGTGCCGTCCACATCCAGATATCCTTCTTCCACCAGCATTAGAATTGCCTGGTTGACCGCGGGACCAAGTTTCATTCCCACAAGACTCTGGAGGTCTCCTATTTGTTCTGCATCATCATTGAGGGCTGTAATTTCAGTTACGTTGTTGAATGCATTCACCTCGATCTCTATCGATGGATTTACATCAAGATTCACAGTATATGAGTTTGCTGCATATACTCCGAAAAGACTCAACGCCATTACAATGACAAACATGGCAGCAATGGATACAGCCTTGGCTGCCCTTGCTCCAGCTGATGGAAATTCCACTTCATCACCGGTATTCCAGCTTTTACGCCCGGAAACCTTCATGAATTTACCGTCATTTGCCATTACAACTGAATTCCTGCCTGCTTTTTCTATCAATATACCTTTCATTTTGTACCTACCTTATATATTCCTTCAAATATCCATACTTATCCTGATGCAAAAGAGCCCGCGCTATGATATATTTCCTCTTTTTTTCAATCAGTTTAACTGCTACACCGGAAGCTTCACTCAATCCGGTTACCGGTAATTTACCTGTTGACAATAATCCCTTCATCATCATGGCATCCTCTGCCATCACCCTTGCCGCCCAGTCAGTTTTCTCTTTGCTCGCTTTGTGCTTCGGGCTGGATTTCGGCAGATCCGAGAGTTTGATGCCGAATCCCTCAAGTTCCTGTCTGAACATGGTAACTTCCATTGCTCGTTCCCTTTCGTCTTCCATGACCATGGGGATTTCGATTTCCTCAACTGCTACTTCCCCGGGCCTGTATTCCTTCCTGACCTGGTCCGTGACCCTTCTTTTTATTACCATTGATGCAAATCCCAGGAAAGAACCCCTGCTTTCATCGAATGCAGTCACGGCTTCAGCAAATGCCTCCATGGCTCCTGAACTGTACTGATCGAATTTGTCCGGAGGGATGACCTCCACCGCCTTGCTTCTGATATAGGGCATGTATTCCCTTATCAGATCCTCCAGTTCATCTTCACTTTTACTGGCTGCCATAACACGTTGTTCAAGGCTTTCATACTTCATCAGGTTCTCCCGGCATTTCCTTCTAGGAAGGCCTTTCAATATATTTATTCGCAGATAGTGTGTCATTTTCAGGGGTAAGAAAAAAATTACTGAGATAATTTTACCATATAGCTGATATAATCCCATGTATGAAAGTTTTGATTCTTGCCGATACCCATTATGACGACGGGTCCAGACACCTCCATTATCCTGCTTCCAAAGAGGCAGTGAATGGATTATGGCAGTGGCTTCTTGCGGAATCACAGGGCTATGACCTGGTTGCAATCTGCGGGGATATAACGGTGAAGGGCACCACACATCTGAATGAAATAGAATATGTAAAGAATATGATGGATTCCCTTGGAAAACCATATATCGTTGTTCCCGGGAACCATGACCTGTGTCCTGTAATGGGGATGGAGGAAAGATATCCTGACCTTGAGGAATATGAATATACGGAACTCGAAAACACTCTGTTCTACAGGACTTTCAAAGAGGATGGTGTCAGATATTCCAGGGTATTAAATGATATACGATTCATAGGTCTTGCCATAAGGAATGATGATCCGGATGGTCAGCTTGACTGGTACCTGCGGGAACTTGAAAGACCCGAAAAAAAGATAGTCATCTGCCACTATCCAATAACCAGGACACGCGAAGACGGCTTTTGTTCATGGTGGGGTTACAGCAGGATTGATAAAGTAATTGACACAATGAGGGAAATGACCGGCAGCCCGGATTCAAAGGTACTTGCATATTTCTGCGGGCATCAGCATATTAACAGCATAGTCAGAATGAATGATACAATCCACGTTGAAACTGCCAGTACTGTACTCGGTCCCGCATCCTACAGAATCCTGGAAATCGATGACAGCAAGATAGCGCTTGCTACACACAGGCTCCCATATATCAAAGCGTTTACAGGACAATTTACTCTTCCGGACCAGTCAAAGGATGAAAGCCATATGACTGTAGAGGAGTACCACCTTGGAAACAAAGATGATCTATCATATTTCAGCGGTTAGCTTTTTATAGGTCATTTCAAAGACTTCATTACAGTAATTACAACCTTGGCATTTATTGTTGCATTCTGATGTTCTTTTGAAGAAATCACGGGGAAAGCTTTTGTTATCTATGGTGTACCCTCCAAGGACAGAAGAATGGTTGGGTTCCAGCAGTGAAAGCACATTGCCGTAAAAACTACGGTCAATATATGATTTAATAAGGTTCAGCGGTCGTTCATTGGTTCTGGTGGCTATCTTTACATGACTGAACAAGCCTTCATAGTTGTACAGGTCTTCCGGTCTGATCCACGTGTTTTGAATAAGCGACGGAAGGTTATCCTTCTTCGAATAATAATTCCAGCAACCTGCAATCTCATAGTCTGTGACATTGTCTGTTTCAAGGAGTTCCTGTTCGTGGGATACTGCGTTGTCATGGAAAGTCTGCATGGGACAATGGCTCATACATCCACTGTTAACCAGAATGTTAAGCTTCTTATTTATGCTGTCCGTATATGCCTTCACTTCCTTTATATATTCAATGTTTCTGTTATGCTCCCTCTTTAGATAAAAGCCGTCGAATATATCCTTCAAATACCCTATCCCCCTGATGGTGCCAATACCCATGTTTACAGATGCAGTTACGTCAATGTCTGTGTATTTCTCCTTTATCATTGATGCTATGAAAGGAGATGCTGTTGTTACAGTGTCAACTGCACATCCTGTTTCTGCAAGATGGTCAATGATTGAGTGAATCTTGTTTCTGAGATATTTGGAAACAGCCATTTTACCATAGCAGTTTCCATTGAGAAGAAGGTTGAGGCGAATGCCCTTTTTCTTCAACATCAAAAGATCCTCCTCAAGGAATGCCTGGCTGTTCCAGTTTATTTTCCCTCTGTTGTCAGCAAGGGAAGACCTGCCTGTTTCGGTGGATATCCATGGGAAGTATACTTCATATATGTGTTCTGATATTTCACACAATGATTGTGCAAGAGGCCGGTTGTTCTCATCCTGTAACTGATAACCTACACTGAATTTCATGTCCCACCTTTGAGTTCCTTAAGTTCCCATGCCTTTCTTTTTCTAAACGGTGTGTGGAATTTCCTTCCAAGCCTGTTCTGTTTTTCGAGATGAATATAGCAGGCTCTTTCGCATGCCCTGCCGCATATGGATGCAACCATTGAATGCCTGCAGCCGGGATAAAATTCCGTTTGATCCAGAATCTGCCTTGCAGTTTCCGGTGTAACTTTTATTTCTCCGTTCATTATTTTATCCCTGGCGGGATGTTCCTTAAATGCATCAGGAGGCATGAATGGGTTTGTCCTCCTGGCGGCACCTTTGTAATACACGGCACACTGCCAGTTGTCGATGCGATGCATCATATACTCTTTCCCGGCAATATGTTCAATGTTCACCTTTTCTTCATGGGCTTTTCCGGGGCAAGCTGCAATACACTCACCGCAGCTGTCGCAAAGTGTGGGATCCGGTATGGGATCGGGTTCAATTTCCGCATTTGTCAAAATGAAGCAGAATCTTTGATATGGCCCGAATTCCGGTGTCAGAACATGGCCCCCAAGGCCTATTTCCCCCAATCCGCATGCAACTGCAGCTTTCTTGAAATCAAGCTGTATTTCATTTTGTATGCCCCTGTAAACAGCATCATGCCTTATTTCAGGATGGGTATCATCTTCACCGGCAACAATATTTCTGTGCATCTTCTGGGGCACAGCATCATAACCCATGTCTTCAATGAATGATGACAGACGAAGCAATGTTACAGGCATTATATTCTCTTCAATGTTCTCAATCCCCATTGTTATGTATTGATAATAGACCGAACCTTCTTCAATGCCCCTGGTGCTTCCCCGCAGAACCCTGAATCCAAGACCTATTACACTTTTTGCTTCAGGGAAAATAACGGTGGGATCCTGAAGCGGGTTACTTCCCCGGAATCTTGTAAGGTCTGAGAATCCTATCAGGTCAGCTCCAAGGCTGAGTGCTTTCTCCCGTATCCTTTCCTTTATATCATTCATGGGAATCCCCTTTCCTCTCATTGGCAAAATCAAGCCTGAACTTCCTTGTGATGAGGCCTTTTTCATAAAGATGCCTGTAGCACGCCACATCACATTTCATGCCGCAAAGACAGGGAACGTAACCGTATTGTGTTTCAGGCAGAAATTTCAACTGGTCATAGATGGCTATTGCCTCTTCCGGAGAAAATCGTTTCTTCCCGCTTATAATTTCGTTTCTCAAAGGATTTCCCCGTAAAAAATCCTCAGTCAGATAGGGATTTGATTCATGGGCTCCCCTGTAATACACGCTGCACTGCCACTTGTCATACTCTGTATTTCCATATTCATTGGTCGTGATAGCCTTTCCGGGGCATGCTTCTTCGCATTCCAGACACTTGTCACACAGTGAATCTTCCATTACAGCATCACATTCAAGCGGAGCATTGGTTATTATAAATACAAATCTCTGGAATGGTCCGAAATCAGGCGTCAGTACATTCCCTCTCAGGCCATATGTTCCCAGCCCACAGATTACTGCAGACTGCTCTGTGTTTATTATGACATCTGGTTCAGGTTTTCCCGGTCCTACACTTTCTGAATACACAAGCTGCCTGGTTGCCTTTACTTCAGGATTTGTTCCGAAGTCATCCCTGGTTCTGATATTTGGAGTCGACCGCTGTATGCATGCCTCATATCCGTCATCCTCAATGAATCCGGCCATTCGAAGCAAAAATGTTTCACTCAGTTCCTCTGAAATAGATTTGACTCCGAGGCTGGTGTAAGTATATGACTGGGTTTTGTTTTCCATGGCCCTGATTATTCCCCTTGGAATCCTGAAGCCAAACCCTATTACACATTCTGCATCTGGAAGTATATATCTTGGGTCATGGAGCGGTGAAACACCTTCATACCTTTTTATATCTCCTATTCCTACTATATCCGCACCATATTCAATGGCCTTTTGTTTTATGGTTTTACTGTCTATCATACTCCAGGGCTCCTATCTGTCCAATGTCCATCTTTTGGTTCTTCTCAGTGGCTTCTGGAACCTGCCGTCAAGACAACCACCCTCTTTTTCCAGTTGATTGATACATGCCTGGAGGCAGCCTCCGCATTTAACCATGTTATATCCGAGCCAGCTCGGAAAATATTCATCAAGTGCCTTGTAGACCTTGATTACCTCATATTCATTTGCTTTTGCCTTGCCCAGAAGAAGGTCAAGGTTATTGTCTTTGTTTTCATCAAAGACTTCTGCCGGAACAAAAGGATTCTGATGACGGCCCGTGTGTGTATAGAATGCAAAGCACTTCCACTCGTCCAGGGCACCCCATTCAATCTTTTTTCCACCGATTGTTATTGACACAGATTCCTTTGCACTTATGCAGCTTCCGGGGCATTCCCTTACGCATGCCATGCATTTCCGGCACAACTGCGGTCCGTCATATATTCCATCCGGTTCAAGGGGAGCATCAGTCAGTATAAATGCAAACCTCTGCATGGGGCCGAACTGGGGTGTAAGGAACATCTTGCTCCAGCCTATTTCTCCCAATCCACATATATATGCCGCTATCCTGAAGCTGAACTGCAGGTCCGGGGCACGTCTGTCACCTGAAACAGCCCGGGTAAATGAAACCGACCTGTTCTTCAGTTCTATTTCTTCCTCGGGTGAGATTGTACTTCCCCGGCTTCCATCCATGTCAGAAACACTTCCTCTTGCTCCTGTGTTCCTGTACGTTACTGCTTCCCACCCTTCGTCTTCAATCATCTGCCCGAGTTTGTATAAAACAGCCGGACCAAAGACCTCATTTATTCCACCATATGCCATTGAAGGATATTGGTAGAACTGGGTTCCCTCCTCGATTCCCCTTTGCACACCGCGTGGTATCCTGAATGCGAGGCCTATAATATATTTTGCTTCAGGGAAAATATATCTTGGATCCATATCTGCGGGAGCGCCGTCGAACAGGCCAAGATCACCTATTCCGCATATGTCCGCTCCTGCGTCGATGGCTGCTTTCTTTATTCTTTCACTGGTCAGCATCCTATGCTCCTTCCAATATCTCAATTGTGCGTGTAAAAGCATCTCTGATATATTTCTTCCTTGCCTCATCACATCGAAAAGCAGGGGCAGCACACCCTATTGCACCTATAAGCTTTCCCCTGTTGTCCAATACCGGTATACCAATGGCCCAAAGTTCATTGTTCTGAGTGTAGATATCCACCATGCCATCTTCCCTTATCTTTTTTATTTCTTCCTCAAATCCCTCAAGAGTAACAATTCCATTCCATCTATCGCCCGGAAAACCATTTTCTTCAATTATTTCAAGCAGTTCCTGCTCTGAACAATAGGCAACCATGATTCTGCCCGTCGCTTTATCATAAATACTGGTTTCCCTGAACCTGCCGCTGTTGACCTGCACGACTGATTCATATCGGAACTGTTTTATCTGTTTCCACTCTCCGGCGGACAAAACAGCAAAGATGACATTTTCCTTTATGTCATCCTTCAGTGAATCAAGTAATTCATTGGGCAGATAATTGTATTCGATATCATTCAGCTGACTCATTATACATATACGGTCAATCTTTATACCGGTGACATAGTTTCCGTTTTCAAGCTGAGAAACATAGTCTCTCTCAATCAATGTTCTCAGAAGATTATGGAGTGTATTTGATTTTATTCCTGTTCGCCTTGATATTTCTGATAACCTGAGGCCATTCCTTGATATGTCGTCAAAAATAAGAAGATCCAGTATATTCATGGCTTTTTGGACTGAAAAAACAAGATTCGTAGACATAGACATCCTCCATATTCATTATTGATGAATATTATTCATTTTACATGAATATATTAACATAGCAGGATGATGAAGGAAATGGTTTATTCTCACAAATTACATTTTATACATTTCTGAACCTGCAATATGCATATTATATAAAAACCACCAATGGATACAACTCACATTGGTGGCTTGCCTGATTATGTCTTTATTAGTAACTTCCCCTTATAAATGGGCCTGGCACTTGGTTGTGCAAAAACCACCAATGGACCTGCTCCATTGGTGGCTTGCATAGTTATGTCATCTGTTGTCCGCCGGTTACGTTTATTGCCTGTCCTGTCATGTAACTGCTTTCATCCGAAGCAAGGAAAACCATGACATTTGCAACATCCTCATATTCACACGGACGCTTCATTGGTACCTGATCCAGGTATTTCTGCCTTACCTCTTCCTCTGTAATTCCCTGGTTTGCAGCATACTGTTTGAACAAGCTGTTCACCCAAAGAGGGGAATTAAGGAGATTTCCGGGGCAGATTGCATTGACGCGTATATTATCCTCGGCAAACTCAAGGGCCAGACTCTGTGTAAGGCCTATTCCTCCGAATTTCGATGCTGAATAGGCTGAATTCTTGCTTGAACCCTTCTTTCCTGATTTGCTGTTGATCTGAATGATGGAACCTTTTTTGTTCTGAAGCATTCTCTTTGCCGCACATTTTGCGAACACAAAATAACCCAGCAGGTTTACATTCATTACAAACTGCCATTTCTTGATGTCAAACTCAGTTGTTGCACCGGATATCAGTACCGCTGCATTGCTGACGGCAATATCAACTTTTCCATATTTGTCGACTGCTACATTGAACAATGCTTCAACATCTTCCTCAGAAGTTACATCAACCTTCACGGCAACTGCATCCGTAAGTTTCTTTGCTACTTCGATTGCTCCTTCAATATTGATATCACCGATTACAACCTTGCAGCCTTCTTTGTCAAGCCTCTGTGCCAGGGCTTCACCCAATCCCTGGGCCGCTCCTGTTATAACCGCCACTTTTCCTTCAAGTCTTTTGATTTCCATGATCCCTCCTATATCAGAACCACATTGTGTTTTTCACATTCGCTCACAATCTTTTCATCAGGCATTGCATCGCAAACCCAGAAATCTATCTCATCAAGTCCGGCAAATGTAAATGTAAGGTCCTTGTTTATTTTACTGCAGTCCATCAGCATTACGGTTTTCTTTGCCCGTTCAAGGACTTTCTTCTTGAGAAGACACTCGTATCTGTTTGATACGGTGAATCCGCTCTCTGACGAAAATCCTGATGCTGACATAACAGCTATGTCTATGTTTATGCTCTCCATCATGGTCAGTGCATCCGGTCCTGAGCATGAAAGGGTATTTTTGTTGACCGTACCACCAAGCTGGATTACTGAGTGTGCAGTGCCGGAAAGCTTCAGGGCTGTATTGACTGCGCTTGTGACAAATGTACAGCCATCGCCTTCAATCAGGTTCGCAAGGCTCATTACCGTCGTTCCTGCATCAAGGTATATGGATCTTCCCTTTTCAATGAACCTAAGTGCCTTTGCTGCAATTCCGGTCTTTTCAACAACACCTTCACGGGCCCTCTTTGCGTATTCGTTTTCTTCTCCGTCAAGGGGCATTACCTTGTTTGTTGAAACAGCTCCCCCATGGGTTCTTATTGCATAACCTTCATTTTCCAGCAGGCTCAGGTCCCTCCGGAGGGTCATTTCAGAGACATCGGAAAATATTTTCCTCAGATTCTGGAGATTGACCTCCCCGGCTGTATCCAGCATCTTCTTGATTTGCTGCTGCCTGTTGTTCATTGCTATACTCCAAGTTTATTAAGTCTGTACATTTCCGTTTCCGTGAAATTCTGTTTTGAAACATGCCCTTCCAATGGAACAATCTTCTGATGGATTGCATCAATTATCCAGCCCGGCTGGGGGAAGAAGAATTTTTCATATTCAGAAGCCGGTGTTATCCAGTTCCTTGCTCCGACTACAACGGGTGGTGCATCAAGGTAATCAAATGCCAGTTCGCTTATTGTCTGTGCCATGTCCTTGAGGTGGGAACCTCTCTCGCAGGCGTCACTTGAAAGGATGATCCTGCCGGTTTTCTTTACAGACTCAATGACCTTCTCGTAATTGAACGGTACAATGCTCCTTGCATCAATGACTTCAGCTGACATTCCATATTTTTCCTTCAGCTCATCAGCTGCCTCAAGTGCCCTGTAAAGGGTTGCGCCAATTGTAAGGATGGTAATATCCTTTCCTTCCCTCTTGATGTCCGGTTCTCCCATGGGAATTTCATAATATCCTTCGGGAACACCTGTCTCAACGAATTCCTCGCCTTTGTCATAAAGCCTCTGGCTTTCAAAGAATATGACAGGGTCGGTTCCTGCAAGAGCCGTGTTCATGAGGCCCTTTGCATCATATGGTGATACGGGGAATACTACCTTCAGTCCCGGTATGTGTGCTACAAGACTGGTCCAGTCCTGTGAATGCTGGGCGCCATACTTTGAACCAACTGAAACCCTCAGAACCACAGGCATCTTAAGTACGCCTGCGCTCATTGACTGCCACTTTGGCAGCTGGTTGAATACTTCGTCACCGGCCCTTCCGAGGAAGTCACAGTACATGAGTTCAACCAGTGCCCTTCCTCCGCACATTCCATAACCTACTGCGGTACCAACGATAGCAGCTTCACTTATGGATGAGTTGAACAGCCTGTTGTAAGGAAGAGCTTCCGTAAGACCTCTGTAAACTGCAAATGCTCCGCCCCAGTCGCGGTTTTCCTCGCCATAGGCAACCAATGTAGGATCAGTATAGAATCTGTGTGCAACTGCTTCAAATATTGCATCCCTCAGCTGGAAAACCTTATTCTTTGAAACCAGTTTACCATCCTGATAAGCATATCTTTCCTTCCTGGCAATCTGCTGCACCCTTGGGTTCTCCTCATAAGGCATATTGACTTCAGGTTCGCGGTCATCCAGCTTTTCGATCCTTTCATCGGAGAACATGAGTGACTCTATTGCAGTTGGATTGCCCACTATGTCCATCCTCGGGGATACATTGTCATCAATGGCCATCTTGAATACTTTTTCTATAAGCTGTCTGGTCTGCTCAAGGGTTTCCTCAAATGATTCATCCGTTGCCACTTTTGCATCGACCAGTGCCTTTCTGTAAGTTATCAGTGAGTCCTGCTCCATCCAGGCATCAATCTCTTCCTTGCTTCTGTATGCCGATGCGTCGGATGGTGAGTGACCCGATATTCTATAGGTAATTGTATCAAGAAGAACGGGGCCATTCTTGTCTTCAAGGACCTTTCTCTTGCGCCTTATAGCATCGATGACCGCCAGAGGATTGTATCCGTCGATTCTTTCTGAGTGCATCTGTTCCGGATTGACACCTGCTCCGAAACGGGCCAGGAATTCATAGCCCATGGTTTCTCCCATGGTCTGTCCGCCCATTCCGTACTGGTTGTTGAAGAAGTTGAATATTATCGGAAGGCCGCCCTTGTATTCTCCCTCCCACAGTGTCCTGAACTGGTCCATGGACGAGAAGCACATTCCTTCCCAAACCGGTCCGCAACCCAGTGAAGCATCACCTATGTTGGCAATGACAATACCGCTTTTGCCGTTGACTTTTTTATATAGGGCCGCTCCGGTTGCTATGTCCGCCGAACCACCGACTATCGCATTGTTCGGGTAAATGCCAAATGGTGTAAAGAAAGCATGCATCGAGCCGCCAAGTCCTCTGTGGAAACCTGTTTCACGTGCAAATATCTCAGCAAGGGTTCCGTAAATCAGGAAATCCTTTGCAAGTTCCTTTACGGTTTCCTGTTTGCCCTGGACTACCTTCAGTATTGCTCCATCGAAATATTTTTCCATGATGTCCATGAGCTCTTTGTCGGATAGTTTTTCTATTGCAGAAAGTCCTTTGGCAATGATTTCACCATGACTTCTGTGGGATCCGAAAATATAGTCATTGGCATCAAGCAGATAGGCCTGACCTACCGAGGATGCTTCCTGCCCTATTGAAAGATGGGCCGGCCCGGGATGATTGTATTCAATTCCGTTGTACTGCCCGGTTGTCTTGATTGCGTTGAGCATACCCTCAAATTCCCTGATTATTGACATGTCCCGATAGATTCTGATGAAATCTTCATTTGAGAAATTGCCCTTTTCCTCGTCGATTGACTTGTTATACTGGTTTACGGGGATATCCTTGAATTTGATTTTCCCGCTTTTTCTTACCTCATTTGGGTCTATATATAAGTTCTTTGGCATTTTTATGCTCCTTTCTAAAATGCAAACAATGCTTCTCTTATAGCTTCACAAACCGTCGGATGGGGGAATACTATTTCCTTGACATCCTCCACTGTCATTTCCATTTCTATCATGAATGATGCGCCGTATATGAACTCACTGGAATAATTTCCAATGGCTGACACACCGATTACATTTCTCCTGTTCTTGTCAATGAGTACCTTGCAGATTCCGTTTCCGCCTTCATTTTCGGCAATATATCTACCGGAATACCGCATGGATACATTCGCGCACTCGTACTCGATGCCCTTGCTTTTGGCTGTTTCCTCGGTCTCACCTACGCTTGCAACCTCAGGATTTGTGTATATGACGGCCGGAACTCCGTTATACCTCATCCTGTCCTTTTTACCGAGTATGTTGTTTATGCAAACCTCTGCCTCCCTGTATGCAGTGTGGGCCAGCATGGATTGTCCATTCACATCACCGGCTGCATAGACCTCGGCAACATTGGTCCTGCCCATGTCGTCAGTTATGATTGCGCCACGCTCAGTCAGGGCAACATTTATATTTTCCAGACCAATACCCTTTGTCATGGGTTTCCGGCCGATGCTCACGAGGACTTTGTCAGCCTTCAGCTCAGTGACTGCACCATCCTTCTCAAATGATATGCCGTCAGCTGAAAACTTAACGACCTTTGCACCAAGGTTGAATTTGATTCCCTTTTTCTCATAATCCTTCATGAGAATTGAAGATATATCCTTATCGGTCATTCCGCCGATTCTGTCAAGCATTTCAACAATGGTGACTTCACTTCCTGCACTGTTGTAGTAAGAAGCCATTTCAAGACCTATGACCCCGCCGCCCACAACTACAAGCTTACCGGGTATTTCGGTAAGGTCCAGAATCTCCCTGTTGGTAAGAGCAAATCCCTTTTCGTATGCATCCTTAAGTCCGTCAATCGGAGGCATTATGGGAACTGAACCGGTACAGATCATAAGCCTGCTGCCGGTATAGTTTTCACCGTTGCATGTTACATTGAAACCATCTGCAGACTTCTTTTCTATAAAGGCTTCGCCCTTTACAACCTCTACCTTATTGGCCTTCAAAGCTGATGTTACTCCGGACACAAGGGTTTTCACTACCTTTGCCTTACGCTTGATGACTGCAGCCTGATCCAGGGATGCTCCTTCAAATGTAACTCCGTACTTTTCCCCGGTTTTTGCGTAATCAAATATCTTTGCCGAATACAGAAGGGCCTTGGAAGGTATACATCCTTCATTCAGGCATACTCCGCCGATGTTCTCCTTTTCGAAGAGCAAAGTTTTGAGTCCTGCATGCCCCGCTCTTTCAGCGGCAAGATATCCAGCGGGGCCTCCGCCTATGATCATAAGGTCATACGTCATCTCAAACCTCCTGTCCCAGAAGCAGGGCGTCGAAGTTCTCCAGGCTCACGCAAAGGTCCTTGAGGAACCTTGCCGCAGGTGCTCCGTCGACCGCTCTATGGTCAAATGTCAGTGAAAGTCCCATTGATTGATAAGCTTCAATATTACCGCCTTCGCCGCGGACCGCCGTCTTGATTCCACAGACTCCAAGTATTGCAGTTTGCGGTGGATTGATGACAGGTGTAAATGATTCTATCCCCAGGGCACCAAGATTGGTTATTGTAAAGGTTCCGCCTTGCAGAAGGTCAGGATTTATTGTTCCCTTCTTGCACATGTCGGCAAGCTCCTTTGTTTTGTTGCTGATGGTACCAAGTGACATGAGGTCACAGTATCCAAGTGTCGGGACCATGAGACCCCTTTCCGTATCAACGGCAATTCCCATGTGAACCGTGTTGAATCTTCTGATTGTATCGCCTGTGAAATGGGCATTCAGGTCCTTATGCTTCAGAAGCGTCTTTGCTGTTGCGAATACCACCAGGTCATTGAGGGTTATGTTGGGAAGACCAAGCGTGTCCTTCATGTTCTTGATGCTCTTTCTTACATTCATTATTGATGTAGCATCAAATGATGAATTCAATGTAAGCTGAGCCATTCCTGAAAGTGAAGCATGCATTGCATTGCCGATGACTTTTCTTATGTTGCTGACCTTTGCATCCTCATATTCCACAAAATCATTGGGAACAGCCTTTGTGCGGGTATCTTCAGCAGTAACCCTTCCGCCGATTCCGCTTCCCTGGTATGCCATACCCTGTTCATAGGTTGGAGCAGCCGCTTTTGTAAAAGCAGGTCCGCCCTTTTCAAGTTTTTCAATGTCTCTCTCAATTATTCTTCCACCGGGTCCGGAAGGTGCTGCAAAGGCAGTATCAATTCCCTGCCTGTCTGCACGGTTTTTAGCCCTGGGTGAAATTCTGATATCCCCTTCGGCTGCTTTGAAGGTTTCAACAGGTTTACTTACCTCGACAACTTTTTCAGGCTCCGACTTGCTTTCCTCGGTTTTAGTCTGAACCGTTGATTCCACAGATGCTGTGAATTCAGAGATATCTTCGCCTTCTTCACCTATTACGCACATATTTGAAAGAACAGGAACATCATCATCCTCTTCAAAGAATATCTCAAGGATTGTACCTGCCACTGCTGACTCTTCATCAAATGTAGCCTTGTCTGTTTCATATGTGAACAAAATGTCGCCCACTGCGACCTTGTCACCCTTCTTCTTATGCCATTTTGTTACAATACAGCTCTCTACCGTATTTCCCTGCCTTGGCATTATTACTGCACTTGCCATTAAAAGACCCCCTTATATCAAAATGATAGCTTCTAACTTTGTATGTTAGATTCTATCATTGCTCCCTTCATAAGTCAATTGAAATAATTACGACAGACGTAAATATTTACGACTGTCGTAATTATCGCCCGGTTGTATTTCTAACCGGTTGGGTAATAGTTCGGCACAAAAAAGGAGGGATGTTCATTCCCTCCTTTATTTCATGGGTTTTGGGTTATTTCAGTTTTGCTACGGCAGCTTCTGCTGCCTTGATCAGCGGGTAGCCTGCCGGAGATGCGGTAAGCAACGGCTGTGTACCGATCTGCGTCATTATCAGGTCATGTACAGTCATATGGTTCTGTATTGCAAAACCCAACACATTGGTAAGTTCACCGGCGCATTTTCCGCCCATGACTTCTCCTCCGAGTATTACACCCGACTGACAGGAAACAATCAGCTTTACCATTTCCTTATGGGCATCCTCTATTTTACCGGGATGTCTGTTGATGCCTGTGAATGAACTGGTTATAATTTTGAAACCTTCCTTCACTGCATGTTTCTCAATTAACCCGGCTACACCAAAGGCTGTATTTCCTATGCATGTGGAATATATTCCCACTGTTCCCCTGAAAACACTGAATGTGTTCAACCCATATAAGTTCAGGCCTGCTGTCCTTGCTTCTGTGCAGGCTGTTGATGCAAGCATAATTCTGCTCAGCCTGCCAGTTGCAAAATCAACTTTCTCTGCACAGTCCCCGGCTGCAAAAACATCGGGAACACTTGTCCTTCTGTACTGGTCAGCCTTGATGAATCCAAACTCGTTAAGTTCAAGCCCCATATCTGCAGCAAGTTTTGTATTCGGATTATATCCAAGTGAAAGAATGACCGCATCAGCCTTGATTTCCCTTCCGTCCTGTAGTACAACCCCGCTTACGCTTCCGTTTCCCTTTATTTCACTGACTCCTGAACCGGTTATAACTGAAACGCCTCTTTCCACAAGAAGTTCCTGTGCAACAGAAGCAAATTCGTCATCAAATGTAGCACCCAGGATATACGGAAGTATTTCCACAAGTGTAACATTTTTTCCTTTCTTGTTGAGTTCATCTGAAACCTCAACTCCAATAAATCCACCGCCAATTACAACAACATCCTCCATTCCCGTAAGTTTATCAACGATTCCATCAAGATAAACCTTGTCCTTTGGTATTGTGAATACATTTTTAAGATCCGTACCCTTCAGCCATTTTGGTACTGAAGGCAGGGATCCTGTACCCATTATCAGTTTTTCATATTCAAATGTTTCACCGGCCTTTGTAAGGCATTTCTTTTTTTCTGTATCAACTGACAGGACTTCATCAATTATTATCTCTACTCCAAGCTTTACAAGTCCTGCATCAGGAAGGATATTGTTATCACTTGTATCAACTGTTCCGAAAATATATGGTATCCCGCAGGGTATCATGACCTTTTCTTCCTTCCTGATAACAGTTACGACTTTATCAGGATTGTTTGATTTTGCAGTCATCGCAGCAACAAGACCTGTTGCACTTCCTCCGATAACCAGAATATCTGTTTTTTTCATGTCTCCCACCTCCGATATTTTTTGGATTGCTCCACCTGTTATTAAACTCCTGTTTTGCACATATGTCAATAACCCAACAAAAAAAGAACCCGGTTTCCCGGGTTCCGTGAAATTTCTTATAATTTTTCTGAATGTTCCAGCAGATAATCCTCCGCTTCCTTGCACCAAAGCCCGTTGTTTGCACTGCATATCTCAGCCAGCTCCTTGTATCCCTTTTCCTCAAAATCTTCAATTGCCGTCAAAGGCATCTTGATCCCGGTATATATGAGCTTTTTACCACCGGGTATGTTTGGGAGATTCAATGTGGTTTCGGCCGCACTGTCGAGTCCGCCGATATGTGTAACCATTGAAGCAGGATTCAGAATTCCGTCTGAAAACATAGAGAGTGCCTCCCTCATGTCATCGGTATTGCCTCCGCTGGTACCAACCACGTGGGTTGATGCATAGTGTACATTATAGAAATTGAAGGTTGCGCTGAATTTTTTGTCAGTAGGTCCTGCGAAGAAGTTGAGGCATCCATCCATTCCAAGTATTGCATCCCCCTGTTCAATGACAGGTTTTACAGGTGCAAATACAAACACATCATCATATCCTGCTCCATCTGTCAGTGAGATAAGATGTTCAACGGGATTTTCAACTTTTCCCGTATTTACATATAACAACTCGACACCATGGGATGCCGCCCATTCAACAGTATAGATTTCAGCTGCTCTGTTAAGTCTGTCGTCATTTATATCAGTTACAACCAGCTTCCTGGGTTTGATGGGTTGGTTAACGGCATAGTCGATGGCTCCAAGGCCCATCGGCCCGACACCGGCAAGAATTGCCATGTTTCCGCCTTCCTTGATTTCCATGTGGTGTTTGTAGCTTCCCATCTTCGTATGGTACATGGCATGGAATGCGCCTATTATGCAGGAAACCGGTTCTGCAAGTGAACCCTGGAAATATGAAGACCCGTTATATAAAAGAAGACAGTCCATGTCCATGACTTCCTTGGGAATGATTATATACTGGGCGTTTCCGCCTACATATTTGAATGAATATCCCGGAGCTGCATAGGGAAGATCAGGATGATTGATATTAGCCTGAAGGCTGAACCGCTGTCCGACCTTGAACTTACCTTCATATTTACTGCCTATCTGCACAAGCTCACCGCACATTTCATGTCCGATGATAATCGGATTTTCGGCAACATCATTTGGCACACGCTTGTGGTCCGGTCCCTGGTAAGCCGCCTTGTATGACGACATGCATATGCTGTCGGTGACTACCCGGGCAAGTATCTCATTGTCCTTTATTTCAGGAAGCTCAAATTCCTCGAGCCTCAGATCATTCTTTCCATATAGCCTTACTGCTTTTGTTTTCATCATCCCATCCTCCTGAATTTCACACTCATTATACATAATACCCTTTTTCTGTCAAAGGTATGCCGGG
>DAINQB010000004.1:24174-69750 GCA_036743175.1 Bacillota bacterium | reverse complement strand
AAATGATGAATAAGCCGAATCCGCATTGTCGAAATCCATGACCAGATAGCCTTCCTTTTCAAGATAAGCCCTTATAAGGTCCCTTATTCTTTTTTCATCATCAACAATGAATATTTTCCTTGCCAATCCGGCCTCCGTTTGCATGTTTGACTATAATTTATCACAGCGGGGAAACGGATTCCACAAACCGGGGAATATTACACACTTTTTATACACTACTGTGATAAAATCATAGCAATGGAAGAAATGAAAATCTGTGCCGTTGTCCTTGATGATGCGGCAAGGTCATTTGATAAAATATATCACTATCATGTACCGAAGGCCCTTGAGGCCGGCCTTGTAACAGGCATGCGGATCAGCGTACCATTCGGGAAGGGGAAGGCTCCCCGCACTGCATGGTTCCTTGCGTATGTTGAAAGCAGCAAACGTGCTGAACTGAAGGAAATACTGGATGTCCTTGATGAAGAACCGGTCCTTGACAAGGATATGTTCAGGCTTGCAAAGGCCATGAGGGACAGATACTACTGCACCTACGGACAGGCAATATCCACAATGCTTCCTTCCGGTATGAATATCAGACGTGAAAAGGTTGTTGTTGATGAAACGGGCAGTGAATACGGTTTCAATGAGTTTCTTGCTCATGTGAACGGAGACATGAATGAACTTAAAGGCATGCTTGCCCGGAAGGAAATCAAAATAGAATTCAGGACCAGCAAAGCGGCCAGGGCAAGGACTCTCAAGGCAGCAAGGCTTGCAATCGACCATGAAAAAGCAATGGAAATCGTTGAGGAAAACAGCCTTGGAAACATAAAGCGGCTTAAGGTACTGAAACTCCTCCTTGAATATGAGGACATTACAATCAGTGACTTTGAAAGTTATGAATCAATCTCAAGACAGATTCTTACCGGGCTGGCAAAAAAGGGATATATAGAAATATTTGACAAGGCAATACAAAGATATGAAACAGAAGAACCTGATCCTGTCTCACGGGACAGGCACATCCTGAATGAATGGCAGAGAAATGCCGTTGAAACAATAGGCATGTCAATGGGAAAGGGTGTTCCGGACGGATTCCTGCTTCATGGGGTGACGGGCAGCGGCAAGACGGAAGTATACCTCAATCTTGCCGAAAGGGCCTTGTCAATGGGAAGGCAGGTTATTGTACTCGTACCTGAGATATCGCTGACACCTTTGATGGTAAGACGGTTCCAGGCGCGCTTTCCGGGTAATATTGCTGTTCTTCACAGTAAACTTTCCATGGGTGAAAGATATGACCAGTGGATGCTTATTAAGGACAGGAAGGTTTCCATTGCACTCGGAGCCAGGTCCTGTATATTCGCTCCTTTTGATAACCCGGGACTGATCATCATAGACGAAGAGCATGAACCCTCATTCATAAGTGAAAGTACACCGAGATACAGTGCCCTTGATGTAGCTTCCATGAGATGCAGGCTCCATGATGCAATTCTGGTTGCAGGTTCCGCTACACCAACAGTGGTGGATTACCATGATTTCATGGAAAGAGACAGGGTCATCGAGCTGCCTGACAGGGCCGGGTTTGGAAACCTGCCCGAAATAGAAGTAGTTGACATGAAGGATGAACTGAGGGACGGCAATTACGGGATACTGAGCAGGGTGCTGAAGGATAGGCTCAGGGCGAACATCGGTGAGGGAAACCAGTCAATGCTTTTCCTGAACCGCAGGGGTT
This sequence comes from Bacillota bacterium, assembly GCA_036743175.1. Lineage (GTDB taxonomy): Bacteria > Bacillota > Clostridia > DUPQ01 > DUPQ01 > JAFGQE01. The sequence continues at coordinate 68,042 of DAINQB010000004.1, read as the reverse complement.
ATTCCTCATTCATTCTATGCAAGGACTGCGGTGATACGAATATCTGCAGCAACTGCGATGTGTCCATGACTTATCATAAAAGCATTGATTCCCTGGTGTGCCATTACTGCGGAAGGATGAAACCGGTACCTGTGAAATGTCCCGTCTGTGGTTCCGGTGCGATTCAGAACCATGGAACCGGAACGCAGAAGGTTGAAGAAGAGATAAGACGCGAATTTCCAGGCGCATCGGTCATACGGATGGATTCAGATGAGACGGGATTCAAGAATTCACATATGAAGATACTCGACAGGTTCAGGGATGAACATATCAACATACTCATCGGTACGCAGATGATAGCAAAGGGTCATGATTTTCCTGATATAACCCTTGTGGGCATCCTGGCAGCGGATACACTTATGGCGGGATATGACTATACTTCACAGGAACGGGCCTTCCAGCTTATAACCCAGTCTGCCGGAAGGGCAGGAAGAGGGGAAAAGCCGGGAAGAGCCGTGATACAGGCATATAACACTGATTCATATGCCGTTGAACTGGGGGTAAGGCAGGATTACAAGGCATTCTATGAAAAGGAAATCAAACTCAGGAAAGCCTTCGGTTATCCTCCGTCCGGGCATGTGGCAATAATGCTTTTCACATCTGAAAACAAGGGAAATGCACTGTCCCTGGCATCGAAGTGTGCTGAGTTCCTGTCGGGGACCGGTATATATGTTTCATCCGTTGAACCGGCACCTGTTGCAAGGATCAACAGAAGATACAGGTACAGGCTGGTTGCAAGGGCTGATGTTACAGGCGGTCTGAGGGAAGCAATGGGGGCCATGTATCTCAAGGTCATTGCAGGGAAGCCGGCGGGAGTGGCATTCTCAGTGGATATGCGCGGAGACTCCCCAAGGCTTTGAAACAGCGGTTTGAATGTGCAGGTACGGGTATTGTATAATTGCATGAGAAATATATGTCGTTCGGTAAGGCTGCCGTACGGCTGTCAGGTAAGGATGAGGTAAAAGATGGCACTAAGGAATATAAGGAAGGATGAAGACCCTGTACTCAGAAAACGGGCAAGGGAAGTGGCAAAGGCAGACCGGAAGATAGCCATGCTCCTTGATGACATGGCGGAAACCATGTATGAAGCTCCCGGTGTAGGTCTGGCGGCTCCGCAGGTTGGCATTTTGAGAAGGGCAATTGTCTATGATATAGGTGAGGGTTTGGTGAAGATGCTGAATCCTGTGATAACCGTCAGGGAAGGCGAGCAAATCGAAGTGGAAGGTTGTCTCAGCGTCCCCGGAAGATACGGCAGGGTGAAAAGACCTGCCAGGGTTGAGGTAAGTTATCTTGATGAGAATGGAAATGAGATGACCAGGTCTGCAGAAGAACTTGAAGCTGTGGTGATATGCCATGAAACAGACCATCTTGACGGCATATTGTTTACCGACAAGGTTGAGGAATACCTGACCGACGAGGAAATAAGCGAGATGCATTCATCGGGAGAGGCTGATGAAGAAATCCTATAGAATAATTTACATGGGTACTCCGGAATTCGCCGTTCCCAGCCTTGAAAGGCTGGAAAGTGACGGACATAATGTCATATGTGTCATAACTCAACCGGACAGGGAGCGGGGCCGGGGAAAGAAAATGACATTTTCTCCTGTAAAGGAAAAAGCCGTTGAACTGGGGATGGAGGTTTTTCAGCCGGAAAGAATTAGGTCCATTGAAAGCATAAAGTACATTGCATCCCTTTGTCCGGACCTCCTGGTAACATGTGCTTATGGACAGATACTTCCACAAAAACTTCTTGATATACCACCCTATGGATGTATAAATGTCCATGCTTCCCTTCTTCCGAAATACAGGGGAGCGGCTCCGATACAAAGGTGTATTCTGAACGGAGACAAAAGGACAGGCATAACCACCATGATGACTGACGCAGGAATGGATACCGGCGACATTCTTCTGAAAAGGGATATTGAAATCCCGGTTGACATGACCGCCGGTGAACTGCATGATGAACTGATGCTGCTCGGGGCAGATGTGCTTTCAGAAACGCTGGCAGCACTGGCTTCAGGCAATTTAAAAAGGATCAGCCAGAATGATGATGAGGCTACCCACGCCCCAATGCTCAGAAAGGAAGAAAGCATTGTAAACTGGGAGCAGGACAGCCTTTCAATTCATAACAAAGTCAGGGCCCTTGACCCATGGCCCGGATGTTTCACGGATTACAAGGGCAAAAGAATGAGGATAACAAAGAGTACTTTCAGACAGGATAACCGGAAGGAAGAACCCGGTACTCTTGTTGGGACTTCTGCCGAAGGGCTTGAGATAGCCTGCGGGACTGGTATTCTGGTGGTACTTGGTATTCAGTTCGAAAACGGCAGGAGGATGGATTCTGCCAGCTGCTGGCATAACTTCATAGCCGGCGATGTTTTCGGGGAGGGATGAGCATATGTTCTATTATTATTGGATTATGATACCTGCATTGCTGCTGTCGCTTTACGCACAGTCAAGGGTTACATCGGCATTCAACAAGTATTCAAGTCAAAGGACTGTCAATGGATGGACGGGACGTGATACTGCAAGGAAAATACTCGACGACAACGGTATGTCGGACATTGATGTACTTGAAACAGCCGGTAATCTTACGGACAATTACAATCCTTCAAAGGGAACCGTGAATCTGTCAAAGGGTGTTTTTTCATCTTCGTCCATTTCAGCTGTCGGCGTGGCTGCCCACGAAACCGGACATGCCCTGCAGCACAGGGATGAATATATGCCCCTTAAAATCAGGTCATTTCTGGTTCCTGTGGCAAACATAGGTTCAATGGCCGGACCATATATTGTGATATTCGGATTGATTTTCAGACAAGATATATTCCTTCAGATAGGCATAGTTCTGTTTTCTGCAGCGGTCCTTTTCTACCTTATAACCCTGCCCGTGGAACTTAATGCAAGCAAAAGGGCCCTTGAAGTCCTTGAAAGGGAGGAAATCCTTACCAGGGATGAGCTAGTTCCTGCCAGAAAGGTATTGAATGCAGCGGCTCTAACATACATGGCTGCGGCACTGTCGGCAATCCTCACATTGCTGAGGCTTGTTCTTCTTTCAAGGAACCGCAGATGAAGCCAAGGGAAGCAGCATTCAGGGTTGTTCATGAAGTTCTGTACAATGACGGTTATTCAACGATAGCACTTGAAAATATCAGGAAGAACCATGGGTTTGACAACCTTGATTCATCCTTCATAACAAACATTGCAATGGGTACCCTGAGGAACAGCATATACCTTGAGAATGTCATTGCGGAATTCTCAAATATAAGACTTAAGAAGATTTCTCCGTCGGTACTTACTGCACTGAAGACAGGGGCCTACCAGATTCTTTTCATGGACAGGGTCCCTGACAGCGCGGCATGCAATGAGACGGTGAAACTGGCTGGTAAATTCGGAGGCTCAGGTTCAAGGGGGTTTGTAAACGGTGTCCTCAGAAGCATTTCAAGGGGAAAGGATGACATCGGTGGAATATTGAAGGGTCTTTCGGGAAATGACCTGCTGTCTGTAAAATATTCATTTTCAAGGGAAGCGGTGGATGAAATAAGCGGGTTTGCAGGAGTCGAAGAAACTGAGACCATTCTCAAGGCACTGAACGAATCACCGGGAATGTGCATCAGGAACAATACAAATGACAATATCTGCACACTTCTGGATGCCGGTGGAATCAGTTATGTAAAAGGCGACTATGGCAGGAATGCATATTATATAGACCCGGGTTGTGATATAAGTGGAACAGACCTTTTTGAAAAGGGCATGATTGCCATTCAGGATGAAGGTGCTCAGGAGATGGTTGAGTTCATGGATCCCAAGATGACGGAGAAGATACTGGATGCCTGTGCAGCTCCGGGAGGCAAGACAGCTTATATTGATTTCCTTACAAAGAGCGGACCTGAAATCACTGCATGTGACATAGATCCAGCAAGGGTTGAAAGAATGAAGGAAAGTCTTCTGCGTCTTGGTGCCGGCAGGGTTGTCTGCAGGACCATGGATATGTCTGTGACGGCGAAAGACAGTGAAACATATGATGCCATACTACTCGATGTTCCATGCAGCGGCCTTGGAACAGCCCAGAGAAGACCTGAAATAAAACTGAAGTACAGGGATAATGAAAGTCTTGTTGAGCTGCAATCGAAAATATTGAACCAGGCGGTGAATATGCTGAAACCGGGAGGAAGAATCATCTATGGTACATGTACACTGACCCAGAATGAAAATGCAGGGCAGGTACAAGCCTTCATAAATGGAAATCCAAATTTCAGACTTATGAAGGAAAAGACAATTCTTCCCGATGGCAGAAGAGGTGGCTTCTATATGGCTGAAATGAGGACCTTTGATGATTGAATTACTTGACCTTGACATAAACACTGCAAAGAAAGCAATGTCTGATGCAGGATTCCCGGGTTATAAGGCAGGACAGGTACTGGACTGGGTCTACAAAAAGAATGTATTCCGTTTTGAGGATATGACCAACATTTCAAAGAAGGATACACAAAAGCTGGGGGAAATCTTTGCAATCAGCCTTCCCAAGGTGGTTATTGAAAAAAAGTCCGGTGATGGAACACAGAAATACCTTATGGAACTTGCTGACGGCAACATGGTTGAATGTGTTTTGATGGAATATAGTTACGGGACATCCATTTGCATATCAAGCCAGGCAGGATGCAGGATGAACTGCAGTTTCTGTGCATCGGGGAAGGATGGTCTGGAAAGAAATCTGACACCCGGGGAAATGACAGGACAGATACTTTCAGCAGGATTACATTCGGGCAGAAAGATTGCACGGGTTGTTGTAATGGGTACCGGGGAACCCTTTGACAATTATGATAATTTCATTGGATTCCTTGAAAAGGCAACTTCTGCAGAAGGTCTTGGATTCGGTCAGAGAAGGATAACCGTTTCGACCTGCGGCATTGTCCCGGCGATATATGATTTTGCAGATTACGGCAGTCAGGTCAATCTTTCCATATCGCTCCATGAAACCCTTGATGAGGAAAGAAGCAGCATCATGCCTGTCAACAGAAAATATCCTATTTCAGAGTTGATGAAGGCCTGCAGATATTATATAAAGAAAACAAACAGGCGGATATCCTTTGAGTATGCACTGATACCGGGAAAGAATGATTCCAGGGAAGACGCCATGAGGCTTGTGCAATTATTGAAAGGCATGCTGTGCTATGTTAATATTATACCGGTCAACAGAATAAAGGGATTTGACTACAGTGGTAATCCGGCGGAAAATACCAGGATGTTTTATGATATACTTGGTCATCATGACATACATGTGACCGTTCGCAGGGAACTTGGGCGCGACATCGATGCAGCCTGCGGACAGCTCAGGAGGAGCCATGCAGATAAGTTACGGAACCGGAACCAGCAGGGGGATGGTAAGGGAACAGAATGAAGACAGCCTTGCAGTCATAGACTGCCGGGAAAATGGCTTCATTGTTTTTGCTGTAGCAGACGGCATGGGAGGAATGGACCACGGGGACCTGGCAAGTGCTACGGCGGTCCAGGTGCTGGAAAGCAGGTTCAGGGGATGTGAAGGTGTCGGCCTTACAGCCAATGAAGCAAAGGATGCGTTCCGACTTTTGTTCTCAAGGATCAACATTGAAATAATCAATAAAAGCAATGAAAACGAATCCGTTGCCGGTATGGGCACGACCATGTCAGTCTGCCATATTGACAGCGGTTGGATTAACATCGGCCATATAGGTGATTCAAGGATATATCTTGTCAGGAACGGCTCAATGAGACAGCTGACCAAGGATCACTCTTATGTTGAGAACCTGATTGACACAGGCAGGATAACAAGGGAGCAGGCAAGGAACCATCCTGACAGGAATATAATAACAAAGGCCCTTGGTCTGGATATGGAAGTGGACTCGGATTATATCCGGGAAAAACCTGAATCAGGTGACAGGATTCTTTTATGTTCGGACGGCCTTACAAATGAACTTGCCGATTCTGAAATATATGGGATTATTGCAGCCGGTGATGATCCCGGAAGAATCGTGGACAAACTGATTGAAAGAACAAATGAACTTGGCGGCAGGGACAACGTAACCGTCCTGCTGGTTTTTATAGATTGATTGCCGGAGGAACTGATGGAAAAAACCATTCTCAACGGAAGATATGAACTGATAAGCCTGATAGGAACAGGCGGAATGGGTCATGTATATAAAGCAAAGGATAACAAGCTTGACAGAATCGTTGCAGTCAAGATACTGAAGGAAGAGTACCTTGAAGACAGTGAGTTCGTGGAAAGATTCCATGCAGAGGCACAGGCGGCTGCCAAGCTTTCCCATGCCAACATAGTTGCAGTCCATGATGTCGGGGTTGACGGTGACTGCCACTTCATAGTCATGGAACTCATCGACGGTGTGATACTCAGCAATTATGTGAAGATGCAGGAAAGACTGAATGTGCAGGAAACAGTATCCATCGCCATTCAGATAGCAGCTGCCCTTGCGGCTGCCCATAAGAGCGGTATAGTACATAGGGATATCAAACCGCACAATGTACTGCTTTCAGCTGACGGTATCGCAAAGGTTGCTGACTTTGGTATTGCAAAGGCGGCATCTGCAAGGACATTCACCCTTTCGGGAAAGACTGTTGGGTCAGTCCATTATTTTTCACCTGAACAGGCACGGGGAGGATATGTTGACGCCAGGGCTGATATATATTCACTGGGTGCAGTCATGTATGAGATGCTTGTCGGGAAGCCTCCCTTTGATGGGGAAACACCGGTCGTAGTTGCTGTAAAACATCTTCAGGAAAAGATGATAGAGCCAATGACACTGAATCCTGATATACCGGAGGGGCTGAATACTATAATAACCAAAGCAATGTCAAAGAGTCCCGATGACAGATACCAGACGGCTACAGCCATGCTGAATGAACTTGAAGCTTTCAGGGCAGGCAGGGACCTTCCGTCGGAGTTCAATCTTAATCTTGATTTCATCGAAGGAACACCGAATGCAATGGATGAAATGGATGCGACTAAGGACCTGACACCTGTAAGAAATACAGCGGATAAAAGAGAGGAGTATGATGTACCCTTGACAAAATACAGAAAGAGACATGGATTTTCCACTGCAATAGGCATAATGTCGGCACTTATATTGGTTGTTTTACTGGCATACTTCGGTATAACGGAACTCATGACCACCATTCTGCCTGAACCGGCGGAATATATACTGGGAGATTACAGAGGCCTTGATTTTGAAGACACCAGGGACAAGCTTGAGAGTGAATTCAATATAATTGTTGAAAAGCATGGTGTATACAGCGAAGAAGTTCCGGCAGGAATAATTATAGCCCAGGACAAGGAGCAGGGTATTATATTCAAGGAACTGGCAGTCAACAAGATAAGGCTTACGGTAAGTCTGGGAGCTGAGGCAATAGTGATAGAGAAGTTCGACGGCCTTGAGTACAAGATTGCGGAACTTAATCTGATTGATGCAGGTCTGAAGCCTGTGAAGGATGAGATATACAGTGATGCCGTTGCTGAAGGCCAGGTCATCAGAACAGATCCCGCAGAGGGAGAAACGGCAAACCCCGGCGATACCGTAACGGTTTATGTGAGTCTGGGCCCCGAACTTGAGGAAATTGCTGTTCCTGATTTCAAGGGTCTTACCCTTGAGGAAGTTGCAACTCTTCTGGAGGAGTCCAATCTGCAGCTGGGTGGATATGTACCCAAGGACCTGCTGCCGGGTTCCATCGTTGTTGAACAGGTTCCGGCTGCGGGTGAGGTTGTCTATGAAGGAACCAAGCTTGAGTTCCGTTTCGGGGTTCCTGCCAACAAGCTTCTTGTGCCTTATTATGTAACCCCGGTTTCACTGGCTGAACAGATAGAGCCTATCAAGGTTGTTGTGGAGGCAGAACCGGATGATACCGGTATTGCAGAAATTGTCTATACACAGACCCATGGCAAAGGGGATTTCCCCATTGCTGTATCAGTTAAGATTCCTGAAAACGGTTCGTCGAAGGTAAGGGTATTCCTCAACAACAGTCTGAACTACGAAATTACCCTATATTATGAAGACTACAAGGATATGCCCGGTGTTCAGATCATTATGGTAAGTCCAGAGGTGCCTGCCGAAGGTACAGGAGAACAGGTGACTCCGGGTGAGTGAAACAGGGATCAGTATGAGGTGATTGTTTGCCTGAAGGTATAATACTTAAAGGTGTTGGGGGATTGTATACCGTAAAGAGTTCCTGTGGTATATACGGGTGCCGTGCACGGGGATTGTTCAGGAAGGACGGCATAACTCCGTTGCCCGGAGACTATGTTACTTTTGATATAACTGACGAAAATGACATGGAAGGATACATTTCCGGGATATCGGACCGCAGGAATGACCTTGTTAGACCGGCGGTTGCAAATGTAGACCTGGCCTTCATTGTGGTATCTCCCTTGGGTCCTGAACCTGATTTCATGCTTGTTGACAAGCTGATATGCATATTCGAAAGCAAGGGAATCGAACCTGTCATATGCATAAACAAATCCGATCTGGCCGATTACGGCACCATCGAAGAAATAGGCAGACCATATGAAAAAGCGGGTTATTCCGTAATTGCAACAAATGCAAAATCAGGTGACGGCATTGACAGACTCGAATCCATGCTGCCCGGAAGGGTAGCTTTGTTTTCAGGGCAGTCGGGGGTTGGAAAGTCAACGCTGCTCAACAGGATAATAGGTGATTATCGAATGGAGACAGGTGAGCTGAGCGAAAAGATCGGAAGAGGGAAGCATACTACCCGCCATGCTGAGTTCATCGAAGCGGATTCCGGGTTCATCGTGGACACCCCTGGATTTTCAAGCCTCGACCCCGGTTTGCTGGATTACACACGAATACCTTATCTTTACAGGGAATTCAGGAAGTATGAGGACAAATGCCGGTTCGGAGGTTGTCTGCATATGAATGAACCAGGTTGTGCGGTTAAGGAAGCCGTGGAAGAAAATCTTATATCAAGGGACAGACATTCCAGATATGTTAAAATATATATGCAGGCAAAGGAAGCCGAGACCAGGAGAAGGGGATACTGAATGATAAAAATTGCACCTTCAATACTAGCAGCTGATTTCACAAGGCTGGGAGAAGAAATAAAAATGGTGGAAAAGGCAGGGGCTGATTACATACATGTTGATGTCATGGACGGAAATTTCGTGCCCAATATATCAATAGGACAGCCTGTTGTAGCGGCAATAAGAAAAATCACCGGACTGCCCCTTGACGTCCACCTGATGATAAATGATCCCGACAGGTACCTGGAATCATTTGCCGATGCAGGAGCGGATATAATCTGCATCCATCAGGAAACATGCCTGCATCTTGACAGGAGCGTCAGCAGAATCAGGGAGCTGGGAAAGAAAGCAGCTGTTTCATTGAATCCTGCAACCGACACAGACACCCTCAAATATGTAATGGACAAGCTTGACATGGTTCTCATCATGAGTGTAAATCCAGGGTTCGGAGGTCAGGAGTTCATAGAGGCAAGTCTTACCAAGATAGCTGAAATAAGGCTGATGGCCGACAGGTTGAATCCCGGCCTTGACATAGAGGTTGACGGCGGCATCACCACGGATAACATCGGGAAAATAGTCAGTGCCGGAGCAAATGTCATTGTTGCCGGATCCAGTATATACAGGGCTGAAGATCCCGCTTTGGCAATGAGAAAAATGAGGGAGATGGCCCAAAAATGAAGGCTGTGATAATATCCGGCGGAAGCAGGGTAAGCGACGAAAAGGTAAAGTCGGTAATGGAAGACTGTGACCTTCTCATCTGCGCCGACCGGGGTCTTGACCATGCACTTTCATATAGCCTTGTACCGGATTACATCATCGGTGACATGGACTCGGTCAATCCGCGGATCCTTGAAGCTGCGGCAACATCAAAAATAATCACTTCTCCCGCTGAAAAGGATTTAACGGACACCAACCTTGCGGTCGAAAAGGCACTTGAGTCAGGTTGTGACAGAATCGATATACTTTGTGCAACGGGACTTCGGAGCGACCACGCAATTGCAAACATAAGACTTCTTCTCGTTATTGAGTCAAGCGGGGCCACCGGCAGGATCATTGATGACGAAAACACCATGTATCTTTGCACAGGACGCACGGTGTTCAAAGGCAAGGAAGGAATGACTGTTTCACTTGTTTCCATGGACAGCCGGACCAAAGGTATAACCCTTGAGGGGTTTCGGTATCCACTTACGGATTTCGATGCCGGAATGGACTGGGTGGGCGGAATCAGCAATGTAATAACATCTTATGAAGCTTCCGTGAGCATAGAGCGTGGATGTCTGCTTGTTGCTGAAGTCGAGAAGGGCTGAGGCCATATCTGTTTTTATAATTTTTTTGTGTTATGTTATAATCATCTAAAAACCGGGGGGATTACTGATGATATCCAGGGAAATTGAAAAGAATCTTGGAAATGCTTCCTTTATAAGGGCTATGTTTGAAGAGGGCAACAAGCTGAAGGCTGCCTATGGGGAAGAGAATGTATTTGATTTCAGCATTGGGAATCCGGAGGTGGAGCCACCACGGGAAGTTTATGAATCCCTTCTGGAAATAGCAGGGGACAAAACACCGGGAACCCATAGATATATGCCAAATGCAGGCTATTCCTTTGTCAGGGAAGCCATCGCAGGAAGACTGTCCAGGGAATATAACAAGACGGTTCCTGCGGATAACATCTGCATGGTGTGCGGTGCGGCTGCAGGACTCAACGTTGTCCTTAAATCAATACTCAATCCCGGAGAGGAAGTCATTATCTTTGCACCATATTTTGCAGAATATAAATTCTACATAGGAAACGGAGGCGGAGTTCCTGTTGTCGTGGAAACAGATGACGGGTTTGACATAGATATCAATCTATTCAAGAAGGCAGTCACTCCTATGACAAAGGCTGTTTTGATAAACTCACCCAACAATCCTACAGGAGTGATATACAGCAGTGAGAGACTCAGTGAACTTGCAGCTGCCATCAAAGAAAAGGAAAAGGAATTCAACACAGACATATTCCTTCTGAGCGATGAACCATATAATGAAATAGTTTATGTGGATGATGAGCTTCCTGTTGTATTCAATATATTTGAAAAAGCCATTGTAGTAAATTCATACAGCAAATCCCTTGCGCTTCCCGGCGAAAGAATAGGATATATTGCGGTAAGTCCTGATATCTCCAAGAGTGGATTGCTGATGGCGGCAATAATATTCAACAACAGAACCCTTGGATTTGTAAATGCACCGGCCATTTCCCAGAGATTGGTGGCAAAGGCCGTGAATGCTTCCGTTGACCCGGAGATATACAGGGAACGGATGGACCTGCTTTACAACAAGCTGACGGAACTTGGGTTTGAGTGCAAGAAACCTGCCGGAGCTTTTTATTTATTTGTGAAGTCCCCCGTTGAGGATGAAATGGAGTTTGCAAGGATTGCCCAGAAGTACAATATACTGGTGGTTCCCGGAAGAGGTTTCGGACGGGCAGGATATTTCAGGATGGCATTTTGTGTTTCCCTGGAAACAATAAAAAGGTCAATGCCTGCCTTTGAAAAACTGGCGGCTGAATTCTTTTAAAGAAAGGTGTGGGTCAGTTGACTGCAAGAAAGTATCTTACCTTTATAGTGATTGCCATTGCGGTTGCCATGGTTGTTTATGGTATTTTCAGGAGTGAAGTCCTGGATGTATTCAATAAAGCAATCAGGATATGTCTTGAATGCATCGGAATCGGGTGGCTGCCATGGTAAGGAAGATAGTTCAATCCCTGACAGCAATTGTTACAAACTCATATTTTGCAGGTTTCTTCAAGGGTACCATTTATCAGGGAAAGCTTAAGAATGTCTGTGTCCCGGGACTCAATTGTTATTCATGTCCCGGAGCACTGGGTTCATGCCCCATAGGTTCATTGCAGGCGGTCATCGGCAGTGCAAAGTACAGGTTTTCGTTCTATGTCACCGGGCTCATTTTGCTCTTCGGAGGATTCCTCGGAAGATGGATATGCGGATGGATATGTCCCTTCGGATTACTGCAGGAACTCCTGCATAAGATTCCTGGCAGAAAAGTAAAGCTGTCCGGCAACTGGAAGAAACTATCCTGGATTCGTTACATAATGCTTTTTGTATTTGTGATAGGTCTGCCATTGTTCGTTGTCAACATCGCCGGATACGGAACCCCGGCATTCTGCAAGTATGTGTGTCCGGCCGGTACAATCGAAGCAGCCCTTCCCCTTATCCTTGCAGCTCCGGGAGAGTTCGGAAGCCTGGGAGGATTGTTCGTCCTTAAAGCATCCATAGCGGTGGCCGTTGTCATTGCATCGATAATCATATACAGACCATTCTGTACCACATTGTGTCCCCTTGGTCTTATTTACGGATGGATGAACAAGATTTCACTTTACCAGATGCATGTTGACAAGGATAAATGCATAGAATGCGGGAAGTGCAGGACAGTCTGCAAGCTGGATATAGAGATATATAAAAACCCCACATCAATGGAATGTATAAGATGCGGGGAATGCAAGCCCGTTTGTCCCACCAATGCCATTACTAGCGGAGTGAAATTCCGGACAAAGTCCGAAGGCATGATACAATTTACAGAGATTGAGGGGAAGTGAGTTTATGAGTCTTATAATCTTTGCTGTAATTTTGATACTTCTGTGGTTTGTTGTGGAAGTGGTTTCAATTCTGTTCAAGAGCACAGGTATGGACCTTTACAAAGCCAGGTTCCAGACTATCTCGATTCTGACCCACACAGGCTTCACAACAAGGGAATCGGAACTTGTGACCCAGCATCCGGTAAGAAGAAAGATAGCAAGCTTCATGATGGTAATCAGTTACCTTACCCAGATAACCCTGATAACCGTTTTAATCAATGTAATGCAGTCAGATACAAATACAATGCTCAGCATTGCGGTTGCCCTGGTCATATTGCTGGTTTTCCTTTACCTGCTTACAAGAAACAGATTCCTTTCATCCAGGTTCAACAAGTTCATAGAACGTGTGATTGAAAGAAGAATTAACAAGGCAACCAAAAGGAATCCCATATCACAGGTAATGAAGGTTGACCAGGACTTCGGAATGTATGAAATAGTCATTGATGAGAATGGGGGTCTCGACGGACTGATGCTCCGTGAATCAGGCCTCAAGCAAAGGTTCATACAAGTCCTTAAGATTGACAAGGGAAACCATGTGTTCAACTTCCCGGGCCCCGACACGGTCCTTGATGTGGGGGACAAGCTGGTTGTTTATGGAAAGATCAAGTCAATAAAGGATGCGGCAATGAAGCAGTGATCAGGTGCTTTTTAATTTCTCCACTGCTTTTTCATCAACTGTTACATAAGCACTATGGTATTCAAAATAGTTGACCATTCCGGGTTTTGCTCCTGCCGGTTTCTTCACATTCCTTGCTTCGGTATAATCCACTGCCACCTGGCCGCTGCTTCTTGCCTTGCTGTGATAGGCTGCTATCATAGCGGCTTCTGTTATGGCAAGGTCAGGAAAGAACTCAAGATGCTTGTCTTTCCTTCTTATAATTACATGTGAACCCGGTATTCCCTTTGCATGCAGCCAGAGATCCCTGGAGTTCGCAAATTTGAATGTAAGATGGTCGTTCTCGATATTGTTCCTGCCGGCATAGATTTCATAGCCTTCCGTCGAAATGTATCTATATGGACGGAATTTGGGAGTATCCTCCTTCTTCTTGTACCGGGGATGCTTCTTTTTTATATAGTCCTGGGAAGCAAGCTCCTGCCTGATTTCCTTTATATCCTCAGGGTCATCAGCCGATCCAAGCCAATGGCTTACACTTTCCAGGTAATCAAGTTCAGCCTGCGCCTCCTTCATCTGCACCCTGGAATTATCTATTGCGCTCTTTGTTTTTTTGTATCTTCTGTAGTATCCCTGGGCGTTCTCAGCAGCACTCTTATGGGGGTCGAGTCTGACCTTAATCTGTTCTCCTGAGTAATAGTTCAGAAGTTCAACAGAGTCAATGCCCGGTATTATCCGATGGATGTTTGCCGTTATCAACTCGCCGTGGAGATTAAGCTCATCAACGGATTTCTCTTTGTCAAGGACAGCTGCATGTATGGCAATCTTCTTTTTGCAGCGGTCCATGTTCCTGTTCACCGCTTTAATAAGGTCTGATTTACCATTGTCTGATGCTGTCTTGTTTCTTCTTTTCAGGAAAAAGAGTGATACGGCTTCGTTAAGGTCACGGCATGCTATTCTATTTTCATACATAGTGAGATCAATGCAATGAAAATCCCTGTAGCCTCCTTTGCCGTCAGGTATTACACAAGGCTTTGGAATACCGCTCCTTATTTCTTCAAGCATCCCTTTAAGCTTCTTTTTCAATCCATCCTTGTCTGACTCCGACATGTCCGCAGCGGGAAGTCCTGGGTCGATGGATGCCCGGTGGCACACTTCTTTGCAAAGAACAGGGGAAAAACCGGTTATCCGGGACAATATTAATTTTTCAACGGGAATTTCTTCCCCGAAGGACAGTGAATCAGGGTTGAAGGTATCAGGACCGGTCTTCTCCTGGGAAGGAAGGAATACATATTTCCTTGCAGGCATGACTTCGCGGACGCTGCTTACGGAAGCATCAATATGTCTCAGGGCATCAAGGATTATTCCTGCTTCATTTAACAATACGATGTTGCAGTTTCTTCCGGTCAGTTCTATCAGAAGCCTCTTCTGCTCCATGTCACCGAGGGCTGAACGTGATTTGATCCCAATGGAAAAATATCTTTCGAATCCGTAGTCGGTTACATCAGTTATTGTTCCTCCTCCGATGTGTTTCCTGAGAAACATACAGAAGTTCGGAGGCACCGGGGGATTTGTCATGGATTCATCATCAAGAAATACTGAAGGGTGTGACGGATCGGCTGACATGTACAGTCTTTGTGTTTTGTTAAAATTTCTTATTATAAGAACGACTTCATTCCTTGAAGGCATAGAAATGCGTTCAATCCGGGAGTCTTTTATATTTTTTTCGAGTTCCTTGGCAAGGAATCTTACGGCAACACCATCGAAGGGCATCAGACCACCACCCTTATTCTGCGTACCATTATGCTTTTTCGTGGAACTCCGTCTTTGTCGGGATAATTGAAGTCCGAATAGAATATCAGGGCTGAATCATGTCCCGACGGAACCAGTGCGCAGTAAGAACACGTATCGGTCTGATAATCCATGGGTTCTACTATGGCAATCCTGCTATGCCATTTTCCATCATGGTACGGCCTGATGAAAAGTCCCGGGCGTCCGTATCCTGCGAGGACGACTCCGTTTCCAAGAGCAACGGTCTGGGGCCAGACACCGCAGTCGTCAAAGAACTCCGGTTTGGTCCAGGAATATCCTCCGTCATAGGTCCAGGCAATGTACATAGGTCCTATTCCGGTCCCGTCTGTGGTCCTGTGCAGTGAAAAGGCGGTCTTGTCGTCAATGAAGCACATGTCAGGTTCTCCGTAGCCGTACCTCTTTTCTGCACCCGGATCTTTTTCAATATCATATGTATATGGGATTTTACTCATGAATTCAAAGGTCTTTCCATTATCAGTGCTCCTGTGGAACCATGATGCACTGTAAGGGCTGATCTTACCGTCTTCTACGAAGTGTTTATACAGGAATGTCCAGATGGAGTTTCCGGGACCTCTCTTTAGCTGATGGAAATATGGCAGAGGAAGTACACCTTCGGATGTATTCATTGTGTAACCTGGAAGTTCGACGGAGACTTCCTCGACTGTTTCATCCATGCCCGGTTTCTTTCTTTCTATGTACCAATGGCGGTAGGCAGGATCCATCGACTCATAGTCAAAATAGTTCCTTGGGATTCCATATCCTACGAATCTGCCGATTACTTCCGGAAGCACAGTATCTTTCTCAGGCAGAGCCTTGGGTTGATAGGGTCTGATGCAGTCTCCGTTTGAAATTTCCATACCACAGGGGTCACTTTCATACCATGTTTCCCACAGGTCGTCGGAACAGTACCATGCCCTTGGTTTTCCATATGACAAAGCGCTGTCAGCGGAAACATGAAACTCCAGGTATATCTTATTGCCGGCTGCGAACACCCTCGGGAACTGCCACGGACCCCAGTCCCTTATATCAGCCGGTGCCTGCGAAATCATCTTTTCTCTTTCAATAATTATCTTCATTGTCATATCCTTTCGATTGGTCTTGGAATTCCCAGTCCGGGGACCGGCTGCATTCCGGGTGAAGGTGCCAGGTCTCCGGTGACTGAAAACAAAATTGCGGTATGCATTTCAAATTCGATGCTTATGAACCTCCCTTCAAGTTCTGCAATGCTTCTGTTCTTCCATGAGGGCTTGAACTCCGTATCATCACCGGTGAAGGGGCTGCAGTCATCAAAATCATAACCCGCATAAACGCTGAAGTCCTGTGGGTCAACAATTCGATACCTTACGGTTCCCGTCGGGGCACAGAGATTGAATGAAAGGTTTGGTCCTGTCAGGAGCATTCTTTTAAGATTTAGCCTGGCTTTCAGTCCGTATGACTCCATTCCGGCAAATCCGTGTTTCCTTATTTTATAGAACATCAGCTGATTGTTGCCGTTTTCCTTAACATAATCCGAGAGTTCAGAATCTGGATATGCAGGTTTGAAACCCCAGCCATGGTCGGTGCGGCCACCGCCTGCCGTCAGTATCCAGTCATTTCCGTCAGGTGATTCATTCATATTGGAGAAGTATATGGTCGTGAAACCAAATTCAGGAGGCATTGGCCTGTCAACCATTGGTTCGTGGGAAACCCTGTTCCAGACAATACCGTCATAACTATAAGTCAGTGCTGCGTCAACCTTACCCGCCATTTTGGTATATACCGTGTCATCTTCATCAGTGTAGTACAACTGAAGGAATCCAAGGAAATATCCTTTGTCCGGATAGACAGTCATACCGTAATATTGAGTATATTCAACATCAAAGGGATTGGGGGAGAGTACAACCTGGGGATCCGTCCAGTTGAGCAGGTCCCTGGAAAAAAGTGAAACAATCCGTCGGTCCACATGGGCTCCGCGGCAAATAATCTGGTATTTGCCAAGAACTTCATTGTAGAAGATATTGTTTGCGGTATCAGAAGCATGCCTGCTGATAAGATAGTCTGTATCGGTGTTCCAGTGCAGGGCATCGTGGCTTATAGCTACATAGCCACGGCCTTTTGTGGTATCTTCCTTGTTGACTTTCATGATAACACTCTTGTATCGCTCCTCAGGTTTATCTGTAAAGTCATCCCGATAAATTATGTAGGCTCCGGTCTGTGCAACGCTTGGGACCCTGCCCATGGGCTTGAATTCAATTCCGTCACTGCTTACGGCATAATGTGATTCGCGGTCCCAGTCCTTTGAACGGTCGGGTAAAAAATTATAATAGAGGTAATACTGCTTCTTTTCGGGAATATAAACAACCGATGAACCGGATGTGATTCCCTCCTGATAGAAACTTCCTGCCTTTACGGGCTTGAAGACCCGTCTCCTGACACCACGCTTCGAGCTAATCATGAAATCGTCAAAGAATACGAATGTGTTCATTGCCGCCCCCTTTCAGATGTCTCCATTATATACATAACCCGGGATTTTGTATGGACAATTTCAATGATTTGTCAAACAAATCCAAGGAAAAGAATGCTGATAAAACAAATCATGGGGTATAATTTATGTATGGATGATGAAAAAAGAATAGCAGAAATGAATAAGTTCAAAGATTCAATACACCGGGAAGGAAATCCGGCGGTTGTGATGTTCACCGCTGATGATTGTCCGCCGTGTGCTGTCTTTGAACCGGTTTTTGAGAAGTATTCCAAAGGCTATGCAGGAAAGATAAATTTCCATTCCTACAAGATTAAGGATGCACCCGAGGCGGCTGAATATTTTCAGATAAGAAGCATGCCCACGGTGCTGTTCATGAAGAACGGGGAAGAGGCCTGTTCAAGGCTCAGCGGATACATAGAACCCATGGACTTAAAGGAAAAGATTGAAAATGTCCTTGGGGGAACATGCCCCAAAGGCAGTAGGAAAAAGGTGACGGCAGATGTTGTAATCATAGGAGCCGGTCCGGCAGGTCTTTCTGCAGCCATATATACTGCAAGGGCAAGGTTGTATACGGTAATAATTGACAGAGCCATGCCCGGCGGGCAGGTTGCCACAACATATACAATAGAGAATTATGCCGGAACCAAAGGTACGATAACAGGCCCTGAACTGGTTGAAAACATGGTGGACCAGGCGGTGGACCTCGGAGCAGAGCTCATTGAACTCAGTGAAATAACGGAAGTGGATTTTTCGGGTAAGCTGAAGCATTTGGTTTCAGAGGATACGGATTATTATGCCAGGGCTGTGATCATAGCGACAGGGGCCCAGCCAAGACCTCTTCCTGTAGAAAAGGAAGAGGAATACAAGGGAAGGGGACTCCACTACTGTGCCACATGTGACGGAGCCTTGTACCAGGACGCAGAAATTCTTGTGGTGGGCGGAGGTAATTCTGCAGTGGAGGAAGCTGTGAATCTTACAAAATTTGCAAGCAAGGTCACAGTTGTCAGCCGGAATGAGAGTTTCACTGCCACCATGTCAGAACAGAAGAAATTCTTTGAAAACCCTAAGACCGATGTGATATGGAACACTGAAGTAATAGGACTGACCGGTGAAACATTTGTAGACGGAGCAATCCTAAGGGATAAAAAAACAGGTGATACCCGCAGGTTTCCCGTTGATGGAATATTCACATTGATTGGCATGATTCCAAGGACGGAACTGTTCAAAGGTCATGTTAACATTGATGAAAACGGGTATATATTAACCGATGAAGATATGAAGACTAACATTCCGGGTGTGTATGCCTGCGGGGATGTCAGGAAGAAGTATGTGAGGCAGATAGCAAATGCCGTTGGAGACGGAGCCGTTGCCGCGATATTTGCAGAAAAGTATATTTCATCCATGGATGAATGATCAGGAGGAAGAAATGGCAGTAAAAGTATATTCAACACCAACGTGTCCGTATTGCACAATGGCAAAGAAGTTCCTGAAGGAGAACAATGTTCAGTTTCAGGATATTGATGTTTCCAGGGACAGGCAGCAGGCCATGGAAATGGTAAGCAAGTCAGGGCAAAGGGGCGTTCCGGTAATAGACTTCAATGGTCAGATCATTGTCGGTTTCGACAAGGGACGACTGACACACCTTATCGGACACTAAAAAAACATTGAATGAAAAAGCCCGGTGTATCAAAGATGTGCCGGGCTTTTTCATTGCCCCCCCGAATAATTACCTCTCAGGAAAATATCTACCTCTCAGGAAAATATTTTCCTGAGAGGTAATTATTTGCAGGTTGGTGATTCTGTCCTCGCAATAATTAAGGTGATAATTACACCAGGTGTAATTATTAGGGGCGGAGAGGGGCTCAAAACTCCGATTTATGGCGGATTTCTTCGATTTTTTCCATTTTATGCACTCAATGCATATTGACAACCTGCACGGGAGGAAGGACAATGGATATATAAATCAATCAAGGAGTTCAACTATGAAGAGAAAAAATGTTATGATTCTGGGTGCTGCAGGAAGGGATTTCCACAACTTCAACACTTACTACAGGGATGTTGAGGAGTATGATGTGCGGGCTTTTACAGCTGCACAGATTCCGGACATTGACGGCAGGAAGTATCCGGCCGAACTTGCCGGGAGACTCTATCCGGACGGCATTCCCATATATGCACAGGATGACCTTGAAAAACTGGTCAGGGACCTGGATATCGATATTTGTGTTTTTTCATACAGTGATGTTCCGTATGCATTTGTAATGGGAATAAGTGCGCGGGTCAATGCCGCGGGAGCACAGTTCCTTCTGCTTGGAACCAAGGACACCATGCTGAAGAGCAGCAAACCCGTTGTTGCAGTATGTGCCGTAAGAACCGGCTGCGGAAAAAGCCAGACTTCAAGGAAAGTTGTTGAAACACTCAAGGAAAGGGGATTGCGTGTAGTTGCAGTCCGTCATCCAATGCCTTACGGTGACCTTGTAAAACAGAAGGTCCAGCGCTTTGCAGCACTGGATGATTTCAAGAAGCATGACTGCACAATTGAGGAGATGGAGGAGTATGAACCCTATGTAACCCGCGGAAATGTAATATATGCAGGTGTTGATTACGGTGAAATACTCAGACAGGCTGAAAATGATCCCGATGGCTGTGATGTTATCCTATGGGACGGCGGAAACAATGATTTCCCATTCTTCAGACCGGACCTCATGATAACCGTTGTAGACCCCCACAGACCCGGGCATGAGCTTTCATATTATCCCGGGGAAGTCAATCTCAGGATTGCAGATGCAGTTGTTATAAACAAAATTGACTCAGCTGATTTTGAAAACATACAGACAGTCCGGAAGAACATTGCCATGGCTAACCCTGGAGCATTCGTCATTGAGGCTGCTTCAACGATAAGAGTGGATAAACCTGAGGTAGTCAGAGGAAAGAGGGTCCTTGTAGTGGAGGACGGCCCTACACTTACGCACGGAGAAATGAAGATAGGTGCAGGGGTTGTAGCGGCAAGAAGGCTTGGTGCAACGGAACTTGTTGACCCAAGACCATATATTACAGGTAAACTTAAGGATACATTCAGGATTTATCCAAACATCGGTACCCTTCTGCCTGCAATGGGCTATGGCGAACAACAGGTCAGGGACCTTGGTCAGACCATAGAGAACACGGACTGTGACTCAGTCGTGATTGCCACACCTGTTGACCTCAACAGGATAATAGACATCAGAAAGCCAAATACAAGGGTTCACTATGACCTTCAGGAGATCGGTTCACCGAATCTTAATGAAATACTCGGGGATTTCGTGGACAAGAAAGTAAGATAAGCATCAGCACATTTTGACTGAAAAGCCGGCAATTTTATAATCGCCGGCTTTTTTTAGTCAAGGAATATTATTTTTAGGTTTCAATCCCCGCATGGTGAACCTGTGGCCAGCAATGCACGGTCAACACTGAAAAAATGGGCGTTTTCACCGATAATGTCCGTTATTCCTGCAAGGTCGAGACGTTTTTGCACATCCTCATTGAGCCCGCACAGATTGACGGTAATGTTTCTGGCTGAACAATCCCTGACAATATCCATCATGACTTCTATACCTGTGGTATCAATCACAGGTACACCTCTCATGGAGAAGATTATCTTCCCGGACCCGTTCATCTCATCCTTCATCTGCCGGGCCAGCCTTTCTGCATTTCCGAAGAACAAGGGTCCGGTTATGTAGATTACCGTGGTATCCTCGTGGCATGACTCTATATCGTTGTCAGTATGATGGAGCAGTTCGTTCCTGACCCTGGAGGAGGTAACCCTGAGTTTGGATGAATTCATTACAAATACCAGCACTGAAAATGCAATTCCGATGATGATTGCGATGGTCAGGTCGAATACGACGGTTGCCGCCATTGTTATGAGGAATTTCAGTGCAGCACTTTTATTATATTTGCGGAATATGTTCCTGATTGAATGCCATTCATTCATGCGCCATGCTGTTACCATGAGGACTCCTGCAAGTGCCGGGTAGGGAACAAGTGACATTATGTTGCCCAGAATGAACATCGATGCAAGAAGTACCAGGGCATGTATTATTCCTGTTAGCCGTGTTTCGCTTCCTGATTTAATTGCAACACTTGTCCTGGCTATTGCGGCTGTTGCCGGTATTCCGCCGAAGAACGGGACTATTATATTGCCAATGCCTTGTGCGACAAGTTCCTGGTCGGCATCAAAGGATTCACCGGGTTTCATTCTCATGGCACTTGTTCCGCAAAGCAGACTTTCTATCATTCCAAGAGCTGCCACTGAAAAAGCCGGGGAAATGAAGGAAGGCAGTGAAGAAAAGTCCAGTGCCCGGAAGCTGAAACGAATCCCGGGTATCAGAGTCCTTGGAATCTCACCTATTGTTCCCACATCAAAGTTGAACATAATGGCTGCAGCGGTTGCCGCAACCAGACCAACCAGTGATGATGGTATCCTGGAATTAAGTTTTTTTGGCCAGATAACCATTATTATCACTACGACAGCGCCTATGATAATCGATCCCATATCCGGTCTGAAACCAAGCTCCCCATAGGATATCAGCCTCTTTATTACATTCTCACCAGAGGAAGACGTTCCGAAGAAATTATCAATCTGCCCCATTGCTATGATGATGGCAATGCCGGATGTAAACCCGGTAATTACAGGCCTTGGAATTATATTCACGAATTTCCCGAATCTGAATATCCCGGCCAGGAGAAGTATAATACCTGCCAGTATACTTACGATGAATACGCCCTGCAGTGTATAACGGGCAGTTATTGATACAAGGATTGCGGCCATGGCTCCTGTAGGTCCGGAAATCTGAAAGGAGGCCCCGGAGAATACACTTATTATGAAACCCGCCATGACTGCTGTTATGAGCCCTGCAGCTGCGTCTGCTCCGCTGCTCACACCGAATGCCAGTGCCAGGGGAAGTGCGACCGCGGCTACCGTTATTCCCGCCATCAGGTCCTTTGAAAACCGTTTTGCATTGTAGTCCCTGAATTCTTCCGAAAGTCTTCCAATATATCTCTTCAGCATGATAAATATCATCCTTGTTCACAAATCCTGCATATTCTATATCACAGGAAGTCCGTTGTCCATAGGGACTGAAAAGGAATCATCAAAAGACCTGCAGAGCATTCAAAACACCTTTGGATATAGAAAAACCCGATGCTCTTTATTGGAACAAACGGGTAGTATTCTGGAGCCGCTAATCGGAGTTGAACCGATGACCCCTTCCTTACCATGGAAGTGCTCTACCTACTGAGCTATAGCGGCATAATCAGCGAATAGTATTTTAACACAACATTTTTTATCAGTCTACAGTAAATTTCAGACATTGTACTTTTCGATTATGAGGGCAATCTTCTTCTTGATCCGCTGCAAAGCATTGTCCATTGATTTCGGGCTTTTTCCAAGCCTCTGGGAGATTTCCCGGTAATCCTCTCCCTTCAGATAAAGGTCAAGCACCTTGTTTTCGAGCCTGCTGAGGGATTCCTTTATGTCAGACATTATGTTCTTCGTATTTTCCTTGCTTATAAGCAGTTCCTCCGGATTCAGGTTCCCGAATTGGAAAAGGGTATCCGCAAGTGTCCTGTCGGCATCGCCTTCGGCACCTACCGGCTTGCTGAGGGATACATATGTATTGAGCGGGGTGTGCTTCTTTCTGGTTGCAGCCTTTATTGCTGTTATTATCTGCCGTGTAATGCAAAGTTCTGCAAAGGGGAAGAATGACGGTGTCTTTTCAGGATTGAAGTCCCGTATGGCCTTGTAAAGCCCTATCATTCCTTCCTGTATGATATCCTCATTGTCTGCACCGATGAGAAAATAAGCCCTGGCCTTTGCCTTGGCAAGATTCCCATATCTGTGCATTATGAATTCCATGGCCCGGTCGTCGCCTGCATTTGCCATTCCAATTACTTCATTTTCATCAAATGAGGAATAATCCATGTCACTCAATCCGTTTCAATCAAAGATACTTGTCCTGGTTGGCGAAAACCTCAAGCATTGCCTTGATGTTTTCCTCGGGAACATCATATGGGACACCGTGGGTGGGTGAGGCAATGTAGCCCCCTCCTTTACCAAGTATCTTCATTATCCTTATAATCTCACGCTTTACGCCTTCCGGTGTTTCAAAGGGCAGCATTCCCTGTGTGCTGATTGCTCCCCAGTATGACAGGTCATTGCCATACTCCGCCTTGCAGAATTCTATGTCATATATTTCGGGCTGGAAGGTCTGGTAGCAGTCAAGACCGCACTCGATGATATCGGGGAAGACCTCAAGGATGTCTCCGCAGGAATGCTGGAGGACATACTTTCCGCCTTTTTTAACTTCTGCATAAGCCCTTTTCAAACGTGGCTTTATGAATTCCCTCCACATTACAGGACCCATGATAAGACCCCTCTGCTGTCCCCAATCGTCGCCGAAATAGATGCCGTCAATGTCAAACTGTGCCGCAAACCTTACGAGCTTCACATTGAAATCACATATCCTGTCCAGCAGGTCATGGACAAAATTGGGGTCCATGACCATATCAATCAGAAGGGCTTCCATCCCGCGGAGGGTCCAGGCTCTTTCAAACAGTGAAAATCCAATACAGAAAATATTGAATGTATCAGGGTTGTCTGCGATGAATTTCTCTATGTCTGCACCAAGTGCATCGTAATTTATATCAGGATAATCAAAGGCCGTCGGGTCGCTTCCCCTGAGAATCTTGTTTTCCACTACTCCAATGTCCTTGTCAGGTCCGCTTCGGTTCCATTCTACGCCCCACATGTCGACGAAATGCCCCGGCTTGCCGTCAATCTCCCGGTGACCTTTGGAATATCCGATGGTCTTGATGTGGTTTTCAATATGGGAATCAAATTCCGGATCATTGAAATACTTTACGAGCTTTTCCCTCAGAGGAATTGTAAAACCGACTTCATATGGTATGATGTCCGACTCAATGTGGTTCAGTGAATTTATGACACGCTGCCTTTTGTTCATAGGGCACCCCCTTCATCCTGTATGGATTATTATACACCAGTAATGGATTCCCTTGAAGAAATATTGCATAAGGAACTTTTTGTTTCCTTGTACGTCAAAATGATATAACAAAAGAAAAATGTGTAATCATCACATAGGTCTTATGACCCTCATAACCCCCTGATACCGGCGAAGGCACCCATTGGGTGTCTTTGCTCTGAATGTCAGGGAGCGGGGCCGGTCAATCCCTTCAATTGCCAACAGTGGGCAGATATAATATAATATCAAAGCGTCAGGGACGTATTGAAAGGAAATATATTCAATGGAAAAAACCATAGGTTTTGATAACATTGACCATGTCATGAACCTGTTCGGAAGCCAGGATGAGAATGTCAGGGCAATTGAGGAGATAATGGGTGTCAGCATTGTGCCCAGGGGAACCGACATAAAGATAATAGGTGATGATGACAATGTTCTAAAGACAACAGAGGTCATAGAGAAATTAATGAGGATTGCCCGTGACGGTGACGCCATCACCAGGCAGAACTCCATTTATATTGCAACTCTGATGAGGGAGGGAGCTTTCGGCGGAGGTGAATATCCCGCTGACTATGTCTGCCTGAACGCAAACGGAAAACCCATCAAATCCAAGACCTTCGGTCAGCAGAAGTATGTGGAAACCATCAAGAACAATGACATTGTATTTGGAATAGGTCCGGCCGGAACAGGTAAGACATTCCTGGCTGTTGCCATGGCGGTTACGGCTTTCAGGTCGGACCAGGTCAAGAGAATCATACTTACCAGGCCTGCGGTTGAAGCCGGTGAAAAACTTGGTTTTCTTCCAGGGGACCTGCAAAGCAAGATAGACCCTTATCTTCGTCCACTGTATGATTCCCTATTTGAGATAATGGGAGCGGAGGCTTTTCAAAGAAGCAGGGAAAAGGGGTTGATTGAAATAGTACCCCTTGCATATATGAGAGGAAGAACCCTCGATGATTCTTTCATAATTCTTGACGAAGCACAGAACACCACAAAGGAACAGATGAAGATGTTCCTTACAAGGATGGGATTTTATTCAAAGGTTGTAGTAACCGGTGACATCACGCAGATAGACCTGCCCGGGGATAAGAAGTCAGGACTCCTGGAATCAGAGAAAATACTTAAAAATGTAAAAGGAATCGGTTTTTCATATCTCACTGATAGGGATGTGGTACGCCATGAGCTTGTTCAGAGAATAATCAGGGCATATGACAGATATGAGAACAAGGCAGGGAAGAAGGGTTGAAATGAAAAAAATTGGTTCTTTCTTCAACAAGAACAATATACTGACGGCACTGATGATATTTGTTACGCTTTTACTTCTGGCATTTTCAGCATATTTCAAGGTTGTACCCTTCACAAAGGCCATTGATGATGAAGGTTATGCAAACAAGGATATTTTCGCACCCTTTGAATTTTATGATAAGACAGGTACGGCTGCCATTGCTGACAAGGCTGCTGCAGATACGGAACCGGTGCTGGTTACAAGGCATGATGCAACTTTTTCGTCCTTTGAGGACATTTCCCTGTTCTTCGACAGGACCGATACATTCAGGTCTGAAATAATACAGTACAAGATACAGGGCGGGGAATATGCCAATTATCTTGACAACAGGATAAGCGCATATATCAGCCTGTGCATGACATATGGAATCAACATGAAGTATGAACAGGTGAGATATATCCTTGACGGAATAAGTGAGGCTGAATACAACAACTTTAAATCAGTGGTGACCGAAGAATTCTCATCTGTTCAGAACAGGGATGTATTTGAGGCCAACAGAGGTGAACTCCTGGATGAATTCCGCTTTGAAACCCAATACACCATAATCAACAGCGGACTTCGAACCTTCGCCAATGAAATAGCCGATGCCTTTCTAAGGATCAACAGCATAGTGAATGAGGCAGAAACAAATGCGGCACGGGACGCGGCAAGAGCTGCCGTCCTTGAGAATAATCCGATAATCATCAGGGAGGGAACACTCCTTGTGAGCCAGGGTGAAAAGGTGGATTCCGAAACAATCAGGCTGATGGATGAAATGAACCTGTTGGGCGGAGCCTCCTTCAATACGAAGGTGTTCATTGGCATAGCAGGTCTTCTGGCAGTTCTGATGGTTCCGGTAATAATGTTCAAGATGTTGTTTTCAGGGAAAAAGAGTTATACAAAAAGACATATTCTCATCATTTGTGTAATAGAAATC
The DNA here is from genome assembly GCA_036743175.1 of Bacillota bacterium. Lineage (GTDB taxonomy): Bacteria > Bacillota > Clostridia > DUPQ01 > DUPQ01 > JAFGQE01. Next base: position 41,244 of record DAINQB010000004.1, on the reverse strand, counting down.
ATGCTGTTTGCCCTCGTATATCTGGTTCCGGGCAATTACTATATGTATATGCCTGTCTTTGTGCTTCCAATGCTTGTATCGATACTTGTGGATGAAAAAATTGCAATAATCATAGGAGCTGTCACAGCAGTTTTCATAAGCCTTGTATATAAAACTGACATCACTTATCTTGCAATATTGATCAGTACAGGTACAATGTCGGCCTTCTTTGCAAGGAAAATGAGTTCTAGGATGAGGCTTCTTTCATCAGGGCTCATACTGGGATTGTCGTCATCCCTTATGTTGTTCCTTTTGACACTGGCACATAATCAGGACCCGTCTGATATAATTATGGATGTTCTTGCGCTTACTGCCGGAGGCTTGATTTCAGTAATTCTTGTCATAGGACTGATGCCTCTGTTTGAATCTGTTTTCAGTATCATTACACCGTTCAAACTTCTGGAGCTTTCGAATCCCAACCAACCGCTCCTTAAGAAACTGCTTCTTGAAGCCCCGGGAACTTATCATCACAGCCTTATGGTTGGAAACCTTGCCGAGGAGGCCGCCAATGAAATCGGAGCCAACGGGCTGCTTGCAAGGGTAGGGGCCTATTATCATGATGTAGGAAAGATGTCCAGACCCGGCTATTTTGCAGAGAACCAGGGCAAGGACAATCCTCATAACAGAATGAAACCGGAACTCAGCAAACTGGTCATCACAAGCCATACCAAGGAAGGTGATGAGATAGCCAGAAAATATAAACTCCCCCATGCAATCAGGGATTTCATAAACGAACATCACGGTACTACACAGGTCAGATACTTCTACAACAAGGCTGTTGAGCAATATGGAAACAATGTGGACCCGGACGAATTCAGATATGAGGGACAGCGTCCAAGAACCAAGGAATCTGCAGTAGTAATGCTGGCTGACTCCGTGGAGGCTATCGTCAGGGCAGGAAGGGATCTGTCAAGGGGAGAAGTCGAAGGCATCATAAGGAAAGCTATAAAGACAAAGCTGGATGATGGGCAATTTGATCAATGTGACCTTACACTCAAGGATTTCGATGATATATCCAACGCATTCCTAAGGGTATTCGGAGGGTATTTCCATAAAAGAATAGATTATCCCGAACCAAAGGAGAATGGAAAAAATGGGCCTGTCAACGGAGATATATCAGGATGATGGCATCCGGGTGGATTCCGGCACCATCAGTATAATAGAAGGGGTTTGTGAAGAGTGTACCCGTGCTTACAGTGAAAAACTGTGTGCAGGGGTATATTTGACTGATGACAGCGGAATCAGGCAGAAGAATCTAATGTACAGGAAGATTGATTCAGCCACGGATGTATTGTCGTTTCCGTTGCTTGAGGCAAAGGATGGAAAACTTACATACTCAGAAATGGACAAGGACATGGAAAGAGGATGCATAATGATTGGAGACATCATTGTCTCAATGGACAGGGTGGTTTCCCAGGCGGATGACTATGGTCATTCAACTGAAAGGGAATTGGCATTCCTGGTCTGCCACGGGATGCTGCATCTGCTGGGGTATGACCATATGGACCCGGAAGATGAAGAGACTATGCTTGAAAAGCAGGAAGAAATTCTTGTGTCCCTCGGATACATAAGATAGATTGGAGAAAAGATGAAGGAATTGATGAAGGCCGCAGAGGCAGCTCTGGAAAATTCATACTCACCATACTCAGGTATTAGAATAGGTGCTGCTGTAAAAGGCGGCAGTGGAAAGGTCTATGTAGGAACAAACGTGGAAAATGCTTCATATGGAGCCACGATCTGTGCAGAAAGATCTGCAATAACATCGGCTGTATCCGCAGGAGAAAAGGAAATAACTGCAATTGCGATTACAGGTGACATAGATGACTATGCATGGCCCTGCGGAATATGCAGGCAGGTCATCAAGGAGTTTGCATCGAAGGATATAAAAATAGCAGTTTCAGGCAGGGACAGGGATATCAAAGAGTTCGATATGGATGAGATTCTTCCCCATGCCTTTGAGTTCAACATCGGAGGTACCGAATAATGGCTTTCAAATCAGGTTTCATAGCCGTTGTGGGAAGACCCAATGTAGGAAAATCGACCTTGATAAATACCCTGGCAGGAAAGAAGGTATCCATAATATCCGAAAAACCACAGACCACCAGGAACATGGTCAGGGCAATCATAACCAATGAGAACAGCCAGCTGATACTTATGGATACGCCAGGAATCCATAAACCGAAAAGCAAACTGGGTGAATTCATGGTGAAGAGGGCCGTGGATTCAATAAATGATGCCGATGGTGTTATTTTCGTCGTAGAGGCATCGGACCTTGGTCCGGGTAAAACCGACTCAATGATAATGGAAAGGCTCAGGGGTATAAAACCGCCTGTGATTCTTGTTGTAAACAAATGTGACGCCGCTTCAGAGGAACGTATTCTGAACACAATCGCTTCATTTTCATCAAACATGGAATTCCATGAGGTTGTGCCGGTCAGTGCTCTGAACGGGGACAACACTGATGTTGTGCTGGATATTGCAAGGAAGCTTCTGCCTGAAGGAATGATGTACTTTGACGGGGAAGATTATACAGACCAGCCCGAAAGAACCATTGCAGCCGAATATATAAGGGAAAAGATACTGCTGCTTCTGAGGGATGAAATTCCCCATGGAACAGGGGTTGAAATAACCAAGTTCCATGACAGGGAGGACAAGGATATCATCGACATAGATGCCACCATTTTCTGCGAACGCAAGTCTCACAAAGGCATTCTCATCGGTAAGAACGGATCGATGCTTAAAAAAATAGGATCAATGGCCAGGGCGGACCTTCAGGCTCTTTTCGGGATTCCTGTATTCCTTCAGCTTTGGGTGAAGGTCAAGGAGGACTGGCGGAATACAAATTCCGTTCTAAAGGATCTGGGATACAAGGAATGATGAATAAAAGACTCAGGGGCATCGTTGTCAGATCTGTTGAATATCTTGAAAATGACAGGCTTCTGACAGTGCTGACATTTGAAGAGGGGACCGTTGCCATCAAGGCAAAGGGGGTCAGGAAGAAAGGTGCAAAACTTGCCTTTGCTGCCGGACTGTTCTTCTGCGGTGACTTTGAGGTGGTTGAAAGCAATGACAGGTATATCCTTACCGGAGCTGCAAGGCTTTATGATTATTCAGGTCTTGCCAAAGATCTTGACAGATATTATATGGGCTGTCATTTCCTGGATATAGCATCATTCATAATAATGGAGAAGAATCCTGATGAGGAGATGCTGAGATTCCTGCTTAATGCGCTGCATATCATGAACAAAGGTAAATGCAACCTTGTTCTCCTGAGGGCAATCTTTGAGTTCAGGACGGCGGTAATTTCAGGGTTTGCACCTGCAATCAATGAGTGTGCCATATGCCAGAGGGAAACAGCGGCTAAAACATTTTCCGTGGAAGATGGAGGCTTTGTATGCTGCGGAACGGGAATCGAAACGGATGAATACATAAGGTCAGCCGTGGAACAAATTTCAGAGGCGGAAATGAAGGAACTGTTCAGCATTGAAATGCCCCTTGAATCCGCAGAAAAGCTCAGGACTTTATCATCTTTGTACATTGAAATGGTATTCGACAGGAAATTCAATAAACTTGAACAACTCGAAGGGACGGGATATTAAAATGAAAATAGCAGTTCTTGCAAACACAGAACGACAGAAGGAAATATTCAAGGATGAGCACTACCGCATCATGGAAAAGTACGGCTCCCTTGAGCTTAATGATGGTAATGAAGGACCCTCTGAAAAAGAGGCTGCTTCCCTGATAAAAGGTGCTGACATAGCAATAACTTCATGGAACTGTCCTCCTTTTACAAGGGATATTCTGGATGAGGCACCGGACCTCAAACTTGTGATCCATGCAGCCGGTTCAGTCAGGGGGATAGTAACAGATGAACTATGGAACAGGGGGATAAGGGTGGTCTCGGCTGCATCTGCTCTTGGCAAAGGCGTTGCAGAGACAGCACTTGGTCTTACAATCGTTTCACTCAAGAACATCTTCAACCTCAACATGGTTACATCCATGGGAGGCTGGAATCTGCAGAACCATACGGTAAAGGACATCTACGATATAAAAATAGGAGTAATAGGGGCAGGCCACGCCGGAAGGCACTATATAAAGCTCATGAGGAACTTCGAAGTGGAAATACTTCTTTATGACCCAACACTGGATGAGGAAGCGTGCAAGGAACTTGGCGCAAGGAAATGCACACTTGCTTCCCTGATGGCGGAAAGCGATGTGGTCTCGGTCCATGCTCCGTCACTTCCTGTTACGAGACATATGATCAATGCTGAAAATCTTTCAAGGATGAAGGATGGTGCGGTTTTGATAAACACCGCCAGGGGAACCCTTGTAAATGAATACGACCTCATAGAGGAACTTCGCAAGGGCAGGATATCAGCCTGCATAGACGTAACTGATCCGGAACCGCCTGCTGAACTGAATGAGCTGAGGCTTATACCCAATGTCATACTGACACCTCATATTGCCGGAGCGGTTACCAATGGAAGAAAGAGGATAGGAGCACTGGCTGTGGCTGAACTGGAATCATTCATGAAAAACGAAAATCTGGAGAACGAAGTTTTCCTGCATCAGATGGGCAGGCTTGCCTGATTGATTTCAGCGGGTTTATTGCACGGGTTTTGAAGCTACTGTATAATGTGCATAATTCAGGGGGAAGTATGTTGCTGAAAGGTGAAAACTTAACATTGGGGGCTCTTAAGGAAGAAGACATTGATGTGCTCGCAGGATGGTATGAGAACACTGATTTCCTGCGCTTCTATGATTTTCATCCCGCAGTCCCGAAGACAAGGGAGCAGCTTCGCAGAATCTATGAGTCAGGAGGATCCGAAACCTTTGTTCCGCTGGCTGTAAGGATCAGGGAAACGGGAAAGATGATCGGCCTCATTGAAATAGACGGAATCTCGGCCTCGAACCGTTTTGCCTGGATTTCCATTGGATTCGGCAGCGATGAATACAGGGGCAGGGGCTTTGGTTATGAAGCTCTGTCACTTGCAGTTGAATTTGCGTTCAATGAACTGAATCTGGAGAGACTTCAGCTCAATGTAATCGGCTACAACAATGCTGCAATCAGATTATATGAAAAAACCGGTTTCAAAAAGGAAGGCACTTACCGTGAAGCCGTCATCCGGAACGGAGAGAAGCATGACCTGCTTCTATATGGTTTATTGAGAAAGGAATGGAAGTCAGATGATTGAATTTATAAAAAACTATGTTGAAAAGCAGGCTGCAGCCATAAGGAAAAGTCCATATGCACTTCTTGAGGATTTCTGCCGGGAGCTTCTCAGGGCCCGTGACGGGGAACATTCCATATTCTTTGCAGGGAACGGAGGAAGTGCGGCAACGGCATCCCACTTTACAAATGACCTTGTCAAGGGGCTTTCACCCGGAAACCCAAGAAGGTTCAGGGCATTTTCACTGGTCGACCAGGTTCCCGTCATAACGGCTCTTGCCAATGACTATGATTATTCAGTCATTTTCCAGGAGCAGCTTAAAAATTATGCGCGAAAGGGAGACCTGCTTGTTGTAATCAGCGGCAGCGGCAACAGTCCAAACATCGTAAAGGCATGTGAATATGCAAGGGAACATGGTGTAAGGACAGTTGGTCTTACCGGAAGGGACGGAGGAAAGCTCAGGGAATTGTGTGACCTGACCGTAATAGCTCCTGTGGACGGCATGGAGGAAATCGAGGATATACATATGCTGTGGGAACACTGTGTGATTTGTACATTGAAGAAAGAAATAAGCAGCGAGGTATAAGCATTGGAACATTTAAGCAACGTAAGTCCGGCGGGTAAACTGCATTCGGTGGTATTTGATTTTGACGGCACCCTCAGCCTTATAAGAAAAGGCTGGCAGGAAATAATGACTCCATACTTCACGGAAGTACTGATGGAAACCCCGGGAGCGGGAACATTGTCCGATGAGTCTGCATGTGCAAGGGAGTTCATTGACCTTCTTACAGGAAAGCAGACCATCTTCCAGTGCATCAGGCTGAATGAGGAAGTTGTGAAAAGGGGCGGAACATCAGTGGATCCCCTTGTATATAAAAATGAATACCACAGACGGCTTCTTGAAAAAATTGAGTACAGAAGAAAGGGTCTTGCAGAAGGAACCATTGAACCCGTCGATTATCTTGTGCCCGGTTCTGTTGGTATAATAGAAAGTCTTCTGAACCACGGAATTGACATTTACCTTGCCAGCGGAACAGATGAAGTGTATGTGAAGGAAGAAGTGGCCCTTCTGAAACTTGACGGATATTTCGGGGACAGGGTCTATGGAGCCAGGGATGATTACAGACTGTTTTCAAAGGCAATGGTCATTAAAAAGATAATCGAGGACAACAATCTCCACGGGTCGAGTCTTGCGGGTTTCGGTGACGGCTATGTGGAAATAGAGAACATAAAGGAAGTGGGCGGTGTTGCAATCGGAGTAGCAACGGATGAGGAACGCATGACAGGCATCGATGAATGGAAAAGGCAGAGACTTATAAAGGCCGGAGCAGATGTAATAATTGCAGACTTCACCGGGCTTATGGAGCTGGAAGCATATTTGTTCGGAGGTTGATATGCCCTTTGAAAAATTTGACAGAAGCAAACTCATACTGAAGGACCTGAATGAAAGGGAGCATGACCTTGACCTAAGTGTCATGCAGGACCCCTCCGCCAAACCGTCCGGTTACGAAAATGAGCACCTTGATGCACTGGTGGGAGCCATAAGGAAGGCAAGAAAAAACAATGCAACGGTCCTTATGATGATGGGCGCCCATGTCATAAGGGCAGGTGCTTCTCCATGGCTAATAAGACTCATGGAAGAAGGCTGGATAACCCATTTTGCCATGAACGGAGCGGGAGCTATCCACGATTTTGAATTTTCTTTGATAGGTGCCACCACGGAAAGTGTAGCTAAATATATAAGCGAAGGACAGTTTGGTCTTTGGAAGCAATCCGGGCTGATAAATGATTTCATAAACGAAGGTGCCCCAAAGGGTCTTGGGCATGGTGAAATCCTTGGAATGGCCATTGAGGAAGGTAAATTCCCGAACAGGGAGTATTCTCTTTTGGCTGCAGGCTACAGGAATCAGATTCCCGTAACCGTACATGTGGGAATAGGCCTTGACTTCATTCACCAGCATCCCAATTGCAGCGGTGAAATGCTTGGGAAGGCTTCATATACTGATTTCCTGATCTACGCCAGGTCCATCCAGAATCTGGAAAACGGAGTTTTCATGAATTTCGGTTCTGCTGTTACAGGTCCCGAGGTGTATCTAAAGGCGCTTTCAATGGCGCGGAATGTGGCGCATCAGTCCGGACAAAGAATAGCAAACTTCACCACTGCGGTATTCGACCTTCTGCCGATTGAGGAAAACACAGTAGGTGCTCCTCCAAAATCGGACCCAAGATATTATTTCAGACCATGGAAGACAATTCTTGCGAGAACCGTTGCAGACGGCGGCAGGGGATATTATATCAACGGAGAACACAAGGACACGGTAGCAAACCTGGCATACAGACTATTGAGCGGAGAATGAAATGACTGAAGAAAGAATAAGGGAACTATTTGCAGGATTCAGGAAACTGAAGGTCGCTGTCGTAAGTGATTTTGTACTGGATAAATATCTGAGGATCGACACGCGCCTCAATGAACCGTCCCTTGAGACGCCTCATGATGCATATCAGGTTGTAGGTACCAGACAGTACCCTGGAGCCGGGGGAACAATTGCCAACAATCTCTGTGCACTTGGAGTCGGAGAGGTATATCCGGTCACATTCATAGGTGATGATGGGAACGGATATGAGCTTCGCAGGGAAATGATGGCCAGGGGAATGAAGTTTGATTATGTCATCGGAACCGATGAGATGATAACCCCTTCATATGTCAAACCCATGATGTGGGACGGAACAGGAGATGAAGTCGAGAGCAACAGGCTTGATATAAAGAATTTCAGGGAGACATCCCCGGAATTGGAAAACAAAATCCTTGGGATGCTTGAATCTGTTTTCCAAGGCATGGATGCAGTCATAATCCTTGATCAGATGGTAGAAAGCAACTGCGGTGTGATAACTGACAGGGTCAGGGAACGGCTCATCGAACTGGCATCTGAACATACCGACAAGATAATATATGCAGATTCAAGGTCAAAGATCCAAAAGTTCAGGATGATGTCAATAAAATGCAATAATTTCGAAGCATGCAGGGCCTTTTATCCAAACCTTGAAGGCGAACCTGATGATGCAATGGTCCTGGAGTGCGGAAGCAGGCTTTTTGAGCAAAACGGACGTCCTGCATTTGTAACCATGGGCAAAAACGGAATCATGACCTTCGGAGACAAGGGTATAGTTGTTGTTCCTACAGAAGATGTACCAAGGCCTTACGACATATGCGGAGCCGGGGACTCGGTGAGCGCCTCTGTTGTTTCCTCACTTGCAGCCGGAGCTGATGAAGTAGAGGCAGCCTTCATGGGGAATATGGTTGCAGCGGTAACAATCAGGAAACTGGGTGTAACAGGAACCGCAACGCTGGATGAGGTCATTGAAACATACAACGGATGGTTCAGGGAGACTACGCCATGGCAAAGATAGCACTTGTACAGTTTGAAAGTAAAATTAATGATGTATATACAAACAATATCAAGATGGTCCGCATGATAAGGCAGGCAGCTGCCCAAAATGCGGACATCATTGTTTTTCCCGAACTTTTTACAACGGGCTACAACCTGGATATCATCGGAGACAGGATTCATGAGATGGCAAGTACAAAGGAGGGTGACACCATAAAGCTGGCATCATCTGAAGCCGCCCAGGGACATATACATGTCATAGCCCCCATTGCATACAGTGATGAAAAAGGAACCTATAATTCAGCTGCAGTAATCGATGACAATGGGACGCTTCTGAATGTCTATCATAAGAATAATCTCTGGGACAAGGAACAACGGTACTTTTGTTACGGAAGCCATGACTACAGGGTTTACGATGCTCCATTTGGTAAATTCGGGGTCATAATCTGCTACGATGTGGATTTCCCTGAAACAAGCAGGAAACTGGCACTGGCGGGAGCGGAGATAATCTTTGTTCCTGCTGCATGGGCAACCACCCACAGAAACCTCTGGGATATCTATCTTCCGGCCAGAGCGCTTGAGAACACTGTTTTTGTTGCCGGAGTCAACAGGACGGGTACGGAAGGTGACGTTGTTTACTTCGGAGATTCCAAGGCATTCGACCCGACAGGGGAACTGATTGCACGGGCCGGTGAAAATAAAGAAGAAATATTATTCTTTGAAGCAGACTTTTCAAGGATTCCGGAAATCAGGAAAGACTTCCCGTATCTCAGGGAATTAAGAAAGGATTATTGACATGGCAGGTATCTGGCTCAACGAGGACAATTCACACTATTTCTTCAAACGCGGAGAAAAGGCGTCTGACCCTGATTACATCAGGGATTTCATCATGCAGTACAAGGATACGAACGTAGAAAGAATGATACTGAACGGTAATTCACAGAAGACAAGTTTCCGTACAAATGCCGGGGAGGCCATTTATGAGAATGTATCATGGGAACAAATTGACATGGAAAAACGTCACAGCTTCGTAACCTGGAGCAAAGCTGTGAAGGACCTTGTGGAAAAGGGAATAGACATCTATGGGGAATGGATCAGACTTCTTCGTGAAATCGGAATAGAACCATGGATGAGTATGAGGATGAATGATGTCCATAATGCCAATGATCCGGATGACCCGATGCACAGTTTGTTTTATAAAAATCATCTTGAATACAGAAGGGCAATGCACAGGGACGAGAAGTGGGAGGACAGGCAGCTGAACTATCTTGAAGAAGATGTCCGCAGGTACCATTTCGCATTACTGGAAGAGTACTTTGAAAAATATGACTTCGATGGAATCGAGCTGGACTGGATGCGTTTTGGAAATCACTTTCCGGTTGGATATGAGGACGCAGGCAGGGAGGTCCTTGCCGATTTCATGGGAAAGGCGAGGGAACTTGCCGACAGATATGAAAATATTCGCGGACACCGGATAGGGATAGGCGCAAGGGTTCCGGTAAGTCCGGAAAACGCCTTTGACATGGGCATGGACGGAGTCGGGTGGGCTCTTGCAGGATATGTGGATTATCTGGCTCCTTCACCATTCTGGCATACGAGTCAGGCTGATATACCTGTTGAGAGATGGAAGAGACAGGTTGCAGGAACGGGTTGTAAGATTGCCCCGTGCCTTGAAATTTGTCTGAGACAATATGCCTTCCCCAAATGCCGCAATGAGTTCCAGTTCAACAGCATGGAAACCATAAGAGGCGCAGTACGTTCATTCATTGACAGGGGAGCGGATGCAATATATACATTCAACTACATGGATATGCAGGGATTTGCATATAATGACAGAGGGTACAGGATAATAATCACCGAAACAGGCAATGAAAAACTGATGAATGGAAAGAGAAGGAGACATGTCCTTACATTCAATGACCGGAGGCCTGAAGGTGCCGTTTCGGATGAAATCCTTCCTTGTGCTTTGAAAAAAGATGTGTTTTCAGGGTTCAGGATACATACAGGAAATGCTGTTAAGAAAGAAAAAAGGCTTGTCCTGCTTGCATTTTTGGATTTGAAGGACCTTGGAGCGGATGATGCGAGGGTCTATGTAAACGGTGTTCCCTGCGAAATGGTGGGGGCATATGAACCGGGGAATCCAAGGCCTGTGGATACATTGTATGCATGGACGGTTCCCGAAAGAGCATGCAAGGACGGATACCAGGTAATAGAAGTGGTTCCGGAAGTTGATGGCATGGTCCTTGACTGGGTTGAAATCGTTGTTGACTGATTTTATGCATATATTGAATGTGGTTTCATATAAGTGTATAATCATTCAGTACAAACGCCGGTTTCAGACATGGCTTAAGTTGGGGCAAAAAAGATACTGGTAAATAGAAATATAGGAGGGATTCGTATGGGGAAGTATTTTCTGAGGCGGTCGGCTGCAGCTGTACTTACGATATTGCTCATAGCCACCATAACTTTCTTCATGATGCATTCGATTCCCGGAGGGCCGTTCACGAGGGAAAGACCCGTTCCGGACTCAATTATGGAAAGGCTGAATGAAAAATATCATCTTGATGATCCTATATTCATTCAATACCTTGATTATATGAAAGGTCTTGTCACAGGTGACCTCGGACCATCATTTTCGATAATAGGCAAGGATGTCATTGAGCTTATAGGGGGAGGTTTCCCGACCTCTGCCAAGATAGGACTGATGGCAACGATTCTGATAATCATAGTCGGAATACCATTTGGTATCATATCGGCACTCAAACAAAACAAACCGATTGACTATATAGTTATGTTCATGGCAACCCTCGGGGTCACGGTTCCCAGCTTTGTAATTGCAACACTGATAATATATGTATTTGCAGGACTGCTGGGATGGATTCCCACCTTCGGTCTTGAAAATCCGCTTGGGTACATAGGTCCGGTCATTGCATTGAGCGGATATTCCCTTTCCTTTGTCACCAGGCTGACCAGATCATCAATGCTGGAAGTTCTGAGACAGGACTATATCAGGACTGCAAGGGCCAATGGTATCAAGGAGGTTGTGGTCATGGCCAAGCATGCCGTAAGAAATGCTTTGATTCCGGTCGTAACATATGTTGGACCCATGGTGGCTGCAATACTTACAGGATCTTTTGTAATCGAAAGAATATTTGCACTTCCCGGTATGGGAGGATACTTTGTTGAGAGCATAACAAACAGGGATTATACAACCATCATGGGAATAACGGTTTTCTATGCAGCTTTCTACATCATAATGATCCTTCTCGTGGACGTGGCATACGCATTCATTGATCCGCGTATCAGATTTGAAAAAGGGGCGAAGTAATGAGTGACATTGATAAGAATAAATTTAAATTTGTTACAGAAAAGGAAAAGGAGTTCGAGGAATTCCGTCCAAGCCTTACCTATTGGCAGGATGCATGGAGACGACTGAAGAAAAACAAGATGTCGATGGTCGGCCTTGTCGGAATCGTGCTTATCATCCTTTTTGCGATCCTTGGTCCGTATTTCACAAGCATGTCCTATTCAGACCAGATAAATGACTTCAAGAACCTGTCGCCGATACTGCAGATATATGAAGTCGGGCCTGATACATATGTGACGCTAACAGCCGATTACAGCCTGATACGTGTTGATAAAAAAGGAAGGCTGATTGAAAGACTGAAGGAATTCGAGCTCAACGAGTCGGTGATAACAGATGAGTCGAGGACCGATTTTACAAAAGTCCTTTCGCCGACTGAACAAAAGAAGAAGAATGACGAAGCAAAGAAAACTCTTGTAAAGGCATATACATATGGGGAGGACCTCATTTATCTTGATTATTCCGGAGTAGTAAACAAGGATCTTGATTACAAATATGTATTTACCTATAAAGGTGTGGTCACCAATGAAAAATACAAAACCGTGTGGAACAAGAAATATCCATTTGGTTCTGACAACCTTGGACGTGATGTTCTGACCAGGGTAATGTACGGTGCCAGGATTTCATTGATTGTTGCATTCGCAGCATCCCTGGTCAATTTCGTGATTGGAGTAACCTATGGAGCCATCTCAGGTTATGAGGGTGGCAGGGTTGACAATATCATGATGAGGATAGTGGATATAATAAATTCCGTGCCTCTGGTCCTGATAATCATATTGATGATGGTACTCATACGAACACAGAACGGCCTTTGGAGGATCATCATGGCAATAGGGCTTGTGTACTGGGTAGGAATGGCGAGGCTTGTAAGAGGCCAGATCCTGGCACTGAAAGAACAGGAATTTGTCCTTGCTGCCACGGCACTCGGGGTGTCCAGGAAGAATATAATTGCCAGACACCTGGTACCCAATGCAATGGGTCCGATAATAATTTCAATGACCATGATGATACCCAGTGCAGTGTTTACCGAAGCTTTCATGAGTTTCATTGGTCTGGGTGTATCCGCGCCGATGGCATCATGGGGAACACTGGCAAACAATGCCCTGTCGGGAATACTTTCTTCACCATATCAATTGTTCTTTCCTGCAGCGGCCATAGCAATTACGATGCTGGCTTTCAACTTCCTCGGAGATGGTCTGAGGGATGCGTTGGATCCACGTCTGAGGAAAGGTTGAGGTGACTGCAATGGCTAAGAAAATTCTTGAAGTAAACAACCTTAAGACATCATTCTTTACACATCTGGGTGAAGTACAGGCGGTAAGGGGATCAACCTTCTCAATGAACGAGGGAGATATACTTGGTATAGTAGGGGAATCCGGCAGTGGCAAGAGTGTTACAGCAATGTCGATCATTAACCTTATTGAAGACCCGGGAAGAATCAAGGAAGGCTCTGTAATCTTTGACGGCAGGGACCTTACAAAACTCACACAGAGTGAGCTTTCGGAAATCAGGGGCAGTGAGATTGCCATGATTTTCCAGGATCCAATGACATCGTTGAATCCTGTATTTACCATAAAGAACCTGATGATAGAGGTCATTCAAAGACATACGGATATGACAAAAAAGGAAGCCCTTGCACATGCAATATACATGCTTGACCTCGTGGGTATTCCTGAACCGGAAACCAGGATAAACTCATATCCGCATCAGTTTTCCGGAGGCATGCGTCAGCGCGTCATGATAGCGACCGCCTTGTCATGTGACCCTAAACTGCTTATTGCCGATGAACCGACAACTGCCCTTGACGTGACAATCCAGGCACAGATTCTGGAACTTCTGCTCAAGCTGAAGGACGAGACAAACACATCAATCATAATAATAACCCATGACCTTGGAGTCATAGCTGAAGTTTGTACTGACATTATTGTCATGTACGGCGGAATGATGATGGAAAAAGGCACCGTTGATGAAATCTTCTATAAACCAAACCATCCATATACCAATGGCCTTCATAATTCCGTACCCCACATTGTATCAGGCAAGAGGGACAGGCTGATACCTATCAAGGGTTCACCACCGGATTTGATGAAACCTCCGGCAGGATGTCCGTTTTCACCAAGATGTCCACATGCCATGCAGATCTGTCTGGAGGAAGCTGCGCCCATGTTCAGACTGAGCGAAACCCATACATCAGCCTGCTGGCTTCTCCATGAGGATGCTCCTGAGGTAAAAGGCTATTTAAAGGGAGGCAAAAAGTATGATTGATAGTAATTTTGGCAGGAATGCCGTCAAGGATACAGATATAATGCTTGAAGTAGTTGACCTTAAGAAATACTTCAATGTCGGCAACAGCATACGCAAAAGCAAACGCAGGATTCTTACAGCCGTGGATGGACTTAACTTTTTTATTAAAAGGGGAGAGACCTTCGGTCTTGTGGGTGAGTCGGGCTGTGGAAAGTCAACTACCGGAAGGACCATTATAAAGCTTTACGAACCGACCGGCGGGAAGATCATCTTCGACGGCAAGGATATAACCCACCTGAGCGGAAAAGAAATGCTTCCATACAGAAAAAAGATGCAGATGATATTCCAGGATCCATATGCTTCCCTGAACGGAAGGATGACCGTAACTGATATAATCGGAGAGGGAATTGATACACACCGGCTTTACGAGGGCAAGCAGCGTCAGGAGAGAATATACGACCTGCTGCATACCGTAGGGCTTAAGAGTGAACACGCGAACAGATATCCGCACGAGTTCTCCGGAGGACAAAGACAAAGGATAGGTATTGCCAGGGCACTGGCTGTTGAACCGGATCTTGTTATATGTGACGAACCGATATCTGCCCTTGATGTTTCCATCCAGGCACAGGTAGTAAATATGCTGGATGACCTTCAGGACCAGATGGGCCTTACATATCTGTTCATAGCCCACGACCTTTCAATGGTCAAGCATATCTCTGACAGAATCGGTGTCATGTATCTTGGAAAGATGATGGAAGTCTGTCCCAGTGATGAGCTGTATGACAACCCCATGCATCCGTATACACAGGCACTTCTTTCTGCAATTCCAGTACCGGACCCGAAGCTTACAAGGAGCCAGAAGAGGATAATCCTTGAAGGAGATGTCAAGAGTCCTATAAACCCCGGTGAGGGATGCAGATTCTCATCAAGATGCAGATATTGCAAGGATATTTGCAAGGAAGTAACCCCGGAAATTGAAGAAGCAAAACCAGGGCATTACATTGCATGTCACAGATACAAGGAAATCAATGGCATTGTATGATACTGGAAAAACCATGCATACTGCAGTATAATATATTTACTTTGTGGTAAGATATGGTTAATATATAGTTGGGTCAGGGGATTGGTCCTGGGGGACTCAAAGACATAGAAATAAAGAGATGGTTTTGATATACGGATGGTCTATCCATTTGGTATATATTTAGATTAAAAAGGGAGGAAGAAAAATGAAAAGAGTATTAGTTACAATCCTGGCACTGGCACTCGTCATCGGTCTCATGGCCGGATGTTCAGCCGGAGCGAAGGGTGGAGAACTAAACTGGAACATAGGCTCAGCCGGTCCAAAGACGATTGACCCGGGCCTTTGTGGAGCAAGTGATGGCGGCGATGTCATCAACAACACCTTTGAAGGACTCATCAGAGAAAAGAGTGGAGTTGTACAGCCCGGTATCGCAAAAACATGGGATGTATCCGAAGACGGAAAAACCGTTACCTTCAACCTCAGGAAATCAAAATGGTCCGATGGTTCAGACCTCACAGCCAATGACTTCGTATATGCATGGCTTAGGGCAATGGATCCCGATACCGCTTCCGAGTATGCATGGCTCTGGCATTACACAAACGTTGTTGGTGCTGAAGACTATGTAAATGGCGAAGGCGCAAGGGAAGACGTTGGAATCAGGGCAGTTGATGACTACACATTTGAAGTTAAACTTTCCGATCCGACCGATTACTTCGTATCACTCATGTCCTTCTACACATTCATGCCTGTCAAACAGTCATCAGTTGAAGCTGAAGGCGGAGAAGAAGGACTGTGGGCAACAATTCCTGAACTTGCTGTCTCCAATGGACCTTTCGTATTGACTGAATACACAATAGGTGATGGACTCAGACTTGAAGCCAACCCGAACTACTGGAACAAGAGAGATGTTGGTCTTTCAGCAATCAATGGTAAATTCATTGATGATGAAAACACAGCTTATCAGGCTTACCAGTCAGGCGAACTTGACTTCATCCCATCAGTTCCTACAGCTGAAGTTCCCAGACTCATTGCAGAAGATCCGAACTTCTATGTATTCCCGCTTCTTGGAACATACTACTACAACTTCAACATGGACCTTGAAATATGGGCTGATGTAAGAGTAAGAAAAGCAATGGCAATGGCAATCGACCGTGAAGTTATCTGTGAAACCCTCGCTGCAGGACAGGTTCCCGCAGGTGGATTCATTCCTCCGGGATTCATCGATGACAAAGGAAGAGACTTCTTTGAAACAGCTGGAATGTATGGACTTGCTACAGATGACAGCAAAGTCGCTGAAGCTCAGGCACTTCTTGCTGAAGCAGGATATCCGGGCGGAGAAGGCTTCCCTGAATTCGTAATGCTTTATAACACCAGTGAAGGTCACCAGACAGTTGCTGAGCTTATGCAGGAAATGTTCAAGACAAACCTTGGAATCGAATGTACACTTGAAAACCAGGAATGGGCAGTGTTCCAGGATACCCGTACACAGGGCGACTATCAGCTCTCACGTGGCGGCTGGCTCACAGACTTCATGGATCCAAGTGGAATGCTCGGTATCTTCAAGAATCTTGACGTTGCATACAATGACCCGAACTACTACAATCCTGACTTCGAAGCAGCTTTGAACGAAGCAAGTTCAGCTACGACACCTGAAGCTCACTTCGACGCTCTTTACAGGGCTCAGGACATCTTCATGAACGATATGCCGATAATACCGGTATACCACTACTCCGACACAATGTTGGTTTCCGACAAAGTTGTTGGATGGGATCGTTCAGTACTTGGTTCAGTTGACTTCAGTACAGCTACTGTAAGCGACTAACCTAAGGTTAATACCTAAAACAC
>DAINQB010000004.1:16482-24074 GCA_036743175.1 Bacillota bacterium | reverse complement strand
TTCACAACAGTTCCTGAGATTGCACGCAACCAGGTTATCTGCTTTTTGTGGAAGAAGATACCGTATATGAAGCCTGTTGCAAATGCGCTGACGGTGAAACCCGGAAAGAAAGTTCCGATTGGTTTGACTGCATAACCAAGCACATCGGCTACGGCTCCGACTATTCCGCCTGCAAGAGGACCGAACAATATTGAAGCTATCATGATCGGGATGAACTCAAGACTTATCCTGAGAACCTGAACCTGGAAGGACAGGAACCTGGCAAGTACTATTGTCAGGGCTGTCAGAAGTGACAGTATGACCAGTTTTCTGGTGTTTGTCATAAAAAATCTCCTTTTTTATGGCAAACCACGTAAAGAAGATTAATCTCTATGTGGCAGCGGAATGCGGGATATGCACCGCGGATACCTTTTCCTTCGTCCCGGAGACAACTTCCCGTTCTCCGGACACTGTACGCGCATATACCTACTCTGCCTGCGTTATTTTCCGCTATATGCTAATAACTTACCCTAATTTCGTCGATTATGTCAATGCTTTAATGTATAAATGATTTCAAAGGAAAATTAACTTGAAAAAATTACTTTGACAGATAGAGTAATCTGTTGTACTATTACTCTATCAGACAGAGTAAACGAAAGGGAGGTTCCAAATGATCAGCAGCGATATCATACGCGGGCATCTGGATGCCATCATCCTGAGACTGATAATTGAAAAGGACAGATACGGTTATGAAATTTCAAAGGAAATCAGCCAAAGGACAGATAACCTCTTCGGAATAAAGGAAGCAACTCTTTATGCAGTATTCCAAAGGCTGGAAAAAAAGGAGCTGATACAGTCCTACAAGGGGGAACAGACTCATGGCGGAGTCAGGAAATATTACACTGTAACTACCCTTGGAAAGGCATACTATTCCGAAAAGGTCAGGGAGTGGCAGACTACAAAAAAAGTAATCGATACGTTTATGGAGGGATTGAAATGATAACTATAAAAGAGTATGTGGACAGGATGTTCAGGAACATACCTGAAAATGAGCAGACAATTGGTATCAAGCAGGAGATTATTGAAAACCTGCAGGAAAAGGTCATGGATCTCATGGAGAGCGGCAAGGCTGAGGAGGATGCAATCAACAAGGCAATTGTTGACTTTGGTGACTTTGATGAGATTCTAAGTGAACTTTCATCACAAAGCAGTGTTGAAACAAAAGTAAAGCGCCTGGCAACGGCTGAAGAAAAGTACAGAAAAACAACAAATGCTTTCTTGTTTTCACTTTGCGGGAGCGCAATAATAATTGCATTGATGGTTTTCATCAATATGTATTACTCACCGCAGACCATATGGTTTGTATATCCGGTATTTGCAGTCATCTGGTGGCCCCTTGCATTGTTCTTCAGTTGGATTGGCAGAAGGGCAGGTAGACAGAAATGAAAAACAAGGCACTTGGATTTTCACTTTTCGGCAGCTTCATGATAGCAGCCTTCATGGTATTGGTGAATTATCTGACATCCCCCGGATTTCCATGGTTCATTTTCCCTGTTTTTGCAGTAATATGGTGGCCGATGAGCATCTTCTTTTATAACAGGAGGAGTGCATCAGGTTTTGCAGTATGCGGAAGCCTTTTAATCATTGCTTTCTTCATCATATTGAATCTTGTAACTTCACCGGGATTCCTCTGGTTCATATTTCCTGTTTTTGCAGTGATCTGGTGGCCGATGTCAATACTCCTGGGAAGAAGACCAAAGGTGTTCGCAGTAGTTGCAGCAGTACTTACCATAGGGTTTTTCCTGATAGTAAATATCATGACTTCATTTTCACACCCCTGGTTCATATATCCGGCATTTGCCGTATTGTGGTGGCCAATGGCTGTATTGATCGGAAAAGGACGTGCCAGGTTATTCTCGGTAGCGGCATTTTTGCTTATCAATGCCTTTTTCATAACGGTCAATCTCATTACATCGCCGGGATATCTCTGGTTCACCCACATTACCTTTGCAGCTTTATGGTGGCCGTTGAGTGTTTTTCTGGCCCGCAGGAAAACCATCCGTATATACTCTCTGCTGGCTGCATTGCTCACAATAGGATACCTGGCCCTGGTCAACTACCTTTCTCCTTCGGATACGCCCTGGTTCCTGTATGCCGTGTATCCTCTTCTGATGTGGCCTTCTGTTATGTTCATGGGAAGACACGCAGCCAGACTGCCGTTCTCAATTGCAGGCAGCATTGCCGGAATCATCTTTTATCTCGTTCTGAACATATTTGTATCACCCGGACATCCATGGATCCTGTACCTCTTGTTACCCCTTGTCTGGTGGCCTGTGACAATTGCTTTCAGGAAGGTAGCTGCGAACATCATGTACCTTTTCATAAGCCTGACGGTATTCATGGCATATTATGGAATCCTTAATATCTTTGTTTCACCGGGACATGCCTGGTCACTGTACCTTCTTTATCCATATGCATGGGCGGCCATAGGGATTTACTTCGGGAGAAGAAAAATGGCACTTGGAATGGCAATAGCCGCGACAGTAATAACCGGAGTGTTCTGTTCAGTGTTGAATCTGCTGCTGACACCGGGAACCATCTGGGCTGTTTTTCCAATCTTTGCAATCCTATGGTGGCCAATCAGTGTTTATTTCTTCAGGACAAGAAGGAAGGATGCCTGAAGAATATTGAATACATCATTAAAATACCTGTTGATATGTTAGAATATCTGCGGAGGGATTGATTCATGACAAACAAAGACTTTGAAACCCGCAGAAAACTATATAACGATAAATACATTGATCATATGCTCGATGTTATAAATGAAGACGGAAGCAGCAACGGACTTGTAACTCCGGTGGGAGCAAGGGAAGTCGTATGGCACTGCTTCCCCATGCTTGAATCAGGGGGAAAGTATGCCATAAAGGCAAATTCCATACTGAGGAACATGGAATTCAAGAAGTGTCACTTCATGCCAATGAACCTGACCCAGCTTCTCATCCGTCATGGAAATATCCTTGATGATGATGTAAAGGAAAAAATGAAGGAATATATCCTTAGGATGCTTCCTTACGGGACAGATGAGAGACTGCACATATCAATGTACAATGACAATTTTGCAGGAATGGCAATATATACCCTCATAGTTGCCGGTGAACTTTTCAACCTTCCCGAATTTGTAAAAATAGGGAAGGAGAAGCTCCAGGGTGTTGCGGAGCTGTTCATGCGGTGCGGCGCAATAATGGAGTACAGCAGCAACACATACACTCCTATAGATACGTTGTGTTATGCAGAAATGGCTAATCACATAAAAGATCCTGATGCAAAGGAACTGGCTCTTAAGTGTGAAGAAAGAATGTGGGTTGAGATAGCCACACACTATCACCCTGAAACATCAAGGCTTGCCGGTCCAAATTCAAGGTCATATAGCATAGACATGGTAGGGCATCCGCATCTTATGTCCGGCCTTTCATGGTTTGTGTTCGGTGACCGTGTATTTTCAAACCCAATCCTTGATTTGTTCAATCCACATCCGCTTCAGGTAATGCACGGGGGACTTGAGAACCTGACACTGCCCAATATTGCCTGGATCATCAATTGCGACTTCCACTGCCCGGATTACCTTGCAGAGCTGGCTTTCAATAAGGAATATCCATATGAAACAGAATATATGACAGAGTGTATACCGAGTAATGTATATGATGAAGTGCCTGAGCATGTCATGCATGAATATCCGGGAGTTAGAAGCCGGAATTACACATATATGACAGAGGAGTTTGCCATGGGTACTGCCCAAAGCCAGTTCCATGGAGGAGCGGTTACAGATTCATTCGCAATTACATACAGGAACCGGACACCAGCAAAAAGGCTTTTCGATACCGGTGTGATTTACTCAAGATATATTTTCAACGACAGGTTTCCCGGACAGGACAATGAATATACGATGTTCGGAAAAATCAACTATACAGGTTTCAGGGATGAGGGAAGGAAAATCTGCCTGCAGGACAAGGGTGCGGCAATCGTAAGTTACAAGCCAAAGCAGTATGAACGTGAAAACATGTCAAGTGCAGGCCTCTCCATAATGATACCGATCCATTTCTTTGATGATTTTGAAATATATGCCGGGGATAAGCGTATCACCGAGTATCCCTGCTACCTGAATGAGATAAGCAGCATATATGTAAAAGTGCACAAATCATTCTTTGCATTCCTTCCATTGGAAGTAAGCGATATGGGCCGGGATATCTGCATGAGCATTGTGAAGAGGAACCATCATATTGCAATTACATTATATAACTACAGGGGGCCGGTGAAATCTTTCGGAGAAAAGGAACTCGTGCTTTCCAGGAATGGATTTGTCTGTCTTGCCGAAACAGGGTTTTCCAAAATGGAGGAATTCATGGAATTTGGCAGTCAGGGAACCATAACCGACAGAATGGAAAGACAGGAAGGTGCGTGGACAAGGCGGATACGGTATACAAGTCCAGAAACAGACCTGAATCTCATGTACAGTCCGCTGACCGAAGGTATTTTTGTGAGTACGGTCAATAAAAGACCCACCGGGTTGAATATATTGAAAGCAGACGGGCTGGATACTGACAGGCTGCCATTGCTATAAATCAGCTAAAAATATAATTTAGCTATATTGACAAATCGCCTGAATAAGCATATCTTTGAGTTGCCGGATCAGGAGGTTTGTTATGCGTGCAACTGCCACAGAAGTCAAGAACAATCTTGGACGTTATCTGAAATTCATAGAATATGAGGATGTCATAATCTCCAGCCATGGAAATGATATTGCCGTTCTTTGCAAGTATGTTGATGACACAATGAAAGCTGAAGAGGAAGCGGCTGTTTACAAAACCGGGAAATGGGTCTCATACGAGGAGTTTCTTGTTTTAACTGAGAACAGCGATGAAAGATATGAATTGATTGACGGGCAGATTTATGTAATGGATTCACCTCTGTTCCCTCATCAGAATGCGTTGCTTAATATTGTTGGAGAAATGAGGGAATGGTTCAAGGGGAAGAAATGTCTGCCGGTAGTTGCTCCTTATGATGTTACTCTTATTAAAAACACCAATAATATTTGCGTTGTACAACCTGATATATTGATTATTTGTGACAAGGAAAACATCAATCAAAAGGGTAAATACAAAGGAGTACCGACACTTGTTGTTGAAATACTGTCAAAGTCATCAAGAAGCAAGGACAAGGTGCTGAAATTGAATTTATATATGGAAACCGGGGTAAAGGAATGCTGGTTGGTTGATACTGACAGACATAAGGTGGAAGTTTTTTATTTCGAAAACAAGCAGCTGGCTGCTGACAAATCATATACAGAAGGTTTGGTGAAATCTGAGTTATTTGAAGGCCTTGACTTGAATTTATCAGACATATTTATATAATAGGAAAGCGATGAAGAATTTTGCAAAGGTCGTTGACCTTGGGAAAATGGAATATGGACAGGCCCTGGAGATTCAAAGGAAGACAAGGGACAGGAGGATAGCCGGTGAATGCGGTGATATCCTGTTTCTCGTTGAACATACCCCCGTACTTACCATGGGCAGGCGCGGTCAGGATGACAATGTAGTTGTGTCAGAAGAATTCCTGAAGGAAAACGGCATAGATATCCATTGGGTTGAAAGAGGAGGGGATGTAACTTACCATGGCCCCGGCCAGTTGGTTGTTTATCCCATATTTGACCTGACAGCTTACGGAAAAGACATAAGGACCTTTGTTGCGAATCTGCAGGATTCAATAATTGAGGTGTTGAAAGATGAATATTCCATTGAAGCCCATGCAGAGGATGGCAAACACACCGGAGTTTATGTCGGCACAAACAAAATTGCAGCAATCGGCCTTGCCATCAGGAAGTGGGTATCGATGCACGGATTTGCATTTAATGTAAACACGGATTTATCCCATTTCAGATGGATTGTGCCATGCGGATTGGGAGACAGGGGAGTTACATCAGTACGGGAACTGACCGGTTCGGAAGCTGACTTTGATTTTGTAAAGAAAAAGATTGTTGAAAGGCTTGCAAAAAGAATTGGATTCGATTATGAATACTCAGACATTGAAAGCGTGAATATATGATGGAAAGAAAACCCGACTGGCTCAGGGTAAGGATTCCTGCCGGCAGTGGATATCAGGAAGTAAGGGGAATACTGGACAAGTATCACCTCAATACCGTCTGTGATGAAGCAATTTGTCCAAACAGGGGAAAGTGCTTTCAGTCAGGAACCGCTACCTTTATGATACTAGGTAAAAACTGTACAAGGAATTGCAGGTTCTGTAATGTAACCGGCGCAGCACCTGAAGCAGTTGACCAGGGTGAACCACTGAATGTTGCAATGGCTGTGAAGGAACTTAAACTTAGTTATGTGGTTATAACATCTGTGACAAGGGATGACCTGCCTGACGGAGGAGCCGGGCATTTTGCAAAAACGGTCCTGGAGATAAGAAACATCAATCCGAATACTAAGGTGGAACTGCTGATACCGGATTTCCAGGGAGACGGGGATGCATTGATGAAGGTTGTGGAATGTAATCCTGATGTGCTGGGTCATAATATTGAAACAGTCTCTTCATTATATAGAACCGTAAGGCCCGAAGCTGATTACATACAATCCCTTGAGGTTCTTTCAAGTGCAAAGCAAATGGGCTATTCCGGCAAGACAAAATCAGGAATAATGGTGGGGCTTGGCGAAACCGAGACTGAAGTAGTATCGGTTTTCAAGGACCTGAGAAAACACGGCTGTGATTTTCTGACTGTCGGACAATATCTTACACCGAGCAAAATGCATATTCCCTTGGTTGAATACATTCATCCCGATCAATTCAAAAGATACGAGGAAATTGCATATTCCCTGGGATTCAGCCATGTAGCCAGCTCTCCGCTTGTAAGGTCATCATACATGGCACATCTTGCACTTGAAGATTCATAGGATGCTTTTTCCCGGCAAAGGGGAGATAAACAATGAAGTCCTGCGACGATGTTGAATCAAGAATCAGACTGCACCGGAAAATCTTCTTTACCGGTGACAGCAAATGCCTTCAGGAATTGATGGGCATCATAGGGTCCTGCGACAGAAGGACTCTTGTACTGTGGGCCCTTGACTGCTCTGAATCAATTGAATCGTTAATCAGGCAAAAGACCGGAGAACCTCCCGAACCTGAAAATATTACTGATATATGCAGGAAATGGGCACAAGGTGTCATCAAAATGCCTGAAGCAAGAAGGGCGATCCTGGCTGCACACTCCATGGCAAAAAGGACTGAGGATAAATCACTGGAAGCTTTGTACCATGCACTTGGGCAGGCTTGCAGTACAGTTCATACACCGGCTC
Source organism: Bacillota bacterium (assembly GCA_036743175.1). Classification (GTDB taxonomy): domain Bacteria; phylum Bacillota; class Clostridia; order DUPQ01; family DUPQ01; genus JAFGQE01. The sequence continues at coordinate 16,743 of DAINQB010000004.1, read as the reverse complement.
ATGCTCCGGGACTGATCTATTATGAACTCACATCTATTGTGATTGATGAAGATTATATTAATTATGAAAAGAGTATAAGTGAAAAGATAGAATGGTATTTATCAAGGCTTAGGTACTGGAAGAGCGAATCACAGTCAGAATCATATGTCTGGGCTGTTTTTCTAAAACCATAATATTTTTTAGGGATATAATGCTCCCAAGCACCTCCGACTTTTCGCAAGCCTTGGATTGTGCAAAGAGCATTCTTATGTGTTCTTTCAT
>DAINQB010000004.1:0-16382 GCA_036743175.1 Bacillota bacterium | reverse complement strand
CGCAAGCCTTGGATTGTGCAAAGAGCATTCTTATGTGTTCTTTCATGACTTGCCGTTTGGCGTAGTATGCAAGTCACTGTCGAACCCTCGATATAATGCTCCCAAGCACCAAGGACTTTCCTTTTAGTCCACTAACGGAAAGTCCTTGCACACCCGGAGGCGTTGCTTGACAATGGCTTTTTCGGGGTGTAACATAGTATAGCTGGCTGAAAGGGCAAAAATACAGCTTTTTTGTTGAAAAAAGTTGTTGCTTTTTGTTTTTGGCTGGTTTATAATGACTCTTGCTGTGACAAGGCATACGAAGAATCCGGAGATTGCTGCCATATGGAAGGCAGGTCACTTCGGAGGAGAATGTCCGGTTCAAGAAAGCGGGCGACAAGTCACTGTACGAGATGTAAAGTATTACACCCGGCATGACCGGGTTTAAAATACGACTTGCAGGAAACACCCGGCAAAGTGTACAGGAATCTTGTTGGTAAGTAATTAAGGAGGAACATATGGCAGGTAAACAGAAAATAAGAATCAGACTCAAAGCTTATGACCATCAACTTATCGACCAGTCAGCCAACAAAATAGTTGAGACTGCAAAAAGGTCGGGAGCAAAGATTTCAGGGCCGGTACCACTTCCCACAAGGAAGGAAATCGTTACTATACTGAGGGCTCCCCATAAGTATAAGGACGCAAGGGAACAGTTCGAGATGAGGACACACAAAAGGTTGATAGACATTCTGTCACCGACACCCAAGACCATCGATGCATTGATGAGGCTGGATTTACCGGCGGGTGTGGACATAGAAATCAAATTGTAGACCATAGGTCATGTTCGCCGAGGCGAACCAATAACCAAGGAGGTACCGAAAGGTGAAGAAGTTCATATTAGGAAAAAAGATCGGAATGACACAGGTTTTTACCGAAGAAGGATTGTCAATACCGGTTACAGCCGTCCAGGCAGGTCCCGTTTCCATTCTGCAGGTCAAGACCGATGAGCAGGATGGATATTGTGCTGTCAAGGTCGGATATGAGGATATCAAGGAGTCAAAGGCAAACAAGCCGATGAAGGGCAGCTTTGACAAGGCAGGTGTTGCACCTAAGAGATATCAGAAGGAAATCAGACTTGAGGATGCTGAAGGATTCGAAGTAGGCAAGGATATAAATGTAGGTGAAATGTTCTCCGAAGGTGATGTGGTTGATATAACCGGAATCTCCAAGGGAAAAGGTTTTGCCGGCACGGTAAAGAGACACGGAACATCAAGGGGACCCGAAACCCACGGTTCACATTACCACAGGGCACCGGGTTCCATGGGCGCAGCTACAGACCCGGGCAGGGTTTTCAAAGGAAAGAAACTCCCCGGACACATGGGTTCCGAAAAGGTGACAATACAGAATCTGGTTGTCGTCAAGGTTTATGAAGATAAGAATATACTGCTGGTCAAAGGCGCGGTTCCAGGCCCCAAGGGCGGATTCCTCGTTATCAAAGAAGCAGTCAAAGCATAATGGAAGGAGGAAGTGCAATGCCTAAGGTAGATGTTTATGACATGAATGGTAAGGTTGTTGACAGCATGGAGCTCAACAAAGATATTTTTGGAATCACTGTAAGTGAAACAGCAATGCACAGTGCGGTTGTTACGCAGCTTTCCAATGCGAGACAGGGCACACAGTCCGCTAAGACAAGAGCGGAAGTCAGGGGTGGAAAAAAGAGACCCTGGAGACAAAAGGGAACAGGAAGGGCAAGACACGGCGGAACGGTTCAGCCTCAGTGGACAGGCGGTGGAGTTGCATTTGCACCAAAGCCGAGGAGCTACAGGATGAGCATGCCTAAGAAACTCAGAAGACTTGCAATGAAGTCTGCTCTTACATCCAAGGTAAATGACGGAACTTTCATGGTTCTTGACAAGCTTGAATTTGCTGAAATCAAGACAAAGGCAGCCGCAGAAGTCCTTGGAAAACTCAATGCAACGGAATCAACGCTTCTGGTAATGCCGGAAACGAATGAAACGATAATCAAATCCATGGGAAACATACCCGGTGTCAAAACAACGGTTGTGAACGCACTGAATGTATATGACATATTGAAATATGACAAATGCATAATGACCAGGGACGCCGTGGCCAGGGTTGAGGAGGTATACGTATAATGAGATATGAAGATATTATCATAAGGCCATATATTACTGAAAGAAGCAGCGATGACATGGCTCAGGGCAAGTATACATTTCTTGTACATCCTGACTCATCAAAGACTATGGTCAAGGATGCAGTCGAAAAGCTTTTCAATGTCAAGGTTTTGAAGGTCAATACCGTCAATTACCAGGGCAAGATGAAGAGGATGGGCGTACACCAGGGAAGAACAGCCGGTTTCAAGAAGGCAATCGTAAAGATTGACATGGATCCAAAGCCCGTTGTTTACCTTGAAAAAGGCGGCAAGGAAAAAGCGATCAACAAGAAATATAAAACAAGTATAGAGGAATTCGGAGTAGGCCAGTAAGCCTGCGGATTCGGAAAAGGAGTGAAAGAAAATGCCAACTAAAAAATTTCGTCCTACTTCACCGGCAAGAAGGTTTATGACGGTTTCAACATTTGAAGATATAACCAAGACTACCCCGGAGAAGAACCTTTTGGCAAAGAAGACCAAGAATGCCGGAAGAAATTCCTATGGAAGAATAACCGTAAGGCATCAGGGCGGCGGAACACTCAGGAAATACAGGATAATTGATTTCAAGAGAGACAAGGACGGTGTTCCCGGTAAAGTCGCAGCAATAGAGTACGATCCCAACAGGACTGCCAACATTGCTTTGATATTCTATGCAGACGGCGAAAAGAGATACATACTCGCACCCAATACACTTAAAGTGGGCGATGTAATTGAGTCAGGTCCCGAGGCAGACATCAGGGTGGGCAATGCCCTTCCCCTCGAAAAGATGCCCGTAGGTACCGTCATACATAATATTGAACTGAAACCCGGAAAGGGCGGCCAGATGGTCCGTTCAGCCGGAAACTCAGCACAGCTCATGGCCAAGGAAGGAAAATTCGCACAGGTCAGGCTTCCTTCGGGAGAAGTCAGGATGGTAAGCCTTTCATGCAGGGCAACCATCGGCCAGGTTGGTAACATTGATATAGAGAATGTATCAATCGGCAAGGCCGGAAGAAAAAGATGGATGGGAATCAGACCTACAGTCAGAGGTTCCGTAATGAACCCGAATGACCATCCTCACGGCGGAGGCGAAGGCAGGTCACCTATCGGAAGACCCGGACCTTCAACACCATGGGGCAAACCGGCCCTTGGTGCCAAGACAAGGAAGAAAAGCAAGTCTTCTGACAAGATGATAGTCAGAAGAAGGAACGGATAGTTGTAAAGGAGTACTTCAGAATGAGCAGATCGGTAAAAAAGGGACCTTATGTATTTCCCAGGCTTCTTCAGAAGATTGAGGAAATGAATAACAGGAATGAAAAAAAGGTTTTGAAGACATGGTCAAGGGCATCAACGATATTCCCGCAGATGGTAGGTCATACAATAGCCGTACATAATGGGAAGAAACATGTGCCTGTATACATAACGGAAGATATGGTCGGACATAAACTGGGTGAATTTGTCCCCACAAGGACATTCAAGGGTCATGGCAACAAGGGCGACAAGTCCAGCTCTGTGTCATAAGGCAGTGAAAGGAGAAAAAAATGGCTAAGAACAAAGTTTCCAAAGCAGAACTTGTGGAAAACAAGGAAGAAGTGAAAATCGAATCAAACAAAGCCAGAAGGAAATTCCAGAAAGCTCCCCTGCTGACAAAAAAGGAAAAGAAAGCCCTTGGAGTCGGAAGAGATGAAGGAAGAGCAAGCGTTAAGCATATAAGTGTTCCGGCAACAAAGGTTAAGCTCGTAATTGATCTTATCAGGGGCAAGAGCCTTGAGGAAGCTTATGCAATAGTCAAGCATACACCAAGGGCTGCAAGTCCTTATATATTGAAGCTTCTGCAGTCGGCTGAAGCCAATGCAGTTAACAATTTCGAGCTTGACAAGGAAAAACTGTATGTTGCTGAAGTATTTGCAGGTCAGGGAACAACCCTCAAGAGGATAATGGCAAATGCACGCGGAAGTGCTTCCAGGATCAATAAAAGGACCAGTCATATAACATTGGTTTTGAAGGAAAGAGCATAGGAGGATAAGTAATGGGACAGAAAGTTAATCCCCATGGTTTGAGAGTCGGAATTATAAAAGACTGGGATACCAAATGGTATGCTAACAAGCGTGATTTCAGCAAATACCTTGTAGAAGATGACAAGGTCAGAAAATATATAAAGAAGAAACTATATATTGCAGGGATAGCCCGTATTGAAATAGAACGCGCTGCCAGCAAGATAAAACTCAACATCCATGCTGCAAAACCGGGACTCATCATCGGTAAAGGCGGAGCAGGAATTGAACAGCTCAGAAAAGAAGTTGAGGAACTTACATCAAAGAGCGTTTTGGTCAATATAACTGAAATCAAGGATATTGATTCAAATGCACAGCTGGTTGCTGAAAATATTGCACAACAGCTTGAAAAGAGAATTTCCTTCAGAAGAGCAATGAAGCAGGCCATGTCAAGGGCTATGAAAGACGGCGCAAAGGGAATCAAGACAATGTGCGCAGGAAGACTCGGCGGAGCTGAAATTGCAAGGACAGAACATTACCACGAAGGTACAATACCCCTTCAGACACTTAGGGCTGACATTGATTACGGCTTTGCCGAAGCCAATACAACCTATGGTAAGATCGGGGTCAAGACCTGGATATACAAGGGAGAAATACTTCCGGAAAAGAAAGATAATGCGGAAGGAGGACTGGACTGATGTTAATGCCTAAAAGGGTTAAATTCAGAAGAGTACACAGAGGCAAGATGACGGGCAAGGCAGGCAGGGGAAACAAGCTGATACACGGCGAGTTCGGACTTGCTGCAATGGAACCCGGATGGATTAAAAGCAATCAGATAGAGGCTGCCCGTGTAGCCATCAACCATTACCTTCACAGGAATGGAAAGCTTTGGATAAAGATATTCCCGCACAAACCGGTAACAAAGAAACCGGCTGAAACCAGGATGGGTAGCGGAAAGGGAAGTCCGGAGTTCTGGGTGGCAGTAGTTAAGCCGGGCCGCATTATGTTTGAAGTAGGCGGAGTCCCGAGGGAAATGGCCGTAGAAGCCCTTAAGAGAGGAATGCACAAGCTTCCGATCAAGTGCAGGATCGTATTGAAAGAAGAAGAGAAGGTTGGTGAAGCAGATGAAAGCTAATGATATAAGAAAATTATCAACTGAAGAACTTGCCAAGGAATTGAACGAATTGAAATCTGAACTCTTCAATCTTAGGTTTCAGTTTGCAACAAGTCAGCTTGAGAACCCTATGAGATTGAAGGCTGTAAAGAAGGACATTGCAAGAGTCAAGACAGTTATAAGGGAACGTGAATTAATGGCAGGCAGCGGTAGCTGATGGCTATGGATGGAGGAATGAACGGTATGGAGAATACAAGGAATCTCAGGAAAACCAGGACCGGCAGGGTCGTTAGTGACAAAATGGATAAAACAATCGTTGTAGCCGTTGAAACAAGCGTCAAGCATCCCCTTTACAACAAGATTATAAAGAGGACCTACAAGCTCAAGGCTCATGATGAAAACAACGAGTGCCGTATAGGTGATATAGTGAAGGTAATGGAAACAAGACCCCTCAGCAAGGACAAGAGATGGCGTTTGGTTCAGATTACCAACAAGGCGCAGTAACGCCGGGAGGAGGAATTACAATGATTCAGATGCAGACAGTTTTGAAGTCGGCTGACAATACCGGTGCAAAGGAATTATTTTGCATAAAGGTCATCGGCGGATCGAAGAAAAAATATGCGAATATTGGTGATGTCATCATTTGCAGTGTAAAAAGTGCAGCACCCGGCGGATCGGCAAAGAAAGGCGAAGTCGTCAAATGCGTAATCGTCAGGTCAAAAAGAGGTATCAGAAGACCGGATGGTTCATACATAAGATTTGATGAAAATGCTGCTGTTATAATAAAGGATGACCAGGATCCACTGGGAACCCGTATATTCGGGCCCGTGGCAAGGGAACTCAGGGATAAGAACTACATGAAGATAGTTTCCCTTGCACCTGAAGTGCTTTAGGAAGGAAGGAACGAACATGGCAAAGAAAATGCATGTAAGAGCCGGTGACAACGTTATGGTGTTGAGCGGCAAGGACAAAGGAAAATCAGGCAAAGTCATCGAAGTAAATCCCGCCAAAGGTACTGTCCTGGCTGAAGGAATAGGCATTGCTACAAAACATGTGAGACCAAAGAGAATGGACCAGCAGGGTGGAATAATCCATCAGGAAACACATATTGACGCATCAAACGTTATGCTGGTATGCAGCAAATGCAAAAAACCGTCCAGGACGGAAAGAAAAGTAGAAGAAAACGGCCGTAAAGTCCGTGTTTGCAAAAAGTGCGGACAGGTCATTGATGTAATAAAAGAAGCGGCGAAATAAGCCGAAGGGAGGTTTGACAAATGGCAAGATTAAAAGATGCTTACAAAGAAAAAGTTATACCGGCCATGATGGATAAGTTCAATTATTCGAACATAAACCAGGTCCCAAGGCTTGAGAAGATTGTTGTAAACATGGGTGTCGGAGAAGCCAAGGATAACCCTAAGGCAATTGATTCTGCTGTAAAGGATATGACCATAATCACCGGGCAGAAACCTGTAGTAACCATTGCCAAGAAATCGGTAGCGAACTTCAAACTCAGGGCCGGGATGAAAATTGGCTGCAAGGTAACACTCAGAGGCGACAGGATGTATGAATTCGCCGACAGGTTCATGAATATTGCTCTTCCAAGGGTAAGGGACTTCAGGGGCGTTTCCGCTGATTCCTTTGACGGAAGAGGAAACTATTCAGTTGGTGTCAAGGAACAGCTCATATTCCCTGAAATAGTTTACGATGAAGTCGACAGCATCAGGGGAATGAATGTATGTTTTGTTACCACTGCAAAGAGTGACGAAGAAGCCAGGGAACTGCTCGATCTGATGGGCATGCCCCTCAAGAAGTCGTAACGAGGAGGATTTATTGTGGCTAAGAAAGCAATGATTTTAAAGCAGCAGCGGGAACAGAAATACAAGACCCGTGAATACAACAGATGCAAGATATGCGGCAGACCCCATGCATACATGAGAAAATACGGAATATGCAGGATTTGCTTCAGGGAACTGGCTTATAAAGGACAGATTCCGGGCGTTAAAAAAGCAAGCTGGTAAGGTTTGGGAAGGAGATAACAATATGCAGATTTCAGATGTAATTGCTGATATGTTAACAAGAATAAGAAATGCGGGTTCAGCCAGGCACGAAACAGTTGATATTCCTGCTTCAAACCTCAAGAAATCCATTGCAGATATTCTTTTGAGAGAAGGATATATCAGCGATGTTAAGGTTCTGGATGAAGGCGTTCAGGGAGTCATAAGGATAACCCTCAAATATAATTCTGACAAAAGGAACGCAATAAAGGGAATCAAGAGGATCAGCAAACCCGGACTCAGGGTTTATGCCGGCAAGGATGATATCCCGAAGGTTCTCGGTGGACTGGGAACAGCCATAATCTCGACATCCAAGGGAGTTGTAACCGACAAGGAAGCAAGATCCCAGGGCGTTGGCGGAGAAGTAATGGCATTTGTTTGGTAAATCGCACTTTTTAGTTTCTGAAAAGGGCCATGGCTCATAATGTCAAGGACAAGAAGGAGGACGTAATGTCACGTATAGGAAAAATGCCCATTGATATACCCAAGGGCGTTGATGTAAAAATCGAAGAAGGAAACAAGGTTACTGTCAAAGGACCCAAGGGTACCATGGAACAGAGATTTGATTCCGATATGGTTATTAAAGTAGAAAATAACCAGGCAGTGGTTGAAAGACCCAGCGACCTGAAAAGACACAAGGCTTTCCACGGACTTACCAGAAGTCTGCTTAACAACATGATAGTCGGTGTCAGCGAAGGTTTTGAAAAGAAACTTGAGATCAATGGTGTAGGTTACAGGGCACAGCTTCAGGGAACGACCCTTGTGCTGAATCTTGGATACTCTCATCCCATTGAAATGATACCACCGAATGGAATAACCGTTGAAGTTCCTGCACAGACCCAGATAGTTGTCAAAGGTTATGACAAACAGGCTGTCGGTGAATTTGCTGCTGAAATAAGGGCGATGAGGAAACCTGAGCCATATCTTGGAAAAGGCGTCAAGTATGCTGATGAAAAGATCAGACGCAAGGAAGGAAAAACCGGTTCGGTTTAAGGGTGTAGTATATGATTAGTAAAGCTGATAAGAACAAACTAAGAAAAAACAAACATGTTAGGGTCAGAGGTAAGATATCGGGCTCCGTTGAAAGACCCAGGCTCAATGTTTACAGAAGCAACAAGAATATTTACGCTCAGATAATTGACGATGTAAATGGAGTTACCCTCGTTTCTGCTTCCACGGTAGAAGCCGCATTGAAGAACAATGTAAATTACGGTGGAAACAAGGAAGCTGCGAAGGAAGTCGGAAAACTGATAGCCCAGAGAGCTGTTGAAAAAGGCATCAAGCTTGTTGTATTTGACAGGGGCGGCTACATTTACCACGGTAGGGTAAAGGAACTGGCTGATGCAGCCAGGGAAGCAGGGCTTGAGTTTTAATAAGGGAGGATATGATTTTGCAGCGTAGGGATAATAATTCAGTTGAATTAAAAGAAAAAGTAGTCAAGATCGGTCGCGTTACCAAGGTTGTTAAAGGCGGAAGGAACTTCAGATTCAGCGCACTGGTAGTTGTCGGTGATGAAGAAGGAAAAGTCGGAGTAGGCCTCGGCAAAGCGGTTGAAATTCCTGATGCAATAAGAAAAGGTATTGATGATGCGAAGAAGAATATGATCAGGGTACCTCTTGTGAACTCAACCCTTCCCCATGAAATGATTGGTGAATTTGGTTCAGCAAGGGTTTTGATCAAACCGGCGGCAGCAGGTACCGGAGTTATAGCAGGTGGTGCTGTGAGAGCGGTCATGGAGCTTGCAGGTGTCAAGAACGTAAGGGCGAAGTGCATCGGTTCCAGCAGCGCAATCAACATTGTAAAGGCAACCATAGAAGGACTCTCAAAGATGCGTACCGTTGAAGACGTTGCCAAGGACAGAGGTTTGTCCGTTGACGCAGTAACAGGACAGGAGGGTTAGGCAAGTGGCTAAGGCAAAGGTAAACACATTGAAGATAACACTCAAGAAGAGCACCATTGGTGCACTCGCAGTCCACAAGGCTACTGTTGAAGCCCTCGGACTCAGGAAAATCGGACAGACTGTGGAAAAGCAGGACAATCCCCAGACAAGGGGAATGATTGCCAAGGTTTCCCATCTGTTGTCAGTAGAAGAATAACAGGAGGACGGCGGAATGAAACTTAATGAATTAAAGCCGGCTGCCGGCTCAAGAAAAACACCGAAAAGAAAAGGCCGTGGTCATGCTACCGGAAACGGAAAGTTTGCCGGAAGAGGACGTGACGGACAGAATTCACGTGCAGGCGGTGGAGTACGTATAGGATTTGAAGGCGGACAGATGCCTTTGTATAGAAGAATACCCAAAAGGGGATTCACAAATGCAAGGTTCAGAAAAGAATATTCTGAAGTGAATGTAGAGTCATTGAATACATTCAGAAGCGGCTCTACGGTTGATGAAGAGAAACTTATGGAAGCCGGAATCATTGACAAGACTTTGAATGGAGTTGTTGTCCTCGGTAATGGTGAACTGACAAAGAAGCTCACTGTAAAGGCAGCAAAGTTCTCGAAATCCGCGGTTGAAAAGATTGAAGCAGCCGGAGGAAAGGCAGAGGTAGTATAAATGTTTGAGACCATCAAGAACGCTTGGAAGATAGGGGATCTAAAGAAGAAACTGCTTGTAACAGTGGGATTGCTCCTCATCTACAGATTGGGAAGCCATCTTCCTGTTCCGGGTCTTATAGCGGAAGCATTTGAAGCAATGACTCAGGGAAACCAGCTGTTTGGTTTCATGGATACATTCTCAGGTGGTGCGTTCAGCAGAGCTTCGCTTTTCGCCATGAACATTACCCCGTACATCAATGCATCCATTATCATGAATCTTCTTACAGTAGCCATCCCTGCACTTGAAAGAATGCAGAAGGAAGGAACTGAAGGAAGAAAGAAGATACAGCAGATTGTCAGATACCTGGCTGTAGCCCTTGGATTTTTCCAGGCTGCAATGCTTTACATAAGCCTTGCAAACAACAATGCAATATATGATGGAGGAAGCATCATTTCATTCTTCATAATAACATTGTCATTCACGGCAGGTACGGCATTCATAATGTGGTTGGGTGAAAACATCACTGAGTACGGCATCGGAAACGGCATATCATTGATAATCTTCGCAGGTATCCTGGCAAGGGCTCCACAGGGAGTTGCCCAGATATGGACATACTACCAGGGCGGTTTCTTTGGTACAGGCATACTTGCTATCCTGGCCATGGCAGCAATATTTGCAGTCTTTGTGGTTTCAATCGTCGGTGTCATTTATGTTACCCAGGCTGAAAGAAAAGTTCCTGTACAGTATGCAAAAAGAGTTGTTGGAAGAAAGATGTACGGCGGACAGAGCACTCATCTTCCCATGAAGGTGAATATGGCCGGAGTTATTCCGATCATCTTTGCAACATCAATAACAACACTGCCGTCAATCATAATTGGTCTTGCGGCTCCGAATACAACAAACACATTCCTTCTTGCACTGCAAAAGCAGGGCGGAGTGGCCCATATGACCATCATGGCAATACTTATAATATTCTTTGCATTCTTCTATACAATCATACAGTTCAATCCTGTTGAGGTTGCCAACAATATGAAGAAGAACGGTGGTTTCATACCCGGTATCAGACCCGGAAAACCGACTGCCGACTACATTGCAAAGGTGCTTAACAGAATAACTTGGTTCGGAGGATTCTTCCTGGCTGCAGTTGCTGTATTCCCGCAGATACTTGGTGCTGTATTCAACATCAACATCTGGTTCGGTGGAACGGCGTTGCTGATCGTTGTAGGTGTTGCACTTGACACGGTCAAACAGATTGAATCACAGATGCTCATGAGGCATTACAAAGGGTTCCTTGACTGAGGACCTTGGATGAAAGGTGAGAATATGATTCTGATATTGCTTGGAGCTCCCGGCAGCGGAAAAGGAACACAGGCAGGGGTTATATCCGAAAATTACGGAATCCCCCATATATCAACCGGAGACATCTTCAGGAAGAACATCAAGGAAGGTACTGAACTTGGACGCAAGGCCAGGGAGTACATTGACAAAGGATTATTGGTTCCCGATGAAGTAACGAACGGAATCGTCGAATCCCGGATAAAGGAGGAGGACTGCAGGGATGGTTTTGTTCTGGATGGATATCCAAGGACAACCGACCAGGCGGAAGTACTCGAAACATACCTCAGTGATATGGGTATGAAGGTGGATATGGCCCTGAACATTGATGTTCCCGATGAACAGGTGGTTGAAAGGCTTTCAGGTCGATTCATGTGCAGATGCGGTGAAACTTACCACATGGCATACAAGAGACCAAAGAAGGCCGGACTCTGTGACAAATGCGGACAGGAGCTGTATCAAAGGGATGACGACAAGGCGGAAACCGTCGTGGAACGATTGAAGGAATACTACAGGAAGACAGCTCCGATAATGGACTATTATTCGGAGAAAGGACTTCTTGTGGATATAGACGGAACCCCGATGCCCGGTGAAGTCACAAAATTGATTTCAAAGGTGTTGGAAGAATCAGGCTTCAAGAGCCGGAGGTGAACAAAGTGGACGTAATTCCCGGACAATTGGTGCTTTCAAAGGCAGGAAGGGACAAAGGGAAAAAGTTCATAGTAACGACCGTAGACAAGGAAAACGGTTATGTGTACATTGTGGATGGTAAACTCAGAAGGGTTGACAATCCCAAGAAGAAGAAACTGAAGCATCTTGAGGTGATTGGAATAACAAGCAGCAAGCTTTCGGAAAAATTAAATGAAGGCAGACCGCTTCAGAATTCCGAGATCGTCAAGGAAATAAAGTTAATGGAGACTGAAGAAATAAAATAAGGAGGATATACTTTGGCAAAGGATGTTATTGAAGTTGAGGGTGTTGTTAAGGAAGCGCTGCCCAATGCATTGTTCAGGGTTGAACTTACAAACAAACACGTCATAATGGCACACATATCAGGCAAGCTTCGGATGCACTACATCAGGATTTTGCCCGGTGACAAGGTCAAAGTGGAAATGTCCCCTTACGACCTTACCAAAGGAAGAATAACCTGGAGAGGCAGATAAAGGAGTAAGCAATGAAAGTTAAACCATCAGTAAAGAAAATTTGCGACAAGTGCAAAATAATAAAGAGAAAAGGCAAAGTAATGGTAATTTGTGAAAATCCCAGACATAAGCAGGTCCAGGGATAGGGATTGTAATGCACACTTTCGGGGCGGCTGCATAGATGACTATGCCCGGGGTGATTATATAACAATCGTGAGTTACGAAAAATTATGGAGGTAATTTATTAATGGCTCGTATTGCCGGGGTGGATTTACCCAGAGAAAAAAGAGTTGAGATAGGGCTGACCTATATATTTGGTATCGGACAGGCGACTTCTCAAAAAATATTGGAAGAAACCGGTGTCAGTCCTGACACCAGGGTAAAGGATCTCACCGAAAGTGAGGTAGCCAAGCTCAGGGATATAATTGAAAACAGTTATGTCGTTGAAGGTGACCTCCGTCGTGAAGTGTCTATGAATATCAAGAGATTGACTGAAATAGGCAGCTACAGGGGAAGAAGGCACAAGATGGGTCTTCCCGTAAGAGGCCAGAACACTAAGAACAATGCCAGGACAAGAAAAGGTCCCAGCAAGCGTAGTGTCGGTGGAAAGAAGAAATAGGAGGTTAGTCGGATATGGCACCTAAGAGATCCAGGAAAAGAAAAGAGAAGAAGAACATAGAGCACGGCGCTGCTCACATTCGTTCAAGCTTCAATAATACGATAGTTACCATAACTGATGCCAGAGGCAATGCTCTTTCATGGGCCAGTGCCGGTGGACTCGGGTTCAGGGGATCAAGGAAGAACACACCGTTTGCAGCACAGCAGGCTTCCGAAACAGCGGCAAAGGCAGCCATGGAACATGGCCTTAGAACCGTGGAAGTATATGTAAAGGGTCCCGGAACAGGCAGGGAAGCAGCTATCAGGGCTCTGCAGACAGCAGGATTGGAAATAACCCTTATCAAGGACGTTACTCCGATACCTCACAACGGATGCAGACCACCCAAAAGAAGAAGAGTTTAGGACGGAGGTATATTAAATGGCAAGATATACAGACGCAGTCTGCAGGCTTTGCAGGCGCGAAGGTGTAAAACTGTTCCTTAAGGGAGACAGATGTTATACAGATAAATGTGCTATGGTCAGAAGACCCTATGCACCAGGTCAGCACGGCCAGAGAAGAAAGAAAGTCAGCGAATACGGACTTCAGCTTCGTGAAAAGCAGAAAGCAAGGAGATACTACGGGATCCTCGAATCACAGTTTGCAAAGTACTTTGAAATGGCAAACAGGAAACAAGGCGTTACCGGTACCAATCTTCTGCAGATTCTTGAAAGCAGGCTTGACAATGTTGTTTACAGACTTGGACTTGGTAACTCAAGGCCTGAAGCCAGACAGCTGGTTCTTCATGGTCATTTCACTGTAAACGGTAAAAGGGTCAACATACCTTCATATCTTCTGAAAGCAGGCGATGTGGTTGCAGTTGCTGATGACAGCAAAGGTTCATCAAAGTTCAAGGAACTGGCTGAACTCAGTGCAAGCAAGAACATCCCGACTTTCCTTGAGTACAATGCAGAAAAACTAGAAGGAAAAGTTGTAGGCGAATGTGCAAGGGAAGAAGTCGGAATTCCTTTGGAAGAGCATCTCATAGTAGAGCTTTACTCCAAATAAGAATTGACGGCGAAATAACCATTCCTATTTGAAAGAATCCAGAAGGAGGGTGTTTGATTTGATAGAAATAGAAAAGCCTAAAGTTGAATGCGTGGAAACAAATGACGACAATACCTATGGCAGGTTTGTTGCGGAACCACTCGAAAGAGGCTATGGGATTACCCTTGGTAATTCACTGAGGAGAATACTCCTTTCATCGCTTCCGGGTGCAGCTGTAACCAAGATCAAGATTGACGGTGTACTGCATGAGTTCTCAACGGTACCGGGTGTTGTCGAGGATGTTACTGAGATTATCCTGAATGTAAAAGAAATCAGACTGAAGCTTCATTCAGACGGACCCAAGATGATTTACATAAATGCTGACGGAGAAGGCGAAGTAACGGCAGGACACATACAGACGGATGCGGACTGCGAAATACTGAATCCCGGTCTTCATATAGCAACCCTTGACGGTACTGCTCCATTCTATATGGAACTGTATGTGGGCAAGGGAAGGGGATATGACTCCGCTGAAAAGAACAAGGATGATGAAGGTGTGATCGGAATGATTCCGGTGGACTCAATATATACTCCTGTCTCCAGGGTTATATACAGGGTTGAAGACACCCGTGTCGGCCAGGTAACTGACTTTGATAAACTTATCCTTGAAGTATATACAGACGGAAGCACTACGCCTGAAGAAGCAGTCAGTCTTTCTGCAAAGATAATCAGTGAACATCTGAGTCTGTTCGTAGAACTTTCCGCAAAAGCCATAAACACAGAAATTATGGTTGAAAAGGAAAGCAACGAAAAGGTGAAGGTCCTTGAAATGCAGATTGAAGAGCTTGATCTGTCCGTTCGTTCATACAATTGCCTTAAAAGGGCAGGCATCAACACGGTTGAAGACCTTACGAACAGGTCAGAGGAAGATATGATGAAAGTTAGGAACCTGGGCAAGAAGTCTCTTGAGGAAGTAAGCAAGAAACTTGAGGCAATGGGATTTTCTTTCGCAAATAATGAAGAATAAGTAAAAGGAGATTGAATCATGCCATCACATAGAAAACTAGGCCGTCCTACGGATCAGAGGATTGCAATACTTAGGAATCTTGTAACAGCAGTCATTCAGAATGGTAAGATTGAGACAACTGAAAAAAGAGCAATGGAAGTCAAGAAAATCGTTGACTCCCTCATAAGCTCAGCAGTAAAGGAATGTGATAATTTCACATCCAGACAGATCAAGGTGACCAGTGCGAAGGTTGACAGCAAGGGCAAGAAGTCCACTGTTTCAAAGGAAAGCAAAAACGGCAGGAAGTATGATGTCGTTGAACGCGAAACAAAGACTGAAATGGTTCAGGTGGACAGTCCGTCAAGACTTCATGCAAGAAGAAAGGCAATGAAATGGATCAATAAGATCAACGACGAGAACGTCGTCAACAAGCTTTTTGATGAAATTGCCCCTAAATACAAGGAAAGAACAGGCGGCTACACAAGGATTTATAAAATCGGACCCAGAAGGGGAGATGCCGCAGAAATGGCAATCCTTGAACTCGTTTGATTCATAGGCACAGCTTAAAAACAAAACAAACCACCGGATCCAATGATGGCCGGTGGTTTTTTCATATCCTTCCACTCGGTCTGCCAAACATCCCAAGGATGATTGGCTAAAAAGTGCTGAACATCCCAAGGACGATTGGCTAAAAAGTGCCGAACATCCCAAGGATGATTGGCTAAAAAGAGCTGAACATCCCAAGGATGATTGGTTGGATGAGATATATTGTTACATTTATGGGATTTATTGGTATAATTGCAGGTAGTAATGAAGCAGGTATATAAAATGATTGAAATCAGGAATGTTGAATATACATATGACAACCATGACTATCCGGTGAAGGCGGTTGATGATGTGACCCTTGACATAAGTCGCGGGGAGTTCATTGCGGTTCTTGGCAGGAATGGTTCGGGAAAATCAACCATTGCCAGGCTGATGAATGCATTGATTGTACCGGGAGGCGGCAAGGTCATTGTTCTTGGCATGGATTCAGGTATCGATGACAATGTATGGGAAATCAGGAAGAATGTTGGAATGATATTCCAGAATCCGGATAATCAGATAGTCGGTACAACAGTAATCGAGGATGTAGCCTTCGGACCGGAGAACCTTGGAGTTAACCCTGCGGATATAAAGGACAGGGCTGAGGAGTCTCTATCAAGAATAGGTATACTGAACCTGAAGGAAAGAGCTCCGCATCTTCTTTCGGGTGGACAGAAACAGAAAGTTGCAATAGCCGGTGTTCTTGCAATGAAACCGGGATGTATAATACTGGACGAATCAACATCAATGCTTGACCCGGTGGGTAGAAGGGAAGTCCTTGAAACAATTCGGTTTCTGAACAAAAATGAAAACATGACCATTGTACACATAACACATCACAT
>DAINQB010000003.1:33890-72561 GCA_036743175.1 Bacillota bacterium | reverse complement strand
CCCCCATGGGCAACGGGTTTTTTATTATTGCAAACTGACGTACATGTGTGCTATAATTGCTATCGCACGCGTGGAAATCATGACGCTGCTACATTAATTGGAACGGAGGTGCGCGGATGAGTGCTTTGGCTATTATAGTGGGAATACTGCAGATTATCTTTGCTATTGCAATTGTTATTGTTGTGTTGCTTCAGTCCGGCAAGGCCGCAGGTCTTTCAGGAAGTATAGCAGGTGGAGCCGAGACCTTCTTTGGTAAGAACAAGGGCAGAACCATTGATGCGATGCTGTCAAAGTATACTACATATATAGCGATCGGTTTTATGGTAACATCGATAATGCTGTATATATTGCTGAAATAAAAAAAGAGGGAAACCTCTTTTTTTTTTGTCTTTTTTTCAGCAAATAGAAAACCACCTTCATCGGGGTGGTTCAACTTGTCTTTTTCAATGAATGGGAGTTCAATCAAAGATATCTGGACACTGCTTCCTTAAGGGAATCCACGTTGTCAGTATAAGCAACAAGCTTTATAGGCTTATTGAGGTCAAGGCTGAAAATTCCCATGATTGACTTGGCATCTATGACATATCTGCCTGATACAAGGTCTATGTCATAATTGAAACCGGCCACTATATCAACGAAATCCTTTACTTCGCTGATGGAGTTGAATTTAATGTCAAATTCGTGTTTCATCTTTTCTCCTTTCTTTCTTTGTCTAGGTAAATTCTAATGAAATATATACCCCGTGTCAAATGTATTGGGTTAAAAGTACATTATGATTAGAATATTTTGATATAATCGAAGCAGGAGGGACATCATGATCATTGAATTGAAAAACAACCATATGGAGGCAGACATCAGTACAACCGGTGCGGAGCTAAAGAGCCTGAGGAAAACCAATGACATCTGTAATGTTGAATATCTATGGCAGCTGAATCCACAGATTTGGGAAAGACAGGCACCTTTGCTTTTTCCATTGATCGGAAGGCTCAAGGACGGCGAATATACTTATGAAGGAAAGACATATAAAACCGAGATACATGGCTTTGCCAGGTTCAGGGAATTTGCCGTAATAAACCGGGAAGAGGCCAGTGTGACACTGGAGACGACATCCGATGAAGATACAAAAAAAGAATATCCATTTGACTTCATCCTCAGGATTACATACAGACTTGACGGCAATGGCCTGGTGAAGGAACATAGCGTTGAAAACACAGGAAATACGCCTATGTATTATGAAATAGGTGGTCACGAAGGATATAACCTTGCACTGTTTGAGGGGGAATCAATGGAGGATTACTATATCGAATTTCCTGACACAGATCATCTGATGACATATGTGACGGACAGTGATGTAATGATTGAAAAGGATAAGGTGAAGGTCAGCCTGGAAGAAGGCCGGCTGTATCTTTCTCCTGAAGTATTCAAGGATGATGCACTTATAATGGACAATTTCAGCAAGAGGACTGTATATCTATGCAATACCCGCAACGACAGAAGGGTAACGGTGGAATTCAATGATTTCAAATATCTCGGAATCTGGACCAAGTACATGAGAGGTAATTATGTATGCATAGAACCCTGGTCTTCACTGCCTGATTGTAATTACCTGGGCAAGGAACTGACTGCCAAGAAGGACATAAGGATGCTGGAAGCGGGAGCCATGGAAAAACTTGCGTATACAATGAAAATAGATTAGGAGAACATGATGATAACAGACAGATTGAGCAATATAGGAGCCTACAAGGGAATTTCAGCTGAACTTGACACTGCAATTGATTATATCCGGACGGGCCTTCGGGATGTCATGGAACCGGGTACCCATGAAATAAGAGACAGGGAGACCTATGCTGTATCCATGGAATATGATACGAAGCCTTATTCTGAAGGTAAGAATGAAGCCCACAGAAGATACATTGACATACAGATAGTACTGAAAGGTACTGAGATGATATATGCATCCTGCATTGATGACCTTATGGTTATTCAGCAATATGATGGGGATAAGGATGTGCTTTTCCTGGAGAAATCAGATGAAAATGCGATTTTGATGAATGAGGGAAAGTTCTGTATCTTTTTCCCATGGGACGCCCATATGCCAGGCATGGCATGCGATGATGGGGTGTCAAGAGTTAAGAAGGTTGTTTTTAAAGTGCATGTATGAAGAAATCTGCGAAAATCTGACCAGGGAGGCAAGGCTCGTGTTTTTTACGGGAGCCGGTATATCCACGGAAAGCGGTATAAGGGACTTCAGGTCTACGGATGGTCTCTATTCCCAGGGTTTGTATGATGGATTCCTGCCTGAGGAAATACTTAGTGCAGATTTTCTGAGACATAGACCGGAGATTTTTTTCAGATTCTATAAGGAAAGAATTCTGCATAAAAACATTATGCCAAACAGAGGACATTCAGCCATTGCCAGTATTGAATCCATGGGATTTCAAACAACTGTAATTACACAGAACATAGACGGCCTGCACAGTGCAGCTGGATCTTCTGATGTGAATGAACTCCATGGGTCAGTCCATAGAAATTATTGCACTGGATGTAAAAGGACCTTCGGGCTTGAAGATTTCACTGAATTGAAAGGTGAAGTTCCGGTATGTGATGTCTGCGGTTCAATGGTGAGACCCGATATAGTGCTGTATGGTGAAAACCTGGATGAAAGGAAACTTTCAAAGGCCAGAAAAGACATTGAGGAAGCAGATTATCTGTTTGCTGTCGGGAGCAGTCTTACTGTATATCCGGCGGCAGGGCTGCCAAGGTTCTTCAATGGAAGATTATTTCATATTATCAATCTGGGTGAGACTCCATATGACAGGATTGCGGACATGAAACATGAGCAGAAGACAGGTACTGCACTTTTCTGCCTTCTGACGGAGATAGAAAATGTTTATAAATGAACTCACACAGGACATAAGGTATTTGAAAGGTGTCGGTCCGGCAAGGGCAGAGGCATTCATGAACCTTGGCATTGAAACCTATGGTGATTTACTTGAGTTCTTTCCCCGAACTTATGAAGACCGGTCGGTCGTAAGAAAAATAAACGAAATAGAGGACGGCGAAAGCGCTACGGTAACTGTAAAAATAATATCCTCTGATTTCAGAAGAATAAGAAAAAACCTTAGCATACTTAAGATTGTTGCACAGGATGACAGTGGGTATATAAGCATCGTTTTCTTCAATCAGGATTATCTTAGAAATACTTTCAAAGATGGTGATGAGTTCAGTTTCTACGGAAGGGTTATAAAGAAAATGCTGCCGGAAATGAATAATCCTGCCTATTCATCTGATTTTTCTGATTTTGCAGTGATACAGCCCGTTTACCGAAAGAACAGATACCTGACCCAGAATCTTATTCGCAAATCCATGAAGAGTGCCCTTGAGGCAAAGGGCAGCTTTCTTGAGGAATTCTTCCCTGACTGGATCCTTGCTGACCATAACCTTATGAATTACCGTGATGCTGTCGTTAACATACATTTTCCGGGAAATAATGCTTTGTTCATGGAAGCCAGGAAAAGGCTTGTTTTCCAGGAGTTTTTTCTGCTTCAGGCAGCTTTGCTGAAAATAAAGGACATGGTGAATGAAAAAGCGCCCATGAAGAAGGCGGTTCATGACTTTGGCCTGGGGAACAGGTACATTGAACACCTTGGATTCAGACTTACCGGAGCCCAGCAGAGGGTTATAGCGGAGATAAGGTCCGACCTGTCATCGGGCAGACCAATGAACAGATTGGTTCAGGGTGATGTTGGTTCAGGAAAGACAGCCGTTGCGGCTACAGTCATAGCTGATATCTGCAACCAGGGGCTTCAGGCTGCTTTCATGGCTCCAACGGAAATCCTTGCCTCACAGCACTATCGAAGCCTTGTCAAGCCAATGGAAGCCCTTGGCATTGATACCGTTCTCCTGACAGGTTCAATGAAAGCTGCTGATAAAAGAGATGCATTGGAAGGTTTGACTACAGGAAAGACAGGTCTAGTGATCGGAACACATTCCCTTATACAGGACGCTGTGGAATTCAAATCACTTGGACTTGTCATAACCGATGAGCAGCACAGGTTCGGAGTTGAACAAAGAACAGTACTAAGCAATAAGGGCAATGCCCCGCATTCCCTGGTACTGACAGCAACACCGATTCCAAGAACCCTTGCACTGATTTTATACGGTGACCTGGATGTATCGGTAATAGATGAAATGCCTCCGGGAAGAAAGGCAGTTGAAACACACTCAATTGATGAAGGAAAAAGAAAAAGAGCCCTGGATTTTGCTGAAAAAAGGATGAAGGATGGTTCTCAGGTATATTATGTATGTCCGAGGATAGAAGATGAAGGTGAAGATGAAGGTCTTGTATCCGTTGATGCAATATATGAGGAACTGAAGACCCGCTTCAGTGGATACAAAATAGGTATGGTCCATGGAAAGCTCAGGCAATCAGAAAAAGATGGTATAATGACCGATTTCTATGCAGGTAAAATCAATCTTCTTGTTTCAACGACCGTCATTGAGGTAGGTGTAAATGTACCCAATGCAAGCCTGATGATTGTTGAAAATGCCGAAAGATTCGGGCTTGCACAGCTTCATCAGCTAAGAGGAAGGGTAGGTAGAGGAAGTGAACAATCTTATTGCATTCTGATAAACAGAAGCAGGAATCCAATAGCCTTGCAAAGGATGAAGATAATGGAAAAGACAAATGACGGATTCATAATATCAGAGGAAGATCTTAAACTGAGGGGCCCCGGTGAATTCTTCGGAACCAGACAGCACGGTCTTCCGGATTTCAGAATTGCAAATATCTATACTGATATACACTTGCTGAAGGAAGCGCAGCAGGCAGCCATAAGGATGATGTCTGATAAAAATGGTTTGCATATGCCTTCCAATGAAAATATAATTGAAAGGATTGAAAAAATGATCGAAGACTTCGGGTCATTATAGGAGTTTGCATGAATATAATTGAAAAAGAGTTATTCAGGACAGGAGCTTTGAAGATAAGCGGAACGGAAACGCCATTCTGGTACACATCGGGAACATTCGGACCATTCTATATCAATACCCATTATCTTTTCGGTGGTGAACAGATGGCGGTACAGGCACTGGAATACATAGATTTCAACAAGAAGGACAAGTATGATTTTCCTGCAATGATGACAAGGTTTCTTCTTGAATTCTACAACAGTGATGTGCATTACAAAAAGACAATAGACTTTCTTGTTGAAAGAATAAGCATGGAAGTAAATCCGGATGAAATTGATTATATTTCCGGTGGTGAAAGAAGAGACTGGTTTTTCTCCTATATAATTGCTTATATTCTGCAGAAGAAGCATATTACCATTTACAAGAACATGATAATGATTTCTTCACAGAACGGTAATTCCGAAAGGCTTATGAGCACCAATGGCGGCAGGGCATTGCATATATCGGACTTGATAACCGAAGGCTCAAGTTACTTCAATTTCTGGCTGCCTGCACTTAAAAACGCAGGAATTTCTGTGCCCTGGACACTGACTGTCGTTGACAGAAAACAAGGGGGCTCTGAAATTCTTGAATCAAAGGGCGTAAAGGTTATAACGGGAACTGTTTTCGGCAGGGAACTCTTCATGGAGGCAGTGGAAAGCTCCCGGATAACAAAGAAGCAGTTTGAAATGGTTGATGATTATCTTCGTGATCCAGAGGAATTCATGAGGCATTTTGTCATGGCCAACCCTGATTTTCTGAAAAAATCCATTGAAAAGGATGAAAAGACAAGGGAGCGTGCAGTTGCTTTCATCAAAAGAAATGAAGGGACAAGATGAATGAGTAAGTTATTGACCAACTGCAGGGTTTTTGACGGGGAAAAATTTCTGGATGGTCTATGGGATATTTTCATTGAAGATGGAAGAATACAGAAAATATCCGGACATGAAGGCAATGCTGCCGGAACTGATTGCGAAGGCAGGGTTGTTTCACCCGGATATGTTGACATCCATACCCATGGAATAGCAGGTTTTGATAATTCAGATATAAAGGCACAGGACTTTGATGCAATGTGCAGTGCTTATCATAGAACAGGAACAACATGCTTCATACCAACCTTTCCGACCATTGACAGGGAAACTGCATCGCAGTCCCTGGAAATATACAAGAAGAAAAGGGAGAAAATTGAGTCAGTCCATCTTGAAGGTCCCTTCATAAACAAGGAAAAGAAAGGAGCCCAGAATCCTGACTATATACTTGAACCGGATGTTGACTTATTTGATGATTTTGCAGGTGAATATGAGGAACTGATAGGAAGGGTAACACTGAGTCCTGAAATGGATTCAGGTTTCCGGCTTACAAAAAAGCTTGTTTCAAAGGGTATATTGGTTTCATTCGGTCATACTTCCTGCAGTTTTGAGAAGGGGATGGAGTTCTTCGGAGTCACTGATTCCCTTGCCACACATATGTTCAATGCCATGCCCGCCATACACCACAGGGAACCGGGGATTACTGTTGCATCACTGCTGAACAGTGCTACGGCTTGTGAGATCATTCCTGACATGATTCATCTTCATCCTGCAATAATAAAGCTCATATATAAATTGAAAGGTCCTGTGAAGACTATCTGTGTATCTGATTCGATAATGGCAGCAGGATTACCTGACGGTGAATATGTTTTTTCAGGCCTCGGAATTACGGTAATGAATAAAAGTGCACGTCTTAAGAGCGGAAATCTTGCAGGAAGTATAATTACAATGGCTGAAGGTGTCAGGAATCTTGTAAGTATCGGAATAGCGCCGGAGGATGCCCTGATGAGTGCAACATCATCGCCTGCCTTTATTATGGGAATAGAAGAGAGGCATGGATTCCTGAAACCGGGAAGAGTCGCGGATATCGTCGTGCTTGAGGAGGACTATAGTGTAAATACAGTGCTGAAAGCCGGGGAACGAGTCATCTGACCCTGTATTCCCCGTATTCATTTACGACTTCTTCCAGTGTTTCCAAAGCGGCTTCCATGACTTTCCTGCAACCGTATTCATCTGTCCTGTACATCTCTTTCAAAGGTTTGCAGTCAAGTGATTTCATTTTGATTTCATAATTGGTGAGGAATGAATGAACCACAGGTTTCATTGATTCCGACTTATGGGCGCATTCGCTGACAAATAGACATCCTATTACCATGAGTGCACCGGTTACTGCGCCGCATTTGTCCTCAATGCACATTCCGCCGCCGAATGCAGATGACATTCTCATAGCTTCTGAGGAAAGACCGATTCCATAGGCATCATTTGCGACGGTAACCACTGTCTCGGAACAGTTAAGATCCATTTCCTTGTATTTGCCGCTGACATACAATTCCTTTAGCATAACGCCTCCATATTGATAAATTCATTCAAATTATACCTAAAAAGCAAAAATTTTTGTATAATAATGTTGGGTAAAGGGGAGAAATCGAAGAATTGTCAGGCTCCGGGAGGTTAATGATGATTTATGTACTATATGTAATTTTGGTTTTGGGATTTATTGTATTGGGTCTTGGATTCTATCTTGCATACAGTCTTGCTTTTATAAGGAAAAGACCCGATGTTTCATTGGAAGACTATGTAAGTCCTTATACTGATGAAAAATACTCAGAGAAAGTAAGGGCATGGCTCGATGAAACTGAGCTTAAATATACAAAAATCATGTCACCTTATCTATATAATCTGAATCTGATGATTGCTGAAAACAAAGACCTGTCAAAATGGGTGTTTCTTTTGCATGGTGTGACCAATTCACATAAGTACATGATTGATATTGCATCGTTCTATCATAAAGCAGGATATTCGGTTGTTGCATGGGATTCCCGTTCCCATGGTAAAAGCGGCGGTAAAACAACGACTTACGGATATTATGAACAATATGATGCAAAGGCGGTAATAGATTTCATAAGAAAGACATACGGTGAGAACTGCAGCATCGGAATGCATGGGATTTCCATGGGTTCCGGAATTTTACTGATGTATGCGAGCCATGTGAGGGATGACTGCAGTTTTTATATCGCTGATTGTCCATACAGCTACTTTCCGGATCAGGTAATGAATGTCACAGGCAAAAAACTCAGGCTTAAGGGATTTTTACTCAAGATGATCTTTGAAACAGGTAACTTCCTTGCCAGGTCCTTGTACAAATTCGATATGAAGAGCATAGATATACGATCAAAAATCCATAAGGTCGAGAATCCGCTGTTGTTTTTCAATTGCAGGGATGATGATTACATTGATCCTGCAATGACAAAAGAGCTGCATGAGAAAGCAACTGCTGAAATAAATGAAATCATTTGGTTTGAAGATGGAAGGCATGCCGGTGCTTTTTTCTCACATCCTGAGGAGTATGAAAGAATCACAATTGATTTTGTAAACAAAATCAATCCCGGAGGATAATTGGGTATAATAAATCTACGAGGTATTGATTTGGCAGTATATATTGAAACAGAAAAAATCTACAGGGCTTATCTGAACGGAGCACAGTATGTAATCAACAACAGACATGAGCTCAATAATATAAATGTATTTCCTGTTGCTGACGGAGACACAGGCAATAATCTCTCTGCGGCCATGAAGGCTATAATTGAGAAATCAAGGTTTGCAACATCAGTGAAGGATACCCTCGAATCAATTGCAGATGCCTGTCTGCAGGGAGCAAGGGGTAACTCGGGGATAATTTTTGCACAGTACCTTAACGGGGTAAGTGAAGAAATAAAGAACGAGGAAAATGTGTCAATTGAGAATTTCACCACTGCACATTTGAAATCGGTGGAATATGCCTATAGTGCAGTAAGCAAACCGGTTGAAGGTACAATGCTTACAGTAATGAAGGACTGGGCATCCTCCATGTTTGATTTTCGAACCAAGGCAAAGGACTTCACTGATCTTCTCAACCACTCATACCGGAAGCTTGAAGACTCTCTCAGAAACACAAAGAATCAGCTTGCAGTCCTAAGAAAAGCAGGGGTGGTTGATTCCGGAGCAAAAGGATTCACATTGTTTGTAAAAGGCATACTGGATTTTCTGAAGAATGACAGGGAAACTGAAATACGAAGCATTATGGAGGAAAGCCTGGAAGGCACCGGTGCAGATATCCACGAAAAACCAAGATACAGATACTGTGTGGAAGTTTTGCTGGAGGGAGGTTCGGAAATCAGAAAAGATCTCAATGACCGGATTGCTGACCTTGGAGATTCCCTTGTAGTTGCAGGCAACAAAAGGCTTACCAGGGTCCATGTTCACACTGATTCACCTGCAGGGGTTTTCAAAGTGGCTGAATCCTATTCAAAGGTACTTGAAAAAAAGGTGGATGATATGAAAAAGCAGGCGGAAATCGTATCGAACAAGAAGTTCAGAATAGGTTTGGTAACTGATTCCATAGCCGACCTACCCCAGGAAATACTGGATGAATACCAGATTCATGTAGTAAATCTGAGTATTCTGATTGGTGAAAAAGAATATTTTGACAAGCTGACAATTGATAATCCCACTTTGATAAAGTATTACAAGGAGGGTGCTGATTTCCCGACATCCTCACAACCTTCGGTGGCTTCCGTCAGAAAGGTGCTTGACGGCATCAAGGACATATATGATTCAATCATAGTAATAACCGTTGCTTCTGTTCTGAGCGGTACTTTCAATGTTTTTCGTCAGGAGGCAGAAAGACTGATTGATGAAGGTTACAGAATATCAGTAATAGATTCCAGGCAGAATTCCGGTTCGGAAGGTTTGCTTGTCAAAAAGGCTGCAGAAATGATTGCAGGCGGCATGGAGCATGAAAATATTGTTCAGGACATTAAAAGGAAAGCAGGTCTTGCCAGGATACTGGTCAGTGTCATGGAACTGGAGACTATGATAAAAGGCGGAAGACTTGGAACGACCGCGGGTAAGATAGCTGAGAAAATTAATATGAAGCCCATAGTCACCCTCGATGAAGATGGGAAGGGCACAATTAAAGGAATTGCCTTTTCAACGGAAGGGACAAGAAAGAAGCTATTGTCGGATTTCAGAAAGAACTCCGGTAATCCGGGTATTGATGAATACTGTATGATCCATGTGCAAAATGAGGACAAGGCAAAGGAAATGGCACAGATGCTTGAGGAAATATCAGGTATTAAACCAGCCTATATCATGGAAGCATCTTCTGTAATTGCTATAAGTGCCGGTGACGGAGCAATTGCCCTGGCATATATAAGAAAGGAAAGCTAATGGAGTTATTTTGGAAAACTGCACTGGTTCTTTTCCTATACTTCATGGTTTTCTATATCATTGCCCAGATAACAAGGAATAATTCCATAGTGGATATAGGATGGGGGCTAGGATTTGCCGTGGCTGCAGTCTACTCCATGTTAGAATCAGGAAGATTTGACCTGGTTTCTGTCGTAGTATCTTCCGTTGTAATCATCTGGGGAATGAGACTGTTTTACCACATATTGAAAAGAAATCTGGGCAAACCTGAAGATTACAGATATGTTGCGATGCGAAGGAACTGGGAAGGTAAAAAACCGGCACTTCAGGCCTTCATCCGGGTTTTCATGCTTCAGATGATACTTATGTTTATTATTTCCATTCCGGTGATTGCCGCCAATGCAAATGAAATGAAATACCCAGTGGCATGGCTCTATCCCGGGCTGATCATATGGCTGATAGGTTTTTTCTTTGAAGTCGCAGGGGATGCACAATTAAGAAGATTCAAGGCTGATGTCAGTAACAAGGGAAAAGTAATGAAGACGGGACTATGGAAATTCACAAGACATCCCAACTACTTCGGGGAATCTGTAATGTGGACCGGCATTTTTATTATGTCCATCCCAAAGGGGATGATATATCTTACATTCATAAGTCCTGTGTTGATTACATTGCTTCTTGTCTTTGTATCGGGAGTACCGCTGCTTGAAAAAAGATATGAGGGAAACATCGAGTATGACGAATACAAGAAAAGAACAAGTATGTTCATACCATGGTTTCCGGGAAAATAGAGGAGGATGCAGGAGATGATGGATTATTTGGTGCAATTTGCAGTTGCCTTTGCCGTATTCATGATAATTGATTTCATATGGCTCGTATTTGTTGCTGCAAAACTTTACAACAGGGAACTGGGGGCATTGAAAAAGAAAAAGATAAACTGGACTGCGGCAATCCTGTTCTATGTTTTGTATATCGCAGGACTTGTTTTCTTTGTATTGAATCCTGCTCTTTCGGGAAAAGGACTTGGATTTGCTGCCTACGGCGGTGCAATATTCGGCCTTGTGGCATATGCTACCTATGATCTTACAAACCTTGCTACCCTCGAAGGTTTTCCTTCAAGGATTGCAGTCATTGACCTGATATGGGGAACATTTGTAACATGCTGTACATCGGTTGTTGCATTCCTTATCCTTTGATTTGACTTAATTTCAATAATGACATAAAATGTCAATATGCATGATGATTATTTATTGACATTTGTATCGGTGGAATATCTGAGCCCAAGGGAAAAGTATCTCCTGTTTGATTATTTCAAAAGCGCTGAGCAGATCTTCAGGGCTTCTTTGGATGATTTATATTTTTCGGGAATTGCAGGGTATGACAAGTATAAGAGGCTGAAAAGGGAAAAAATCAATTCCTCCCTGGGCAGGATAATAAATGATAACAAAATACAGGTTATTTCATTGACAGACGGGGAGTATCCACATGGTCTAGCACAAATATATGATCCTCCTGTTGCTCTTTTTATCAAAGGTAAACTGCCTGAAGAAAGAAAAATTGCAATCGTAGGTTCACGGAAATGCAGCAATGAATCATTGGTACAGGTGCGTGAACTGGCTGTAAACCTTTCAAAGGAAGGGTTTTGTATTGTAAGCGGAATGGCAAGGGGAATTGACAGTTCTGCCCATTGGGGAGCACTTGAAGCAGGCCGGACCATTGCTGTCCTTGGTACAGGGTTGGATATATGTTACCCACCGGAAAACAATGCTCTGAAAGCACTTATTGAGGATAAGGGATGTACTGTTTCCGAGTATCTTCCCGGGAAAAGGCCTACCAGGTATTCATTTCCTGCCAGAAACAGGATAATAAGCGGATTGTCTGAAGCAGTAATTGTGGCTGATGCGGGTGAAAGAAGCGGATCATTGATTACTGCAGGTTTTGCACTAGACCAGGGAAAGGATGTATATGTCCTGGGAACTGAGGATAATATACATGGTACCGGAAGCAGGGGATTATATGATGACGGAGCACCTCTGATTTCAACGGATGTTTCATTTTTCTTTGATTGACTTGGGTCCTTTCAGGTTCTCATTTGATGTGTAAACAGTATTACGGTTGAAAAAAAATAAAAAAGAATGTAATATAGTCAATGCTTGTCCCGGGACAGACAGGATATGCAGATGGAGGAATTGATGGCAAAAAATTTAGTAATAGTCGAATCACCGGCGAAAGCCAAGACAATCAACAAGTTTCTTGGGAAGGATTATAAGATAACAGCGAGTTTCGGACATGTCAGAGACCTTCCTGCCAAGACACTTGGAGTTAAGATTGAGGAGAACTTCAAGCCGACCTATTCAATAATGCCTGATAAAAAGGAACTTGTAAAAAAACTCAAGGCTGAAGCCGAAGGTTATGAGACAGTCTTTCTTGCAACTGACCCTGACAGGGAGGGAGAGGCAATTTCATGGCATCTTGCCCACATATTGAATATCGACAGCAGCAGGAGCTGCCGCATAACATTCAACGAGATAACCAAATCCGCTGTGGGAAAGGCAATTGAAAATTCCAGACCCATAGATATGAATATGGTCAATTCCCAGCAGACAAGAAGAATACTTGACAGGATAGTTGGTTACAAGATCAGTCCTCTCCTCTGGAAAAAAGTCAGGCGGGGTCTGAGCGCCGGCAGAGTCCAGTCTGTTGCAGCAAGGCTGGTATGTGAAAGAGAAAGGGAAATAGAGGGATTCATACCAAAGGAATACTGGAATCTAGCTCTGATACTTTCCAAGAAGAATGAGAAACAGACCTTTGGTGCAAGATATCAGGGTCCTGTGGGAAGTCATGCAAAGAAGATTGAACTCAACGACATTGAATCAGTTGACAGTATACTGGCGGACATATCAGGCAATCCTGTCATTGTTGAGGATATAAACAAAAAACAGAAAAAAAGATATCCGCTGCCTCCGTTCCAGACCAGTACACTTCAACAGGATGCATCCAACAAACTGGGTTTCACAACAAAGAAAACCATGAGTGTAGCACAGCAGCTTTATGAAGGAGTAGACATAAACAAAGAGGGAAGCGTAGGTCTCATTACATATATGAGAACCGACTCAACAAGGGTTTCAAGTGAAGTGCAGTACAGTGCACGTGACCTGATAATAAATAAATTCGGTGAAAAGTATGCGCCGAAAGCTTTCAATGTGTACAAGACCAAGGGAAAAGCCCAGGATGCACATGAGGCAATAAGACCAACCGACCTTACAATGCTTCCCAATGAAATAAAGGATAGCCTTACGAATGACCAGTATAAGCTGTATAAACTTATATTTGACAGGTTCATTGCAAGCCAGATGTCCCCGTCTGTTTCAGATGTAACCACCGTTGACTTCAAATGCGACGGTCACATTTTCAGATCGACAGGAAGCATAATCGTCTTCAATGGTTTCAGGGCAGTATATGATGTTGCAAACGGAGAAGGAAATGATGATGTCGATGAAGCATATATTCCTGAACTTGAAAAAAATGAGGAAGTCATACTCAATGACATTCAAAAGGAACAGAAATTTACACAGCCTCCGAGAAGATACACAGAAGCTTCACTTGTAAAAGCCCTTGAAGAAAAGGGAATCGGAAGGCCGAGTACATATTCACCAACCATTTCGACTATTATCGCCAGGGATTATATAAAAAGGGAAAAAAAGACTCTGTTTCCTACTGAACTTGGATTGGTAGTAAATGAAGTAATGGAAAAGGGGTTCGGTCATATTGTTGACTATAACTTTACCGCCGACCTTGAAAACAAGCTGGACGACATTGAAAACGGAACATCTGATATGGTGTCTGTCCTTACCGATTTCTACAATGACTTCAGCAGCATTCTCGATGATGCTTACAATAATCTGGAAAGAGTTAAGATGCCTGTAGAAGAAACAGATATAATATGTGACAAATGCGGCAGAAACATGGTTATCAAGGAAGGCCGTTACGGCAGATTCCTTGCCTGCCCTGGATATCCAGAATGCAAGAACACAAAGCAACTGGTGGATGAGACAGGTCACAGTTGTCCCAAGTGCGGCGGCAAGGTCATTGTTAAGACAACAAAGAAAAAGAGAAAGTTCATAGGATGTGAAAACTATCCCACATGCGATTTCAGTTCATGGAATCTTCCGGCAGAGGGAAATTGTCCGAAGTGCAATACTTTCCTTACAAAGGGACGGATTGATTACAAACCCCATTTGATATGTCCCAATCCTGAATGTGATTACACGGAACCTTTGAAAAAAGCGGAGAAGGATGATGCAGGAGATTAATGTCATCGGAGCAGGGCTCGCAGGATGCGAAGCAGCATATCAGGCTGCTTCCAGAGGGTTCAGGGTAAGGCTGTTTGAAATGAAACCCCTGAAAATGAGCAAAGCGCATTCAAATGCGAATTTCGCGGAGCTTGTCTGCAGCAATTCACTCAAAGGCATGGGAGAGACAAATGCCTCTGGACTGCTGAAGGTTGAAATGGAGGCAATGGGTTCAATTGTGATTGAGGCTGCCCGTGCAACACGTGTTGAAGCGGGGGGAGCCCTTGCGGTGGACCGGGAAGGATTTTCCCAATATATAACAGATAAAATCAAACAACACCATAACATAGAAACAATATGCAGGCAGATTGATCGGATTCCCGATGAAGGAATATGGATAGTGGCAACAGGTCCGTTGACTGAAGGGGCTCTTTACAATCATATATTGGAAAAAACCGGAAGTGCCAATCTGTTTTTCTTTGATGCGGCCGCTCCTGTTGTACGGAGTGATTCAATTGACATGGGCATAGCCTTCATGGCGTCCCGCTATGGCAAGGGCGGTGATGATTATATCAATTGTCCCATGAACGAGCAGCAATATATGGATTTCATTGAATTTCTGCTTGGGGCTGAGAGGGTGAATCCACATGGATTTGAGAATAAAAAAGTTTTTGAGGGATGCATGCCCGTGGAAGTCATGGCGTCAAGAGGTTTCGATACCTTAAGATTCGGTCCTATGAAACCCGTCGGAATAATTGATCCTGCCACAGGTAAAAGGCCTCATGCTGTAGTACAGCTGAGGGCAGAGAACAAGGATGGCACCCTTTATAACCTTGTGGGCTTCCAGACCAGTCTGAAATTTGATGAACAAAGAAAGATGGTATCAATGATTCCGGGTCTTTATGATGCAGTTATCGAAAGATTCGGTGTAATGCACAGGAATTCCTATATAAACTCTCCTGAGCTACTGGACAACAGGCTGAGTTTAAAGAATGACCATCGCATTTTCTTCGCAGGACAGCTGACAGGTGTGGAAGGATATCTGGAATCAGCGGCAACGGGTATTCTTGCCGGAATATATGCTTCTCTTCATGCATCAGGATTGGATATGCCTGAACCTGACAGCAGAACTATGACCGGGGCATTGGTAAATCATATATCAAATGGATCTGTTTCAAAATTCCAGCCCATGAATGCCAACTTCGGAATAATGACCGGTCCTTCGGAATTCATAAGGGACAAGAGACTGAGAAAAGAAAAAATGGCTGAGACAGCCAAAGAAACAATCAATGATTTTAAAAAAAGAATCAACGAAGCCTTCTGCACATGACATCATGGGCGCTGGTTTCTTCAGAATCATTCAGAGCCTTTAGTTCATAATCACCATACTTTTCCCTTAGGGCAGTAAGAAGTATATGGTCGCACAGGAAGGGGTTCTTTGGAAGAAGGGGGCCGTGGGAATATGAACAGAAGACATTCCTGTATCTGGCTCCGGCAGTCCTGTCCGTACCATTGTTACCGTAACCTTTTATGATTCTGCCAAGGGGAGTTACATTATCTCCAAGATATGTCATACCTGAATGATTTTCAAATCCTGCAACTTCATATGCCTGTCCGTCAATGGAAGTCTCAAACATGAAATTTCCTATCATACGGTCTGTGTTTCCAATGGTATATATATCAATGGCGCCTGTGAAATCAAGCTGGTGACCGTTCCAGGTCTTATAATACAAACCAAGAAGCTGGTAACCACCGCATATGGCAAGAAAGGTAGTATCTGATTCAACTGCATGACGTAAGTTTGAAGCTTTTTCCCCCAGTAAATCCGGAAGCAGTATTTCCTGTTCAAAATCCTGCCCGCCTCCGATGAAAACAATGTCATATGCATCAGGATTGAATTCCATGCCAACAGAAATCTCAATGACTTCAGAACCTATGCCACGCCATTCAAGACGCTTTACCATGGAGATTATATTGCCCCTGTCACCGTATAAATTAAGAAGATCGGGGTATAGATGACAGATATTTAGTTTATCCATATTACTTCCAGAACTCCTTCAATTTATATTTCTGTGCAAGTACACCGCGGAAATCAAACATTGCAGAGTAGGTAGGCAGAACAAAGACGGGTGTTTTTTCAGTATTGCTGAGTACGATATCCTCAATCAGAATCCTGTAATTCTTCTGAACTGTTATCAAATCAGGTTCAAAACCGGCATATTTGAACCGGACAAGAAGTTCCTCAGCCCGTGTGCCGCTGAGATATATCTTAGAGAAACGGTCTGAGAACGAATGAAGCTTTTCAAAGTTTGAATCCCATATCCATGAAATATCCGTTCCGTCGGCGAAGTTGTCATTCAGTATCATGACAAGGATCTTGGTGCTGTCATCATAGGATAGAAAATTGATCACCTGGTTGAGACCGGCGGGATTCTTGACAAGAACCATTGTAAGAGGAAAATTTTCAAGGAGTATTTTCTCCATCCTTCCGAATCCGCTTTCGAAGGTGGCAATTCCATCGGCTAGCAGGGCGGTATCATCTATGAATGGTGAAACTGCTGCGACGGCGGCTAAAACATTATAAATATTATAAGCTCCGGGTAATGCCGGACATACCTCGAAAGCCTGGCCTTTCATATGAAGCATGAAGGCACTGCCGCTGAAATTCATCTCTATGTCTGTGGCACTTATATCCGGAGCAGTACGCTTATAACCACATGAAGTGCATCTGAAGTCACCGAGATGACCATATGTTCTATAACCATAGGAATAGGGATTCTTGCATCTTATACAATATGGAGCATCACTTATGAAGTCATCATCTGAACCATAAGGGGCTTCGTTTACGCCGAAAGTTATAAGATTGTTCCTTATGGATTCGGAAATTGAATAAGAGAGTGAATCATCACTGTTGAGCACTACGGAGGCACCGGGACATGAAAGGAGTCCCTCCCTGATCTTTGTAAGCATATGTGATATTTCACCATATCTGTCAAGCTGGTCCCTGAAGAGATTGGTTATAACAACAACAGCAGGTTTCATTGCAGGTCCGGCAGTTCGAAAGGCAGCCTCATCACATTCAATGACCGCAAATTCATGGCCCGGTTTACCGGAAATACTGCAGTCCATGGCAAAAGAAGCAGCGATGCCGGGAAGAAGGTTTGCACCCGATTTGTTTTCGAAGAAGTCAATCCCTGCCTTTGAAAGTATATTTCCTATTACCCTTGAAGTTGTTGTCTTGCCATTTGTACCGGTGACTGCTATTACCGTATATCCTGATGAAAGAGTTTCAAGGAGATTCCTCTGGAAGAACAGGGCAACCCGGCCGGGCAGCGATGTGCCCCCTCTGCCAAGGAGACGTAGAAAAAAAGTAGTGACCCTGGCTGACAGGATTGCGATGACAGTGAGGATTTTCATGGAGAAATTATATCACAGGGATAGTACAAATTGAAAAGAAAAAGGTTGTAGGTTATAATCTAAATCATGTGAAGAGAAAGGGGCAGAATCAAGGTGCAGGCCTTTTCTGCAGTATCGGAGGACAGGCATTGGCAGACAATGAGAAAAATCTGATAATCAAATGCCAGGCAGGAGATTATGATGCCTTTGAAGTGCTGGTCAGAAAATATTCGGACAAGGCCTTTTCCGTTGCATTCAGTGTTATGGGAAACCAGCATGATGCCGCAGATATGACACAGGAGGCATTCATAAAGGTCTTCAGGAACATAAAGAAATTCAACTTCGGAAGTTCATTCGGAACATGGCTTTATAGAATCGTCAAGAATACATGCATTGATGAGCTTAGAAAGAAGAAACACAGGAATTATGTATCAATGGATACCGGCTTCGAGGGAGAAGACGGGGAATATGTCTTACAGATTGCTGATGAATCAGCAGATATACAGGAACTACTGGAACGGGAAGAAACAGGCAGGCTTTTACAGGAGGCACTGATGAGCCTTGGAGAGAAACACAGAAGTGTACTTATTCTTGCAGATATTAAGGGGTACGATTACCTGGAGATAGCAAGGATGCTGGAACTACCCGTTGGTACAGTCAAATCAAGGATATCAAGGGCAAGGGAAAAACTGGCGGTAATTTTAAAAAACGAAGGAACTTTTGGGCAGTGACTGCGTTAAATATATAAAGGAGCGGACGATGCAAAGGGCATGCAGTTATAAAACTGAATATCTGGATGATTTGATCAATGGTTTGCTTGATGCTGAAAAAGAGGCCATTGTACTTTCGCATCTGGAAAACTGTGATGAATGCCGCAGTCATTACAATGACATGATGAGCATAAGGAAAGCCCTGGGCAGAATAAATGTAAAAGCTCCTGAAGGTCTTGCTGATGATATCATGAGGGCTGTAAGGGAGAGTGCGGTCATTGAAACCGAAGTCAAACCGAAAAGAATGCCAAGACCGGTTTACATAGCTTCCTATGCGGTTGCTGCCTGTTTAGTACTGGCTCTTGGTTTCATATTCTTCGACAATCTGTTCCTGACAGGAAATACCATGAAGGAAAGTGCAGAGATGTTCGCGAATGAAGAGCAGGGCATGGCAGATGATACCCAGAGAAACAGTCCCGGGTCAAATTATATTACTGCAACGGAAAGTGAAGCAGACCTGGCACCTTCGCCTGTTCCGGCTCCGGACAAAGCTTTTGGTCCTGAATCAGTGGAACCCGGTTTTACGGCTGATATGCTTATGGACAGGGGTTTTGAATTCAACACAAGTGCCTTTGCGGGATCAAATTCTATAACTGTCAATGACGGCGGAACAAGTCTTGAAGAAGCCTATGGATATGAAGGCAGTCAGGATATACTTTATGTGACTGCAAATTACAATACCGGCGATATTGCAGCCATACTATTAAAGGAGTTTGGAATCAGAGCCACTGAACAAGGTGACAATTATGTTCTTGCAGACATACCTTCTGAAACAGTGACTGCTCTTGAGCAACGGCTTGATCTTGTAGCATCAACACAGATTTCTGATGAGCTTAAGAGCTATACCATAAGGATTCTTTCATTGTCAGGCGAATGATATCAATGTAACTTATTCTGATATAATGGGGGTGTGGATGCACATCCCTTTATTTATATCAGAAAAGGAAGAGAAATGAAGAAATTATTATTGATTGACGGAAACAGCATTCTAAACAGATCTTATTTTGCAATGTACGGAAGGAATATGCTGCAAACGGAAGAAGGTATTTTCACCAATGCCATATTCGGATTCCTGAATACATATGAAAAATTTCAAAAGAGTGAGGAACCGACTCATATAATGGTTGCCTTTGACATGAAACATCCGACATTCAGGCATGAAAAATTCAAGGACTATAAAGCCGGAAGAAAACAAATGCCTGATGAACTGGCCATGCAGATGCCTATAATGAAGGAAATACTTGATGACATGGGTATCAAAAGAATGGAAATAAAAGGCTATGAAGCAGATGACATCATAGGAACAATGGCGAAAAAGGCCTTGGCACATGACTTCAGTGTAGTTGTAATTACAGGTGACAGGGACATGATACAGCTGGCAGGGGATAAATGTGAAATAAAGATCCCCACCACAGCAAAGGGCAGCCCAATCGTAAATGAATACAACAGGGATTCAGTATTGAAAGACTATGGAATTGAACCGGGTTTGTTCATCGAGGTCAAGGCCTTGATGGGGGATAAGTCTGACAATATACCGGGAGTTCGTGGAATAGGTGAAAAAACAGCCCTTTCGCTGATTGCAGAGTATGGAAATCTGGAGAACCTATATCAGCATATTGATGACATAAAATCTGAATCTATCAGAAACAAGCTTTTGGAAGACAGGGAAAATGCTTTTCTCAGCAGGGAACTTGGAAGAATTTACATCGACTGTCCGGTTGAACTTGAACCGGATGAACTGGAACCCGGAAATCTCAATGAAGAAGGACTTCTGGAGATTTTCAAGAAGCTTGAATTCAATTCATTCATAAAAAAATATAAGCTTGATGATTCAAAGGCAAGGAAAGTTGAAATTATTGTACATTCAGCCGATGAATTACCAGTTTTAAAGGAAGCTGTTGTTTACTGCAGGATGGATGAAAAGGGCAATCCGGCTGAGGCAGCATTCACAGCCGACGGCATCAATGTATATATACTTACGGAAGGGCAGAGGATACTTGAGGAGGCATCAAAGCTTGAATCTGTCAAAGGGCATTATCTGAAGGGTCTTTTCCTGTCCCTTCTCTCGCATGGGCTTGAGCCTCCGAAACCTGCATTTGATACTGCAGCTGCAGCATATCTTGTGGATGCACTGAAGGATACTTATGGTGTAGATGAACTGGCTGACAAGTATCTCAGGATGGATTTTTCTGAAGACAACGGCATTGCTGCCAGGGCATCTAAAATACATTTCCTGGAAATACACATGAAGGAAATGATAAAAGAACTTGGAATGAAGGATTTGCTGGAAGAGGTGGAACTTCCGCTGATGGAAGTCCTTGCAAGCATGGAATTCCTGGGCTTCAGGGCAGACAGGGAATTCCTTGATAACTTCCAGAAGGAAATAGAAATAGACGTAGAAAGATTGGAAAAAGAGATATATGAGGAAACAGGAACACAGTTCAATATTAATTCACCTGCACAACTTGGAAAGATACTCTTTGAAGATATGAACCTGCCATATGGAAAGAAAAAAAAGAACGGCTTTTCAACAAATGCTGAAATCCTTGAGAAACTGGCACCGGATTACAGGATAGCCTCACTGATACTTGAGTTCCGTAAACTTTCCAAGCTTCGTTCAACATATACAACAGGACTGGTCAAGGCCATTGCCGGTGACGGGAGGATTCATTCGAATTTCAGGCAGACTGTTACTGCAACAGGAAGACTCAGCAGTACTGAACCGAATCTGCAGAACCTGCCTGTAAGAACGGAAATTGGAAGAAACATACGGCGGGCTTTTATCCCTGAAAACAAGGATTACCTGCTGACAAGTGCCGACTATTCACAGATTGAACTAAGGGTACTCGCCCATGTATCTGATGACAGTGAAATGAAGGCTGCTTTCAAAGGAAACATTGATATCCATACTATGACTGCAGCAAAGGTATTCGGTGTTGATGACAGATTTGTAACAAAAGACATGAGAAGGGCTGCAAAGGCTGTAAATTTCGGGATAATCTACGGTATATCTGATTTCAGTCTTGCAGGTGATATAAATGTATCAGTTCCAACCGCCCGGGAGTACATAAACGAATATCTCAATCAATATCCCGGAATTAGAGATTATATGACATCAATAGTTGAGTTCGCTGTTAAGAACGGTTATGTAAAGACAATTTTCGGCAGAAGGAGATATATACCGGAGCTTGAAAGCAAGAATTATAATCTGAGGGAATTCGGAAAAAGGGTTGCATTGAACGCTCCAATACAGGGGGCTGCTGCTGATATAATAAAAAAAGCAATGAATGATGTTTACTACAAAATAAAGAAATCAAAATTGAAATCACGCCTGATCCTTCAGGTACATGATGAACTGGTTGTTGAAACCCATAAGGATGAAGTAGAAACAATTGAAGCTTTGCTGAGAGAGAGTATGGAAGGTGCAGTAGAACTGTCCGTTCCCCTGACAGTTGATATCAGAACAGGGAATTCTTTATATGAAACAAAATAAGAGAAACATCATTATAGGAATTACCGGAAGGATTGCTACAGGAAAAAGCACATTTTCCAGGATATTTGAATCAAAGGGATTCGTTTTGCATGATGCAGATGCCATTTATAAGAGACTTTTCAATGAGTCTCCTGAGATGAGGGCACAGATAGTTCAATACTTCAAAACCCTCGATAAACAGAAAATCCTGGAAGAAATCACAAAGAGTCGTGAGTCCCTTGGAAAACTCAATGAAATAACACATGTCCATGTAACCCATGAAATATTGCATAGGCTGGAGATTGAAAATGAAGAGGATCATGTCCTTGATGTTCCTATTCCTGTAGATGAAGGATTCATTGATGTCTGCGACTATATAATAGCCACTGATTGTCCTGCTGAGGTACAGTTGGAAAGACTTGCACTAAGGAATGGTTTCACGAGGGAGGAAGCAATGAAAAGAATGTCCCTTCAGATGGACAGGGAAGATTATTTCAAAATAGCTGATTTCATAGTCAATACAGAGAACATGTCAGAAAGGCAGTCAAATGAAACAGTGGAAATGATACTTCGTTCAATAGGATGGTGCAGTTGAATCGGAAATAATATCGGCAGGATATGGGAATGACCTGAACCCCTGTTCATAAACATATTGTTAATGGCTGATGAAAATGATAATATAGTAGCGTAATATTTCACAAAAGAGGAGGTTGGTTCAATGCACGAAGCCATAGTAAGCATAACTGCAGTAGCCAGCGATCAGGTTAAACATCAGAAACTGAATTTTTTTGCAAATGGAAAAATAAGCAATCTTGACAAGGTCGGCAACCTGCAGTTCTCAAGGACTGACATGGGTTCCGATTTTCTTTTTTCGCTGAGTGAAAACATGGAATGCCTGATTGAACAGAGCAACACATTGGTGGGGGTTGAAAAAGAGCTAAAGAGATTCCATAAGAAATTCCCGGGCATGGACAGCGATGAGAAAATAAACGGATTTGTAAACTGTATAAAAGGAACATATGATTTCATATACGGAGTTTCCGGAGAGAATGAAATAGAATTCTCAAAGGATAAGCTGTTCACAGGTCTGATAATCACTGACGGCAGGCTGAAGGCAGTTTCAACAAATAACAATTCCATATACAGGATAAGAAAAGGAAAGGTGGAGAATCTCTTTCCGGGAGGAAGTATAAAGGCAACAGAGTCAATTACAGCCAGGGAGGGTGCATATTCACCTGCAGCGGATGTAGTAAAGGAATATGACTCCGACAGTATACTGCCGGGTGACATGTTCATCTTTGCAACGACCAATGCAAATACAAAGATTGACAATGAAAGCATAACAAACATGATGCAAAAGGAGTTTGATGCAGAAGAAACCGCATGGCGTGCTGTGGAAAAGATAAGGATGCATGGAGTTTCAGATAATTTCATTGTAATGGTACTTAGGATAGATGCCACCAGAAACACCGATGAACTGGTTGAAAAGAGTGAGGAAAAGGAACATCTTACAGTGGCCTTGGAACCGGAAACAACAAAAATCCCTGTTGACGAAAAAGAATATGACGAAGAGGAAACTCCAAAAACCATTGTAAAACCGGAATCACGCGGGATTTTCTCTGCTGCTGCATCAATATTCAGGGCGAAGAAGGAAAAGGAAGATGAATCTGAGGAGATTGATGATGAACCTGTCATTGATTCAGAAGATCTGCCGGACGAAGAAGAAAAAGTTGATGAAACAGACAAAAAAGATGATAGAATATATCGTGACGAAAAACATACAAAGGAAATTGAAAAGGATTCATATAAGAGTAAGCTCAGTTTTCCGGGATTGAGCGGTGAATTCAATAAAGTAAACAAAAAGAGGCCTTTATTTATGAAAAGAAGAATGAACATATATTTGAAAAGGTTTGTCAGTATCATAGTTGTATTGGCTCTTATGGCCGGTATAGTCTGGGGTATGATGGCACTTTTGAAACTTATATTCACAGAAAACAAGCAGACAGTTGAAGTAACTTTTACTCCTACTGTAACGGTTTCACCTACTCCGGAACCAACACCGGAACCAACACCCACACCTACTCCGGAACCTACACCTGAGCCGACACTTCCTCCCGCATATATTGAGTATACTGTCCAGGCAGGGGATACACTGTCAAAGATAAGTGCACTGTTCTATGATGGTGATTCAAACCATGTTGCAGAGATTGTAGCCTTCAATGAGAGCATAACAGATCCGAGTCTTATAAGGGTCGGACAGGTAATAAAGATTCCCACTTTGTACAGTGATGCTCCTGGCGAATAGTCAGCAAAGCCTGCCGGAAGGCAGGCTTTTTCAGTTGCATAAAATGATGTTTGATATAAATTCTTTGACAAATGCTACTGCCTGGATTATAATATGACAAGCAATAATACTTTACAGGTGTGGAATGATTGATATTATAAAGATAGGACTGTTATACGACTTCTACGAAAGTCTCCTGACCAGGAGACAACGTACTGTACTTGACATGTATCTGAATGACAATCTTTCACTGGCTGAGATATCAGCTGAGATTGATATTACAAGGCAGGGAGTCCATGATATCATAACAAGGACCGCAGCAAGGCTTATGGAATACGAGGAAAAGCTGAAGCTCTCTGAACGTACACTGAACAATCGCAGGATAGCAAAAGAGGCAATGGAAGAAATCATAAATGGCAACACAGATGCTGCCATTGGATATCTGAGAAAGATTACAGAAGGATAGATGGCAGTTTTTGAAGGTTTGGCATCCAGGCTTGAAAATATAATAAAGGGGCTCCGGGGCCGGGGAAGGGTCACTGAAAGTGATATCAAGGCAATAAGCCGCGAGCTTAAGATGGCACTGCTTGAAGCTGATGTCAATTATAAGGTTGTTAAATCCTTCGTCAATGATATATCTGAAAAGGCTTCCGGAGCAGATGTAATGAAAAGCCTGACCCCGGGTCAGCAGATAATAAAGATTGTCCATGAAGAACTCATTAAGCTCCTTGGCGGTGAAACCGATGAACTTAAAATATCTGGAAGCGGCACCGCTGTTGTACTGATGTGCGGATTGCAGGGAACGGGAAAGACCACCACATGCGGAAAGCTTGCAAACCATCTCAGGAAACAGGGTAAGAAGGTCATGATGGCTGCATGTGATATTCACAGACCTGCAGCTGTGCAGCAGCTCATTACCATAGGAAACCAGCTTGATATAAGGGTTTATCATGAAAACTCGAAAAATGCTGTTGCAATTGCAAAAAATGCACTGGATATTGCCAAAAAGGAACGATATGACATACTTATCGTCGATACAGCTGGAAGACTTCACATCGATGAGGATATGATGAAGGAATTGATTGACATAAGCAAGGCAGTGAATCCCCGTGAAACATTGCTGGTTGTTGATTCAATGACCGGACAGGATGCTGTAAACGCAGCACAGCACTTTAATGAAAACATGGAGATCAGCGGTATAATCCTGACTAAGCTTGACGGTGATACAAGGGGCGGAGCTGCACTGTCAGTTAAATTTGTTACAGGAAAATCAATTAAATTTGCATGCATAGGCGAAAAGATGAATGACATGGAGGTTTTCCACCCCGACAGGATGGCCTCAAGGATACTGGGTATGGGAGATGTCCTTTCACTGATTGAGAAAGCCCAGGAAAATGTTGACATTGAAAATGCCAGAAAAATGGAAAAGAAACTCATGGATGCAAGTTTCACATTGAATGATTTCCTGGCACAGATGGAACAATTGAAACAAATGGGTCCCCTTGAGGATCTGCTCGGTATGATGCCCGGCATCAACAAGGCTCAGCTGAAGGGTCTGCAGATAGATGAAAAACAGATAGGAAGGACCAAGGCAATAATACAGTCCATGACAAAGGCTGAAA
Source organism: Bacillota bacterium (assembly GCA_036743175.1). Classification (GTDB taxonomy): domain Bacteria; phylum Bacillota; class Clostridia; order DUPQ01; family DUPQ01; genus JAFGQE01. The sequence continues at coordinate 46,559 of DAINQB010000003.1, read as the reverse complement.
GAAACAATCCCAGGATTCTGGATGCTTCAAGAAGAAAAAGAATAGCAGCAGGCAGCGGGAATACAATCCAGAGTGTCAACAAACTTGTCAAGGATTTTGATAACATGAAGAAGATGTTCAAGGGCATGAAAAACAACAGGAAATCAATGAAAGGTTTCAAATTACCTTTTTGATATTATTAAACAAAGCAGGAGGAAAACAAATTGGTCAAGATCAGATTGAAAAGAATGGGAGCAAAGAAAAGTCCTTTTTACAGGGTGGTCGTTGCTGATTCCAGGTCACCGCGTGACGGAAAATTCATCGAGGAAATCGGAACATATGATCCGATGGGAAATCCAAGTGTATTCAACGTTGATGCCGAAAAGGTAAATGAATGGATCGCCAAGGGTGCCCAGGCTACTGATACTGTAAAGGCATTGCTCAAGAAAAACGGCATCATCAGTTAGGTGGGAGAAATGAAAGAATTACTTGAGATGATAATCAAGGCCCTTGTTGACAATCCTGATGATGTCAGGATCAATGTAATCGAGGAAGAACTCAATACTATTCTGGAAGTGCATGTAGCTGATGACGATATGGGCAGGATAATCGGCAAGAGGGGAAAGATTGCAAAGGCAATAAGATCCCTTATGAAGGCATATGCAATTAAGGAAAACAAGCATATACTTGTTGAAATCGTTGACTGACGGATTGAAATGGATGACAGGTTTGAAATAGGAAAAATTGCAGGGGGGCACGGTCTGAAAGGTGAACTCAAGGTTTTCACCTTCACTGATGACCCTGCAAACCTCCTTGGAATCAAACACTTTTATTCTGACGGAAGGAAGCTTGAAGCTGTATCCCTGAAACTGAGCGGCAAATATCTTGTTGTACAGTTCAGGGAGTTCAATACAAGGGAAGAAGCTGACCTCCAGAGAGGAAAACTCCTTTTCATAGACAGAAGGAATGCAACCCCGCTCAGTGAAAACAATTACTATATAAGGGATCTGCTTGGTTGCCTGGTTTACAACGAAGGAATACCATTGGGAACACTAAGCGATGTAATGCAGACCGGAGCCAATGATGTTTATGAAATAACTTCTGAATCAGGAGAAGAAATACTGATTCCTGCAATTAAATCCGTGGTCCGAAACGTCGATGTCGTCGGAAGAAGGATAGACGTTGTTCTGCCGGAAGGACTGGTGGAGGGTATTGATTTTTAATGTCCTTACAATATTCCCGGAAATTTTCGCACCTGTTGAAACAGGTGTTATAGGTCGTGCAATCGACAGCGGCCTTATCAAACTGAACAAGATCAATATAAGGGATTTTTCTGCAAACAAACATAAGAATACCGATGATTATCCCTATGGCGGGGGAGACGGCATGCTCATGACAGCACAGCCTGTGGTCGATGCCTGGAGAAGTATCAGTAATCCGGGCAGAACCATAATACTCTCTCCGCGCGGCAGATTGCTGGACCAGGAAAAATGCCTTGAGTTGTTTGAATATGACAGCATAACACTTGTATGCGGAAGATATGAAGGCATGGATGAAAGAATATCAGAAATGATTGCGGATGAGGAACTTTCCATAGGGGATTATGTTCTGTCAGGCGGTGAAATTGCCGCCATGATTGTCATTGATTCCGTTTCACGACTTGTGCCGGGTGTACTTGGCAATGAAAATGGATTTTCAAGGGATTCACATTACGACGGGTTGCTGGAATACCCTCAGTATACAAGACCGGAAGTCTTTGAGGGCATGGAAGTTCCTGAAGTCCTGTTATCCGGCAATCATGCAATGATAGATGATTTCAGGAGGCGTGAGAGCCTTGCCATCACATGGAAAATGCGTCCTGATATGATTGAAAAACGCGGACTGGATTTCAAGGAGATTGAAATTCTCTGCGAAATGTTTCCCGGGGATTCAGATATGCTCCGGAAAATGAGGAAGGATAAGGTATAGGTATGTACAGACTTGATTTGATTGAAAAGGTCGATCCTGAACTTGCAAAGGCCATTGAAAACGAGGTAGGCAGACAGCGTAGAAACATAGAACTGATTGCGAGTGAGAATTTTGTAAGTGAAGCGGTGCTTGATGCAATGGGCACGCCCCTTACCAACAAATATGCTGAAGGATATCCCGGTAAAAGATATTACGGAGGCTGTGAATTTGTAGATGTCGCTGAGGATCTGGCGCGGGACAGGGCAAAGAAACTGTTCGGAGCTGACCACGCGAATGTACAGCCTCATTCCGGAGCTTCGGCAAATCTTGCCGTGTTCTTTACGGTCCTGGAACCCGGAGACAAGGTCCTTGGCATGGATCTTGCATGCGGAGGTCATCTTTCCCATGGAATGTCAAAGAATATTTCAGGCAGATATTTTGAGATTGTATCATATGGAGTTGATAGAAAGACTTCAAGGATAGACTATGATGAGGTGCGGACCATTGCCCTGAAGGAACGACCAAGGATGATCATCGCAGGTGCAAGTGCTTATTCCCGCGAAATAGACTTTGCTGTATTTTCTGATATTGCAAGGGAGTGCGGTGCATACCTTATGGTTGATATGGCTCATATTGCAGGGCTTGTTGCCGCAGGATTGCATATCAATCCCATACCGTATGCTGATTTTGTAACTTCCACTACACATAAAACCCTGAGAGGGCCAAGGGGAGGGTTGATTCTTTGCAAGGAAGAACATGCAAAGAAGATAGACAGTGCTGTTTTCCCGGGTACACAGGGAGGACCGTTGATGCACATAATTGCGGCAAAGGCAATTGCTTTTCAGGAAGCACTGCAGCCTGAGTTCAGGGCATACCAAAAAAGAATAGTTGAAAACGCAGGATTCCTTGCACAGGGGCTTCTTGACAATGGCCTTGACCTTGTTTCGGGTGGAACGGACAATCATCTGATGCTTGTTGACCTTACAAACATTGATGTAACAGGCAAACAGGCACAGTTCTGGCTTGATGAAGTTAATGTCACATGCAACAAGAACGGAATCCCATATGACACAAAAAGCCCCCTGGTTACCAGTGGAATAAGACTGGGTACGCCTGCAGTTACAACCAGGGGAATGGGAAAGGATGAGATGAAGACAATTGCTTCAATCATTTACAGGACCCTGACCGATTTTGAAGGTTACAGGAGTACTGCCATGGAAGAAGTTGCCGAACTGGTGGATAGATTCCCCTTGTACCAGGGATAGAATATGAATGATTTTGATGAAAACTTCAAAAAGAAACCGCTTGCCTTTCGCATGACCCCTGCCTCCCTTGATGAATTCGAGGGACAGGATGATATCGTCGGCAGGGGATCATTGCTGAGAAGAATGATTGAAGCTGACAGAATACGTCCGGTCATACTATATGGACCGCCCGGAACGGGGAAGACATCACTTGCAAGGATCATAGCTACGACGACAAAATCCAATTTTGAGAAGATAAATGCAGTCACGTCAGGTGTTGCAGATATAAAAAAGATAATTTCAGAGACTAAGAGCAGCCTTTTGAATCCCGCAGGCAGAACCGTACTGTTCATAGACGAAATACACAGGTTCAACAAGTCACAGCAGGATGCCCTGCTTCCATCAGTGGAGGACGGCACCATAGTTCTCATAGGAGCAACAACAGAGAATCCTTTCTTTGAGGTCAACAAAGCATTGATTTCAAGGTCTTCGGTCTTCATGCTGAAACCATTGTCACCTGAGAATATAAAAAACATTTTAAAAAGAGCTATGGAGGACAAAAAACGAGGTTTCGGCGAATCAAAGGTTCGCATTGATGAAGATGCACTTATGTTTCTCTGTGAATTCTCATCAGGAGATGCCAGGATTGCCCTTAATGCGCTGGAACTGGCCGTGCTGACTACTGACCTTGACAAGGATGGATACATTTCAATAACAATTGATACAATTCAGCAGTGTCTTCAGAAGAAGGCCCTGGGCTATGACAAAAACGGTGAGGAACACTATGACAATATAAGCGCAATGATCAAATCAATGCGGGGCAGCTCACCTGACGGAGCTGTTTTCTACCTGGCCAGGGCCCTATACGGAGGAGAAGATATAAATTTCCTGGCAAGAAGAATTGTGATATGTGCTGCTGAGGACGTTGGCCTTGCGAATCCCAATGCCTTGGTGGTAGCACAATCCGCAGCTGAAGCCGTGAGAATGATAGGTATGCCCGAGGCAAGGATAATTTTGGCTGAAGCCGCTGCATATGTTGCAGTAAGTCCCAAATCCAATGCCTCTTATGCTGCAGTTGAAAGAGCATTTGGTGATATTGCCGGTTCAGATACGGGAACAGTGCCGATGTGGCTCAGGAATGCGCCTGTACCCGGCATGAAGGACCTTGGTTACTCAAATGGATACAAATACGCACATGATTACAAAGGTAATTATGTAAACATGCAGTTTTTGCCTGACAAAATAAAAGACAGGGTATATTATGAACCGACTGACAACGGTTATGAAAGGAAGATAAGGGAATGGATGGAAGAAAGAAAGAAGCTGTAAAAAGAATACTTGCGGGAATCGGAGCAATCCTTTTTGTGCTTCTGATCGTAAACTTATTCATATGGCAGTATCAGATAGCAATTTCGCTCGGACTGTATGTACTGCTTATTATGCTTTATTTATTCATATTCAACAAAAGAAAGAATATCTCCGGGGACGACGGTGATAATGAAGAATTACCGGAATAATTCCTGAATACATGACATTTGCAAGGGTATCAATAAAGGAGGAGAAAACATATGAGTAAATTGATTTATCTGGATAATGCTGCAACAACAAGCCTGGACCCGGATGTCCTTAATGAAATGATGCCATGGCTTCAGAACGGTTACGGCAATCCGTCTTCCATATATTCCATAGGAAGGGACGCAAGGAAGGCCATAGAGGAAGCAAGGGGCAGGGTTGCCGCTGCAATAGGGTCAAAACCCAATGAAATCTATTTCACGGGGTCAGGAAGTGAGTCTGACAATTGGGCTATCAAGGGTATAGCTGATGCCTACAAGGACAAAGGCAGGCACATGGTAACCACCAACATAGAACACCATGCTGTACTCCATGTCTTTGAATATATGGAAAAACAAGGTTTTGAAGTAACATATGTTCCTGTTGAAAACAACGGGATAGTAGATGTCAGTAAAATCATGGATGCAGTCAGGGAAGATACCATCCTGGTGTCAGTAATGATGGCCAACAATGAAATAGGAACTATCCAGCCAATTGCTGAAATAGGTGCAAGATTGAAGGATCATCAGGCATTTTTCCATACTGATGCCGTACAGGCCATAGGAAACATACCCGTTGATGTATCAAAGCTCAATGTGGATCTGCTGTCACTTACAGCACATAAGTTCCACGGTCCAAAGGGAACCGGTGCTTTGTATATCAAAAGGGGAGTGAAGATAGGGAATCTGCTTCACGGCGGAGGACAGGAACGAACAAGAAGGGCATCAACTGAAAACACTGCAGGTATAATCGGCCTGGGTGCGGCAATAGAAAAGGCTGTCACGAAGCTTGATGAAAATTCAGCAAAGCTCAGGGAAATCAGGGATGTTGTCATAAATAGAGTTCTCTATGAAGTGCCTTTTTCAATATTGAACGGAGACAGGGAGAAAAGACTGCCGGGCAATGCTAACTTTGCATTCAGGTTCATTGAGGGAGAAGGCCTCCTTTTGTTCCTTGACATGTATGGGATAATGGCATCAAGCGGATCAGCATGTACATCGGGTTCCCTGGATCCCTCACATGTACTGCTTGCCCTTGGATTGAAACATGAAATAGCCCACGGCTCACTGAGACTTTCATTCGGAACGGATTTAACAGGAGAAGATATAGATTATGTTATAAACAGCATAAAGACAATTGTACAGAGACTCAGGGACATGTCCCCTTTGTATGAGGATTATTTAAAGAATAAAACCACGGAGGTATAAGGATGTATTCAGAAAAAGTCATGGACCACTTTTCAAATCCAAGGAATGTCGGTGAAATAGATAACGCAAATGCAGTCGGCGAAGTGGGAAACGCAAAATGCGGCGACATAATGAAGATATATATGAACATTGAAGACAATGTCATAAAGGATATCAAGTTCAAGACCTTTGGATGCGGGGCAGCCATTGCAACAAGCAGCATGGCCACTGAACTGGTCAAGGGAAAGACAATAGAAGAAGCCCTGGATCTGACAAACAAGGCGGTTGCAGAGGCTCTTGGAGGTCTTCCGGCTGTCAAGATGCACTGCAGTGTACTTGCCGAGGAAGCAATAAAGGAAGCCATTTGCAACTATCTCAAAGCACAGGGAGTTGACATCGAAAATTACAACAAGTGCGAGAATTGCTGCAGGGGGGACTGATGGGTCCTTCTGTTCTGCTTGCAATGAGCGGAGGCATTGACAGCAGTGCAGCCGCTGTATTGCTTGGTAAATCAGGGTATGAAGTACATGGACTGACTTTCAGGATCAAGGGAGTCACTTCTTCATCTGTTGAAAATGCTGCTGTCATCTGCCGGAAGCTTGGAATTTCCCACAGGTATATAGACATAACAGACCGGTTCAATGATGATGTAATTGAATATTTCCTGTCAGAGTATTCAGCGGGAAGGACACCCAACCCGTGTATAATGTGCAACAGAAGGATCAAGTTCGGGCTTCTTATGGACATTGTAAAAGAAGAAGGATTTGATTTTCTTGCTACAGGTCATTATGCAACCATAAAAGAAGAGAATGGAAGATTCCATCTTGAAAAATCAGTGGATCCAGGCAGGGACCAGACATATTTCCTTTACATTCTGAAGGAAGAACAGCTTGGTAAAATACTTTTCCCTCTGAATGGTATACCAAAGGAAAAGGCACGGATGATTTGTCAGGATGCCGGTCTGATGCCGGCTGATTCAAAGGAAAGCAGAGAGATATGTTTCATTGAGGATGATTACAGGGACTATCTGGAAAATATACAAAAGATAGATAAGCTGAATGGAAATTTCATAACTTCATCAGGAGAAATAATTGGCCCGCATGAAGGAATTCACAGATATACGATAGGTCAGCGAAAAGGCCTTGGAGTCAGTCTTGGAAAACCTGCATTTATAACACATATAAACGGAAAAACAGGCGATATTACCCTGGGTGATGAACAAGAACTGATGCGTTATGAAATCAATGTGAAAAATGTCAGTCTGATCAACGGTTCAATATCCAATACAGGTAATATTTATGTTAAAATTAGATATGGTTCCAGGGATTTTGAAGTAACGGGAATTGAGTTTCCTGAAAAAGACATGATGAAAATAATACTGAAGAATCCTGCCCGAGCTGTAACTCCGGGACAGGCTGCAGTCCTTTATGACGGCAACAGGGTCCTGGGAGGCGGAACAATAATATAACCGGAGGATACAATGACAGAAAACAGCAATTTGAATGAACTTTTTTACCAGAGAAAGAATGCCTGGGAGTCGGTTGACGAAACAGAAAGCAGTGAAATGAATGTTTACTGCAGTGCATATGCGGATTTTCTGGATAAATCCAAGACTGAAAGGGAATTTACTGCTAATGCAGTTGAATACCTTGAGGAAAATGGTTTCATATCCCTTGCAAATGCCCTGGAAGCCGGTCAGAAGCTTCATCAGGGAGACAAGGTTTATTACAATGCAGGTAATAAAGCTCTGGCTGCAGCAGTGATAGGGAAGGCTGATATGAAAAAGGGCATGAACATGGTCGGCTCTCATATTGATTCTCCCCGTCTTGACCTTAAACCAATACCACTTTATGAAGACAATGAACTTGCCTTCCTGAAGACACATTACTACGGTGGAATAAGGAAATACCAGTGGCCTTCACTTCCTCTTGCACTGCATGGTGTAATAATCAGGGAAGATGGTGTAAAGATCAATGTCAATATCGGTGAGGATGCAGATGACCCTGTATTTGTCATAACAGACCTTCTTCCTCATCTGGCCCAGAAACAAAATGACAAGAAACTCGGGGAAGCCTTCGAAGGCGAAGATATGAATGTCCTTGTTGGCTCGGTTCCCATGGAACACGAGGATATAAAGCAGAAAGTAAAGCTGCGTGTACTTAACCTTCTGAACAATAAATATAAGGTAACAGAGAAAGACCTTATTAATTCCGAACTGGAGATTGTCCCTGCACTAAAGGCGCGTGATGTAGGACTTGACAGGGGCCTGATCGGTGCATACGGCCATGACGACAGGGTTTGTTCATTTGCAGCACTCAGGGGAATCGTTGATGCCGGTATACCCGAAAAAACAACCTTGTGCTTCTTGTCAGACAAAGAAGAAATCGGAAGTGTCGGAAGAACCGGTGCACAGTCCGATCTGCTTGAATATATTGTTTCCATACTGATGAATTTATCAGGTACTGATAATACAGACCTGCGAATAAAGGAATGTCTTTTCAATTCCGTCATGCTTTCCGGCGATGTAAATGCAGCATTTGACCCTGCGTTCAAAAATGTCTTCGACAAGAGCAATTCAGTTTTTCTGGGCAAAGGCGTAGGTATTGCAAAATATACAGGTTCAAGGGGTAAATCCGGTGCAAGTGATGCAAGTGCTGAGCTTCTGCGCAGCATAACTGCAATGCTCGATGAAAAGGAAATTGTATGGCAGATAGGTGAACTTGGAAAGGTTGATGCCGGAGGAGGCGGAACAATAGCCAAATTTGCTTCCAACATAGGAATTGATGTCATTGACATAGGAGTGCCGCTTCTTGGAATGCATTCTCCGTACGAGATAGCAAGCAAGATAGATATCTTCATGTGTTACAAGGCTTTCAAAGCATTCTACCAGACAGTTTGATGCATGGGTTGCTCCCCAATTGGCTGCACCTTTACACAAATGATGCTTTTATGTAATATATACAAGGAACTTTTAAAAGAATACATACGTTTAAGTTCCATGGCACGGAGGTTTTGATGGCAATTAAAAAGTTCTTTCAGACATTCACTGTTGTTATACTGGTTTTCCTTATAGGTGCCGGTATTGCGCTGATACAGGTTATAAACAATGCCGAAGTAAAAGCGATTGAAAAGGCAAAGGAAGCAGCAGAGCAGGGAATTGATATCCCGAGCTCTTCAAATGACGGACCGGGAAACATAATTGATAAGTATATTACCAAGCCTATGAATGCCCTCATTCTTGTAAAAGATGAAGTAGGTGCCAATACCGATGCAATTCTTCTTGTTAATTTTGATACATATGATGAAGAAATAAGCATGATGTGGATACCAAGGGACCTTATGCTGAAAAGGGACATCAACAAGGACGGGGATTATGACAATGACATCATTAACATGGTATATGCACACTCAGGATTGGATATCGATAAAACAATCGATGTCTTTGAGGATGAGATAGGCTGCAATATAAAATATGGGGCCGTAATGACACTTAAGGTGTTCAGGGAACTGATAGATGAGCTTGGAAGGGTTACCTTTGATGTTCCTTACAGGATGCTTTACAATGACCCTTACCAGGACCTTCACATTAATTTCCAGCCGGGAGTACATCAGTTTGATGGTGAAGATGCGGAAAAACTGCTGAGATTCCGGAAGAATGATCCCGGCGTTGAATCCGATTACGTCAATGGCTCAGATCTTCAGAGGATCAAGATGCAACAGGACTTTATGAAGGCTGTAATAGAACAGAAGTCAAACCTTTTCTTCGTTGCAAAACTCAGGGATATAATAAATCTGGTATTTGATAATCTGAATACAAATGCAAGTATAAATGAGCTGATTGATTTCATACCTGAAGTATTGAAGGCTGATTTGTCTGCAATAAACATGATGAGTCTTCCTGTTACAGATACAGCTGACCACATACATCTTCTTGCAATAGAGGATGAACTTGATGAAATGCTGAAGACATATTTCGTTGCTCCGGCAAATTGAATTATTCAAGCAAATTATAAGAGGGCATTTCAGTTGTGAAATGCCCTTTTTGAATAATTAATCTATTTGTCCTGCTTAACACCCGACAGGGGGTTGGATTCAATGGCTTCCCGTATCTTTTCATTGTTTACATGTGTATAGATTTCAGTTGTAGATATACTTTTATGACCGAGAATGCTTTGAAGAGCCCGGATATCCACACCACCGTGCCTGTACATAAGTGTGGCTGCAGTATGTCTCAGTTTATGTGCAGAATATTTTTCTGCATCAAGACCTGCAGCCTTCAGATATTTCTTAAGCATGTAGTGCACTGTCTTTCTTGATATACGCGTGCCCCTCATGCTCAGGAACAGGGCATCAGGATCATCAATAGAGGGCTTTGGCCGTACACTAATGTAGTTCTTGATTGCATAGAGGCATGCATCATTAAGATAAATGGTTCGCTCCTTGCTTCCCTTGCCACGGACAACAAGAGTATCATTGTCCCTTATATGCCTTATGTTTATATCCACCAGTTCAGAGACCCTGAGTCCGCAATTAAGCAGAATCACTATGATTGCAAAGTCCCTTGTGCGATATCTACCGTCGATGGAGGAGAGAAGTTTCTTTGCTTCATCAAGACTGAGATACCTTGGAAGGTCCTTTGATAGTTTTGGTGCTTCAAGTTCCTGGGCAGGATTAGTATCTATTACCTTGGATTTTGTCAGCATGAACTTGAAGAAAGATTTTACTGCAGCGGCCTTTCTGGCCCTTGAACGGGAAGACATGCCCCTGGAACGGCTCAGAAAGGTCATATAGGCATATAGGTCACTCAGGGTGGTACTTCTTATCACTTCAATGGAAAGCCTGTCTACGGCTATTTCATCAAAAGGCAGACGGCATCCGTTTTTATGTACATCCAGGAATCTAAGGAACATCCGAAGGTCATAGAAATACTCCCTAACTGTATTTTCAGAGCAGTTCTTGATTGTTTCCATATAAGAAAGAAAATCCTGTGCAAAGACAGGAAGTTCCTTTTGGTCAATCATTGGTTACCATCCTTGTCACTTATCTTTGCCCAGGTATCCCTGAGTGAAACGATTCTGTTGAATACGGTATAACCATTTCCGGTATCAGAATCACAACAGAAATATCCTGTCCGCATGAACTGGAAACGGTCACCGGGAAGGGCATCACCAAGGGATGGTTCCAGTTTGGCATGCTTTATAACCTGCAGGGAATCCGGATTTACAAGCTCGGGTGCCGAAGCACCCTCGGGGTAATCTGAAGGCGTGGCATATTTGGTCAATCTGTCATAAAGCCTTATTTCAGCATCAACGGCATGTTCGGTGGAGACCCAGTGGAGTGTACCCTTAACCTTGCGGCCGTCGGGAGAGTTGCCCCCTTTGGACTGCGGGTCATATGTACATATGATTCTTGTTACATTTCCATTTTCATCCTGCTCAAAGTCAGTGCATTTAACAAAATATGCATTCTTGAGACGGACCTCAGTACCAGGGGAGAGCCTGAAGTATTTCCTGGGAGGGTCAACCATGAAGTCCTCACGCTCGATGTAAAGTTTCCTTGTAAACGGTACAAGTCTGCTGCCTGATTCAGAATCTTCGGGGTTATTCTCAACTTCAAGATACTCGCAGCTCTCGTCATAGTTTGAAATCACAAGTTCAACAGGATCAAGTACTGCCATTACACGGCGTGATGATTTATTGAGTTCATCACGTATGCAGAACTCAAGGAGTGCCATATCAACTACACTATAAGTCTTTGCAACCCCGACTTTATCTATGAATGAAAGAAGGGAAGAAGGGGTGTAGCCTCTTCTTCGAAGACCTGCAATGGTCGGCATACGCGGGTCATCCCAGCCGGATAAAACACCGGCTTCAACGATATCCCTGAGTTTTCTCTTGCTTGTTATCGTATGAGTTATATTCAGCCTTGCAAATTCCCTTTGTTTTGGGAATTCACCGTATCCGGTTTTTTCAAGTACCCATTCATAAAGAGGGCGGTGGTCCTCAAAGCCCACATCGCAAAGGGAATGGGTGATACCTTCGATTGCGTCCTGTATCGGGTGAGCAAAATCATACATGGGGTAGATGCACCACCTGTTGCCGGTATGGGAGTGTTCCTTGTGCATGATTCTGTAAATGACCGGATCCCTCATGTTGATATTGCCTGAACCCATGTCAATCTTTGCTCTTAAAGTCCTGGTTCCATCCTCGTACTTTCCGTCCCTCATTTCAAGGAATAATCTTCGGTTTTCCTCTGGCGAACGGTCCCTGTACGGGGAGTTCCTGCCGGGCTCCGTAAGGGTACCCCTGTATTCTCTCAGTTCATCGGCATTCAGGTCACATACGAAGGCATCTCCATCATCAATGAGCTTCAATGCATATTCAAAGCATTGGTCAAAATATTCGGATGCATAGAAAACACGTTCATTCCATGTAAACCCAAGCCATTTTATATCTCTTTGGATTGCTTCAACATATTCCTTCTTTTCAAGAATCGGGTTTGTATCATCCATTCGAAGGTTGCACAAACCGCCATACTTCAAAGCAGTGGAAAAATTCAGGGAAATGGCCTTGACGTGTCCGATGTGAAAATAACCGCTTGGTTCAGGAGGGAATCTTGTATGTATGGTCATATCAGGATGCTTTTCAAGATCCCTGTCTATCTCATCATGTATGAAGTTTGATGTTTCAAATAATTTATCCATTGGCGGCCTCCAGTTGTGAAATAGCTGATTTTATTCTTTTCAGTGTTTCTTCCTTGCC